>NZ_VZQN01000026.1:0-110457 GCF_014397645.1 Paraburkholderia sp. 31.1
CGAACTGGAACATCAGCCTGTTCCACTACCGCAACCAGGGCGCGGACTACAGCTCGATTCTGGTCGGCATTCAGGTGCCCGGGAGCGACCACGCGGCGTTCGAGCGCTTCATCGAAACGCTCGGCTATCCATGCTGGGAAGAGACGAAGAATCCGGTCTATCGTCTCTTCCTCGCCTGATCTCTTCGAACCGGAACGCAACGATGGCGCTTTCGCTCGTCGACAAACTGGTGGTCGCAATCTCGTCGCGCGCGCTGTTCGACTTCGAGGAAGAGAACCGTGTCTACGAGGCCGGCGACCTGAAGGCTTACGAAGCATTGCAGCGCGAGCGTCTGAACGTGCCCGCGAAACCGGGCGTGGCGTTTCCGCTGATCCGCAAGCTGCTTGCGCTGAACGCCGGCGGTCATCGCGTCGAAGTGGTGATCCTGTCGCGCAGCGATCCGATCAGCGGTCTGCGCGCGTTTCATTCCTGCCGCGAACACGGGCTCGCGATCGAGCGCGGCGTGTTCACGCGCGGCCGCGCGCCGTTCGGTTATCTGAAGCCGCTGAACGCCTCGCTGTTTTTGTCGGCGAACCAGCAGGACGTGCGCGATGCGCTCGCCGCTGGCTTCCCAGCCGCACGCGTGTTGCCGGAATCGGCGAAAATGGCGAGCAAATACCCGGACGAAATCCGCATTGCGTTCGACGGCGACGCGGTCTTGTTTTCCGACGAAGCGGAACGCATCTTCCAGCAAGACGGCCTGCGCGCGTTCGTCGGTCACGAGATCGACAACAAGCATCTGCCGCTCGCGGACGGTCCGCTCAAGCCGCTGCTCGAAGCACTGCACCGGCTGCAAAAACTCGCGGACGCGGCCGCGCCGATGCGCATTCGCACGGCGCTGGTGACGGCGCGCTCGGCTCCCGCGCATGAGCGCGCGATCCGCACCCTGATGGCATGGAACATCGAAATCGACGAAGCGATGTTCCTCGGCGGCCTCGACAAAAGCGCATTTCTGCGCGAGTTCGAGCCCGACTTTTTCTTCGACGACCAGATCGGCCACTGCGAATCGGCTCGCGTCGTAACCGCGACCGGGCACGTGCTGAGTGGCATCGTGAACGCATCATGACACCCGAACAATCCCCGCTCGGCAAGTCCTCGACTTACACCGAACAATACGATCCGACGCTGCTATTTCCGATTGCGCGCAGCCATGCGCGCGAGGCGATCGGCATTACCGCGCGACTGCCGTTTTTCGGCACCGACATCTGGAACGCCTACGAGCTGTCGTGGCTGAACGCGCGCGGCAAGCCGCAGATCGCCGTCGCGACGTTCTTCGTGCCGGCCGACTCGCCGAACATCGTCGAGTCGAAATCGTTCAAGCTGTATCTGGGCTCGTTCGCGCAGACTGCGTTCGACTCGGCCGAGAGCGTGCGCGACACGATCAGGCGCGACGTGTCCGCGTCGTGCGGCGCGACCGTGTCGGTACATCTGAGCACACCGCACGAATTCGGCAAGCTGAAAATGGAAGAATTCGCCGGTCTGTCGCTCGACCGGCTCGAACTCGAGGCGAGCGTCTATCAGCCGGACGCGTCACTTTTGAGCGCGGCGCGCGACGAAGCGCCGGTCGAGGAAACGCTGTTCTCGAACCTGCTGAAGTCGAACTGCCCGGTGACCGGTCAGCCGGACTGGGGCAGCGTGCAGATCCACTACGCCGGCCCGCAGATCGATCACGCGGGCCTCTTGCGATACATCATCTCGTACCGCAATCACACCGGGTTTCATGAGCAATGCGTCGAGCGAATCTTCGTCGACATCATGAAGATGTGCAAACCGCTGAAGCTGGCCGTGTATGCGCGCTACACGCGTCGCGGCGGGCTCGACATCAACCCGTTCCGCACCAACTACAACCTGCCGATGCCGGACAACATGCGGCTCGCGCGGCAGTAACTCCAACACAAAAAAACAGCGGTAAACGCGACGAGGGCGCCGCAGGCCATCACGACCTGCGGCGCCCTCGTCACATGAAAGCCATCAAAGCGATCAGGCCGCCGGCTTCTTATAAGCGACGCAATCCACCTCGACCTTGCAGTCGATCACCATCGACGACACCACGCACGCGCGCGCCGGCGGATTCTCGCCAAAATACTCGCGAAACACCTTGTTGAACGACGCGAAGTCGCGCGGATCGTCGAGCCACACGCCGCAACGCACGACGTGCTCGGCGCCATAGCCCGCTTCCTTCAGAATCGCGAACACGTTCTGGATCGCCTTGTGCGATTGCTCGACGATGCCGCCGTTGATCACTTCGCCGTTTTCCATCGGCGTCTGGCCCGACACGAACAGCCAGCCGTCCGCCTCGACCGCGCGCGCGAACGGCATCACCTGACCGCCCGTTCCCTTTCCGCCTTCCACGCCATATCGCTTCATTGTCACACTCCTTAAAAAGTCGGGCACGCGCGGCGCCCTCGCCGCGCGTACCGCCATCAATCGATAAAAAATCAGAACGCGCCCTGCGCATCGCCCTTCGACGGCGCACCGCGCGTGACGAACCGGCCAGCCCGCTCGCCCGTCACCGCGCCATCGCGATACGACAGCACGCCGTTGACCCACACCGCGTCGATGCCGGCAGCGGGCTGCTGGGGCTTGTCGAACGTCGCCACGTCACGCACTTTCGCCGGATCGAACAGCACGAGGTCGGCGTGATAGCCGATATGCACTTCGCCGCGTTGCGCGAGTCCGAAGCGGCGCGCGGACAGGCTCGTCATCTTGCGCACCGCTTCCTCGAGCGGCAGCAAAGCGGCATCGCGCGCATAGTGGCCGAGCACGCGCGGAAACGCGCCCCACAGCCGCGGATGCGGCAGCGGATCGTTCGGCAGGCCGTCGGAACCGACCATCGTCGCCGGATGCGACAGGATGCGCCGCACGTCGTCTTCGGACATGTTGTGATAGACCGCGCCGGCCGGCTGCAGGCGCTTGCCCGCCTCCTGCTGCGAGACGCCCCATTCGGCCGCGACTTCCTTGATCAGCTTGCCCGCCATTTCCGGATGCGGCTCGGACCACGTGATCGTGATGTCGATGTCGCCTGTCACCTGCTTCAGATCGAGCGTCGACGAGCTGCGGTTGTACGGATAGCAGTCGCAACCGACCGGCTGCCCGCCGCGCGCGCCTTCGAGCGACTTCAGCACCTCGACGCTGCGCCCCCAGTTCGACGGCCCCGCGCACTTCAGATGCGAGATCACGACCGGCACACGCGCATGACGACCGACGCGGTAGGCCTCGTCCATCGCGTCGAGAATCGCGTCGAACTCGGTACGCATATGGGTCGTGTACAGTGCGCCCGCGGCCGCGAGCGGCTCGGCGAGCGCCATCACTTCCTCGGTCGGCGCGGCGAACGCCGAACCGTATGCGAGCCCCGAGCTGAGACCGAGCGCGCCGTGCGCGAGCGCTTCCTCGAGCTGCGCGCACATGCGCTCGATTTCCTCGGCAGTCGCCGCGCGATCGAGCCGGTCCATCTGGTTGTTGCGCAACGCCGTGTGGCCGATCAGCGCGCCGACGTTCACCGCCGGCCGCGCGGCGTTCACCGCGTTCACATAGTCGGCGAAGGTCGGGTACTGGAACGCGTCGCGCTCGCCGAGCAGGTTCATCGGATCGGGCGGATCGCCCTTCAGCGATACCGGCGACGCGCTGATCCCGCAATTGCCGACGATCACTGTCGTCACGCCCTGGGTGATCTTCGGCAGCATCTGCGGCGAGCGGATCACATGCGTGTCGTCGTGCGTGTGTACGTCGATAAAGCCCGGCGCGAGCGCGCGCCCCTCGGCCTCGATCACCTCTTCGGCGAGCCAGTTCGACAGATTGCCGATCGCGGCGATGCGCCCGTCGCGGATCGCCACGTCGCGCTCGACGGGCGGCTCGCCGGTGCCGTCGTACAGTTGCGCGCCGACGATCAGCGTGTCGGCCGCTTCGGGATGCGAATGCATGGATCAATCTCCTAACGGTTGTCGATCGCCGCCGCCGCGGTGCGCGTCGAGCGCGTGCTTCATGCGGCGCAGCAATTCGCGGCTTTCGTCGCCTTGACTGACGGCAAGTTCGGTGACGAGCACATCGAGCGCCATCATCATCGCGTAACGGGACGACGACGGCTTGTAAATGAAATCGGTTTCGAACGCGACGATCGGGATCAGCCAGTTGGCGAGCTTCGCCAGCGGCGACGCGGGCGCCGTCAGCGCGACCACCGTCGCACCGTAGCTGCGCGCGATCTTGCAGTTCTCGACCATCTCGGGCACACGCCCCGTGGTGGACAGCGCGATCACGACGCACTCGCGCGACACCGTGCTCGCCACCATGCGCTGCAACAGCCCGTCCTGATAGGTCGCGACCGGGCGGCCGAGGCGCACGAGCCTGAAACGCATTTCGTCAGCGAGCGCGGTCGAGCCGCCGCCCATGCCGAACACGTAGATCATGCGCGCATCGCGCAGCGCGGCCGCCGCTTCGGCGAGCGGCGCCTGGCGCAGCAGTTGATGATTGTGCGCGAGCGCCGTTTGCAGCTCGTCGAAGACGCGCGTGGCGATCGGCTCGGGTGCGTCGCTTGCGGTGTCGCGCTCGAGAAACCGCTGACCGACCGCGGCCGCCTGCGCGAGCCGCAGCTTGAGTTCGCGCACGTCGCGGCAGCCGACCGCCTTCGCGAAGCGCGTGACGGTCGCGATGCTGACCTCGGCCTGCTGTGCCAGCGCGCCGATGCTCGCGCGCGACGCGCCGGTCAGATCGTCGAGGATCAGCGCGGCGACCTTGCGTTCGGCCGAGCGCAACTCCGGCGCGCACTCGGCAATGCGCGCGACGATGTCGAAAGCGAGCGGTTCGGCGCTACGGTTCATGGCAGGCGGTGGGGTTCGCGGCACGGCTTTCGCGGCCCTTTCCGGCGGCCTTCGAAACCCATGGTACTAAATAACATTCGTTCAGACATCGTACTTTCGGTAACATGGTAAAGTCAAATCTAACTCAATTTACCCGGACGATGGAGCACGGAGACATGAAAGTTACAAACTATCAGGGCGCGACGATTGATCCTTATAGCAAGGGCTTGGGCATGGTTCCGGGCACGAGCATCCAGCTGACGGACGCCGCGCGCCTCGAGTGGAACCTGCTCGCCGAGGACGTCAGTCTGCCGGCCGCGGTGCTGTACGCCGATCGCGTCGAGCACAACCTGAAGTGGATGCAGGCGTTCGTTGCCGAATACGGCGTCAAGCTCGCGCCTCACGGTAAGACCACGATGGCGCCGCAACTGTTTCGCCGTCAGCTCGAAGCCGGTGCGTGGGGCATCACGCTCGCCACTGCTCATCAGGTGCGCGCGGCGTACCACGGCGGCGTCTCGCGCATCCTGATGGCGAATCAGCTGGTCGGCCGTCACAACATGATGATGATCGCCGAATTGCTCAGCGATCCGGATTTCGAATTCTTCTGCCTCGTCGATTCGGCTGAAGGCGTCGAGCAACTCGGCGAATTCTTCACCTCGGTGAAGAAGCCACTGCAGGTGCTGCTCGAACTCGGCGTGCCGGGTGGACGCACCGGCGTGCGCGACGAAGTGCAGCGCAACGCGGTGCTCGACGCGATCGCGCGCTATCCGGACGTGCTGAAGCTCGCGGGGGTCGAACTGTACGAAGGCGTGCTGAAGGAAGAACCCGAAGTGCGCGCGTTCCTGCAAGGCGCGGTTGCGGTCACTCGCGAACTTGTCGAGCAGGGGCGTTTCGCGCGCTCGCCGGCGGTGCTATCGGGCGCGGGATCGGCGTGGTACGACGTGGTCGCCGAAGAGTTCGCGCAGGCGACGCAATCCGGCAAGGTCGAGGTCGTGCTGCGTCCCGGCTGCTACCTGACGCATGACGTCGGCATCTATCGCAAGGCGCAGACCGACATCTTCAAGCGCAATCCGGTCGCGAAGAAAATGGGCGAAGGCTTGCTGCCGGCGCTGCAATTGTGGGCGTACGTGCAGTCCATTCCCGAGCCGGATCGCGCGATCATCGGCCTCGGCAAACGCGACTCCGCGTTCGACGCAGGCATGCCGGAGCCGGCGCGCCACTATCGCCCGGGTCAGCAAGCGCCGCGCGACATCGCCGCGAGCGAGGGCTGGGAAATCTTCGGTCTGATGGATCAGCACGCGTATCTGCGCATTCCCGCGGGCGCCGATCTGAAAGTGGGCGACATGATCGCGTTCGACATCTCGCATCCGTGCCTGACGTTCGACAAGTGGAAGCAGGTGCTGGTCGTCGATCCGCAGTATCGCGTGAAGGAAGTGATCGAGACGTTCTTCTGATCGGACCACGCCGCGCTGACTCAAGCGCGATCTGTTCCGCCAAAGAAAAAGGCTGTGCGCCCTTGGGCTCACAGCCTTTTTTATCGCCACGCGCGGACTAAAAATCACATGCGCTGCGCCGCCTTGTCGCCAGCGGTCTCCTGCGGCGCGGCGGCCACGGTCGCGGCGCCGGCGTTGGCCGTCACCTCGCCGATGCGCGTCTCCAACATTTTCAGCGCGCTCGACAACGCCGCGAGCGCCTGATCCGGCAACCCGGCCATCGTGTTGTGCAAGAACGCGTTGCGACGCGGCAGGCTCGCTTCGGTCGCGGCGTGGCCCGCTTCGGTCAGGCGCACGTTGGTCACGCGGTTATCGCGCGTATCCATGCTGCGCGCGATCCAGCCCAACCCTTCGAGCGCCTTCAACTGTCGCGTGAGCGCGCCAGGATCGACGCGCAACCGCTCGACGAGCCGCTTCTGCGACGACTCGCCGGCCTGCTCGCGCAGCGCGAGCAGAATGCGCCAGCGTGGCAACGGATGCCCCACCTGGGCCTCGAATGCCGACATGAACGCCCGATACGTGCGACCAAATTGCTGCATGACGGCGACGCGGTCCTGTTCTTCCATAATCTGCCTGTCCAACACCAAGTTCAAAAATCAGTCTGCGTGAATCACCGGCTCGAGCTTGCGCTGCAGCTTGATCGGCGGCACGCGGCGGGTTTGCCACACCGACACGACGGCGATCACCGCGGCCATCGCGAGACCCAGATGAATCGCCCCGACCAGCGCCTCGCGCGCACTTTCGAGCAACATCGCGCCGTTGTGGCCAGCGTGGGTCAACTGGTCGACGAGCGTGGTCTGCGCATCGCGGTTGATCAGGATCTGCGGATCGCCGAGATCGGCGAACCAGTGCGACGCGCCCGCGCCTTCGAGCGCATTGCGCACACCGCTCTTGTACATGTGGGTCACGAGCGTGCCGGTCAGCGCCGTGCCGATCATGCCACCGATCATCCGCAGCGACTGCAGCAGCGCGGTCGCGATGCCGAGGTGTTCGCGGCCCGCGGTCTGCTGCGCGAAGATCGTCAGGTTCGGCATCACGAAACCGAGCCCGAGGCCGCCGACGACCATGAACGACATCAGCACCCATTGCTGCATCGAACGGGTCGCGACGACGATGCCAAGGCATGACAGCGCGACCATCGCAAAGCCGATGTACAGCATCAGGTTCGGATTCTTCACCCGCGACACGACGCGCCCGTTCGCGATACTGCCGATCGTGATGAACACGACGAGCGGCGTGATCACGAGGCCCGCCTCTTTCGGCGACATGCCGAAGCCGCCCTGGAACAGCAGCGGTGCGTAGAACAGCAGCGAGAACATCGTGAAGCCGCCGAGCACGGCCAGCGTGAACAGCGCGGCCAGACTGCGGTTGCGGAACATGTCGACGGGCAGGATCGCGGTCGGGCAGCGCTTTTCCCATTTCCACAGCGTGACGGCCGACGCGACGGCGAGCCCGAGCAGCGCGAACGCGCTCAGCGTGACGCCGTGCTTCGGCAGCAATTCGACGAACAACTGCAGTGAGCCGAGCGCGATCGCGATCAGCAGCGCGCCGGGCCAGTCGAGCCGCATTTTGCCGGTATGTTCGACGTGCCGCAGATGCGGCAGGAAACGCCAGACGAAAAACAGCGACAGCAGCCCGACCGGCAAATTCACATAGAACACCGAGCGCCAGCCGTAGTACTGCGTGAGAAAACCGCCGAGCGACGGGCCGACCGCATTGGCGATGCCGAACGCCGAGCTCATCAGCACCTGCCAGCGCAGCCGCACGACGGAATCGGGGAACAGATCGGGAATGCATGCGAACGCGGTGCCGACGAGCATGCCGCCGCCAATGCCCTGCAACCCGCGCGCGAGCACGAGAAACAGCATGCTGTTGGCCGCGCCGCACAGCACCGAGGCGCCGGTGAACACGACGATCGACGCAATCACGAACGGCTTGCGCCCGTAATAATCGCCAAGCCGCCCGAAAATCGGCACGGTGATCACCGAGGTCAGCAGATACGAGGTTGCGACCCATGCGTACAACTCGAAGCCTCGGAGTTCGGACACGATGGTGGGCAGCGCGGTGCCGACCACGGTCTGGTCGAGCGCGACCAGCATCGTGACAAACGAGATGCCGAGCATGGCCAGCAGGGATTCGCGGAACGGTAAGACTTGCCCACTCGAATGGTGGGCGGCGGTATGGACAGCCATTTTTGATGGAGCAAAAGTTGACGTGTCAAAAGATTGGGGATCATACCATGGTGCGACGCGCCAAGCGGGACGGAACGCGTCTTGCAACGCGGTAGACTGACTCCAGGTACCCAAGACACGACATGCCAGGGAGGCCCATGCAGCCGAGTTCGCTCGCAGCACCATCCTTATCGGAGCAGGACCTCGCCGCGCTGCGGCGCGCGAAACACCAGCTCGAAAGCCCCGCGCTCACGATGAAGCTCGCGAGCGTCGTCGGCGCGCCGATCGAGAAGCTGCTGTCGCGCATCCCGGCGTTCGCCAACCAAAAAGTGTCCGATGCGACGCAGACCGCGTTGCGCAAATGTCTGTCGATCGCGCTACGCACGCTCGGCCGCCGCGACGACGCCAGGCTTCTCGCGCCCGACAAGCCGAACAACCTGCTGCACAAGTTCGCGGTCGCGACCACCGGGGCGGCCGGCGGCGCGTTTGGATTGATCGCGCTGCCAGTCGAGCTGCCGGTCACGACTACGCTGATGTTCCGCTCGATCTGCGACATCGCGCGCAGCGAGGGCGAGGACCTGACCTCGGTCGACACGCAGCTGCAATGCCTGACCGTGCTCGGCATGGGTGGTACATCGAGCGAGGACGACGACGCCGACCTCGGCTACTTCTTCATGCGCGGCGCGCTAGCGCAGGCGGTGTCGAAGGCGTCGTCCGAGGTGGCCAGCAAGGGCTTCACGACCCACGGCTCGGCGGCGCTGCTGCGGCTGCTCAACGCGATCGCCGCGCGCTTTTCGGTGCAGGTCAGCGAACAGATCGCTGCCAAATCGATTCCCGCGATCGGCGCGGTGCTCGGCGCGATGGTCAACACCGTGTTTATCGATCACTTCCAGCAGGTCGCGCACGGGCACTTCACCGTGCGGCGGCTCGAGCGGCAATACGGCCAGCAAACGATCGAAGCCGTCTATCGGACGCTCGACGTCACGCTCGACGCCTGAGCCCTGTTCGCGGCGCGGCTCGTCGCGCGTCGCACGAAGGCGGCCGCGCGATCGAGCGCGCGGTTCGCCTCCGGCATGAACGGCGCGAACATCGGCCACACGTGCGGCAGGTTTTTCCACACCTCGCATTCGCAATCGACTCCTGCCGCATGCGCGTTGTCGGCGACGCGGCGCGCGTCGTCGAGCAGCACCTCGGTGCTGCCCGCCTGCAAGAACAGCGGCGGCAGACCGCGCAGGTCCGCGTAGACCGGCGACGCGTACGGATGCGTGGCCGGCGCGTCGCCGAGATAGAGCTTGGCCGCGCGCTCGATCGAGGCGCCACAGAACATCGGATCGACGCTGTCGTTGGTGCGCAGGCTCGCGCCGGTCGTCGCCAGATCGGTCCACGGCGAGAACAGCAGGCCGCCAGCGGGCATCGGTGCGCCGGCGTCGCGCAGCGCGACCAGCGTGGCGAGCGCGAGGCCGCCGCCGGCCGAGTCGCCGGCGACCACGATCGAGCTCGGTGCGATGCCCATCGCGAGCAGTTGTCGATAGGCGGCAGTGGCGTCGTCAAGCGCGGCCGGAAAGCGATGCTCGGGCGCGAGGCGGTAGTCGAGGGAGAAGAGCCGCGCGTCCGCGCGGGTAGCGAGAGCGAACGTTAGCGACCGATGGGTGCGCGGCGAGCAGAAGTAGTAGCCTCCGCCGTGGCAATACAGCACCGTCGGCTCCGCGCCGCCGGCCGTGCCGCCGTCAACGCGTTCCAGCCATTCGCCGACGAGCGGCGCCTCGCCCGCGCCATACGTTTCGCGAAGATGCCAGCCGCGCGGCACGCGTGGCGACCACACCCGCTTCGAGGTCAGCGCGCGCGCCCGCTCGACGTTGATAGACGGTTTGAGGGTTTCGGGCCGGAACTGCTTGCGCAAATACCAGCAAGCGAGCGCGCTTTGCCAGCTCATCGGGACATGCTCCTTCGTTGAAGTCCCGTCATGGTACGGGCGGTGGCGGGGACGCCGTTGGTTGGCGGGTTCTAACGGTGTGAAGCTGCTTTTGGCCGCGGCACGCGCGCTCGGCCCACGCGAGGCCCACGCCTAGTTCGCCGGCAACACCTGCCCGCGAATTTCGCCCGTCGGATTCTGCGCGGTATGAACATTGAAGTACCACTGCCCCGCCATCAGATCCGTGACCTGCTGCTCGGTCAGCTTCGCCGTGCCTTTGATCGGACTCGCGAGGCCATTCTTCTCGATCGGCACCTGGACCTTCGCGTTCTGGCCAACCGGCGCGGGACCGTGGAAATTCGCGGCGGTGACCGGACTGCTCAAGTCTTCGTAAGTAGCAGTCCACTGCAGCGATTGGGTGGACGTGTCGAAGGTCGCATTCAGCATGCCGTGCCCGTGACTCACGCGCGGCGGCACTTCGCTCGACGGCTGGAGATTCGCCTTCAGCGCAACCGTATCCGCGAACGCAGCGCCCGACGCAAGCGCCCATACCACCACGGCCAGATTCAATTTTCGCAGCGAAATCATGGTCTTCTCCGGACATTGACGCGCCGCCGCGGCACCCGTGTCGGCCGTGCGGAGCTTCCACATACTAGTGCAAATCATTTGGAGCCGGTGAGGTTGGGATGGTGGCTTGCGCGGGCCGCTTTAATTCGAACCGGACTGTGATTAAAACCGAAGGCCTGATGGGCAAGGTGCGCAATGCGCGCAGGCGTTCGTCACGATATGCCTAAAATACCGGCAAAAACGTAGTGCGAAATCGTTTTAATCGATTTAATCGAAAAGTTAATTGCGCGATTTGTAATGAATAAATGACGCTGTTCCTGGTATGCTCCGATTTGCGAGAAGTGACTCCTTCATCGAAGGATGTCTCCAAATCTTTAACGCGGCTTCGGCCGCGTTTTTTTTCGTCCCGATTTTGGTCGCGGCCGTTTGAATCGGCCGCGTATTCGCGCGAGGTCACCGCCCGCTAGGCGAGCAATGCGGCCTGCTGTTCGATGCCATCGAGCATCGCCTCGCATTGGCGGATTAGCGCATGCCCCTCGTTACGCAACTGCTCGGGCGACTTCGCGACAATGTCGCGACGATAGGCTTCGAGCGCGTGTACGAGTGGCTGATACCGCAGCACGCTGGCCGCCCCCAACACCCGATGCAGCCACTCGGGCACCCGCCCCGTGTCCGCGCGTTCGAGTAACGTCGCAAGCGCGTTGAAGTCTTCGCGCATCGACGAGAGGAATGAACCGAGCAACGCCTTGACCGTCGACTCGCTTCCCCATAACTGCGTCATGCGTGCTAGTTCGATGGGCACGTACGGTTCGACACCGACGCGCTGCGTGATCTGCCGCTCGCCGGCCGGCGCAGACGATTCGCGACCGCATGTTTCTGCCGGCGCGGGGTGCCGAACGGTGTCGGTGCCAAACCAGCGGCTCAGGTAGTCGCGCAACGTGGCGAGCCGAGTCGGCTTGATCAGACTGTCGTCCATGCCGGCTTCGCGGCACAGCCTCAGGTCGTCGGGCGCGGTATTGGCCGTGATGCCGAGTATCGGCAGACGCTGCGCGCCGCCGCGCAGTGCCTCCGCTTCGCGGATACGGCGAGTCAGTTCGTAACCAGACAGGTTCGGCATGTGACAGTCCGTGATCAGGCAGCCATAGCTCGTGCGCTCGAGCGCGAGAAGCGCTTCGGCGCCGTCGTTCGCGACGTCGCACGCGAACCCCAGCAGGGCGAGTTGATGGCGGATCAACTCCTGATTGACTGGGTGATCTTCCGCGACAAGAATCAGTCGCCCGCTCGCGATCGCGCATTCACGATCAGGCGGCGGCGCGACGCCATCGGTCGAGAACGGCACGCCTGGCGCTCGCGGTACCATCGGGGACATCGACGACAGGCCCGTCATCGCGGCCGCGCATGCGGCGCCGAGGCCGCGCCACGAAATCGGATTGATGCTCACGCGCACCTTGTCGTCGAGGATGCGGTAACCCGTCGGCATCGGCTTTTCGGTCAGCGTGACGACACGCGCATTTGCGCCGATCTGTGCGGGCAACGTGACGTTCTCGCCGACGAACAGCAGATCCGCGCGGCTCAGCACGTCGCTTTTGCCCTGCGTCGCCGCAGCGGCCGAGAGGCTGCGCAGTTCGAGCCCGAGCGCCTCGCCGAAGTGTGCGAGAGCGCGGCCGACGCGCGGATCTCGCGTGATCACGACGGCGCGTTTGCCGCGCAGACCGTTGATCGAATAACGCTGCTCGACGATCGGCATCGTCAGCCGCACGGTCATCCTCGTGCCGTGGCCCGGTTCGCTGCGCAGCGCGAGCGTGCCGTTCATCAGGTCGATCAGCTTGCGGCAGATCGTCAGCCCAAGGCCCGTACCGCCGAAGCGCCGCGTGGTGGACGACTCGGCCTGCACGAACGGCTCGAACAGGCCCGCCTGAACATCCGGCGCGATGCCGATGCCGGTGTCCTCAACGATCAGCTCCAACGTCTGCGAGTCCGCGCGATCCTGGACGACCGCCACGCTCACACCCACCTCGCCCTTCGACGTGAACTTGATCGCATTGCCAAGCAGATTGAACAGAATCTGGCGCAGACGCACGCTGTCGCCGCGGAGCGTCGCGGCGGCGTCGGTCGCGATGTCGACGCGCACTTTCAGCCCTTTTTCGTGGGCGCGCCCCGCGAGCAGGCCGACCGCGTTATCGACGAGTTCGCGCAGATCGATCGGCTCGGCTTCGAGCGTGAGCCGCCCCGCCTCGATCTTCGAATAATCGAGCAAATCATCGAGAATCTGCAGCAGCGCGCCCGCCGACTCATGGATCATGCCGAGCATTTCGCTCTGATCGGTACTGAGCGGCGTGCGCTCGAGCACTTCGACGAGACCGAGCACACCGTTCATCGGGGTGCGGATTTCGTGGCTCATCATCGCGAAGAAGTCGTCCTTCGCGCGCGAGGCCGCCTCGGCCACATCGCGTGCCCGCGCGAGTTCCTCCGAACGCGCGCGCTCGACGCTCGCATCGACCCAATAGCCGCTCCAAACGATGCTGCCATCGGCTTCTCGCCGCGGCACCAGCTCGGCCCGCACCCACTTCAGTTGACCGGCGTTTTCCAGGCGGAACTCCATATGCACTGGGGAGGCGCAGCTCGCGGAACGCTCGAGCTCGGCGAGAACGCGCGGCCGATCCAGCTCCGACACTCGTTGGAAATCGACCCGTGCCCCCCCATGCCAATCACCCTCGCCGAGCAGATGCCGCGTGTCGCCGCCGATGTACGGGAAGGAATACGCGCCGGACGGCGAGCGCCGCAACTGGAACACGACGGCGGGCAACGAGCGCGTGACGTCGAACAGGCGCCGTTCGGTTTCGCTCGCGCGCATTTCAGCGCGCCGGATGTCGGTGATGTCGACCATCGTGCCAAGCACGTACGCCGGCTGCCCATCGCTGGCCTCGCAGACGCTCGTCCAGAAAATCCCATGCCGCGTCTCGCCAGCGCCGTCCTCGAACTGGAGTTCGACTTTCGCTATGCCGCCGCCGCGCAGGATCTCGCCCGTGATGTCGTCGAGCACGCGGCTGTTTGCGTCGCCCCATGTGCCGACCTCGGTCGTCGTGCGCCCGAGCACGTCCTTGCGCTCCAGCCCGCACGCTTTCTCATAGGCCTCGTTGATCGCGATGTACCGTCCGTCCAGGCCTTTCGCGATGAGCGGATACGGCACCATCTTCATCATCGTTTCCTGGAAGTTCAATTGCAGTGCGAGTTCGCGCTCGGTCTGCTTGCGTAGCCGGACTTCGCGTTGCAGCAGCACGTACGCGCGCAACGTGACCAGCAGCACGACGCCGATGCCGATCAGCACCGGCAGCAGCCGCACCGCAGTCACGCTCCATACGGCGTTGTCCGGCGCGGCGGGACTCACCCACTTGCGCCGGATGCGCTGCTTTTCGGCTGCCGGCATCGCCTGCAACGCGCGATCGATCAGCTTGACGAGCGGGCTCAGATCCTCGCGCACAGCAAAATACAACGAGTCGGATTCGCCGAGCGAGTCGAGCACCCTGAGCGCGCCGACGTAGTGCTGCCGCAGTTGCACGTTGATCGCGGCCGCGTTGCCGACCAGCACGTCGGCCTCGCCGCTCGCGACCATGCGCAGCGCCTCGCCCAGGCTCGCCGCGACGACGATGTGATCGACCGGCACCGCTTCCAACGCGAGCGGCACCGAGCCGGCCACGTGCGGCGACATCACGACGCGGCACGACGTGATGTCGTCGAACGAGCATGGGGGCGGCGCGCCGCTCCGCCCGACGATCACCAGCGGATCGCTCTCGTACACACGGCTATGGTCGGCGCCTACCAGAAGCGCGGCGCGACTCGACGTGGAGGACAGCATCGCGAGGTCGCCACGCTGGAACGCTTCGACGGCGGCGGCCCAGTCGGCCATGCGCGCGCGGTTGAACACGACACCGAGCGTGCTGCTCAGGTACGTGAGGTAATCGGCGGTCAGACCGACGGGGCGCCCTGCGGAATCAACATAGCTGAACGGCGCCCAGTCGTTGTCGAAGCCGACCTGCAACGGCGGCAGCGAACGCAGCCAGTTCTTCTCTTCCGGCGTCAACGTGAAACGTGGTGCATGCGGCGCGGGCGCCGCGTTGAAGTTGCCGGACAGCCAGCGCGCGCGTATCGCGGCGGCCTCGGCGGGATTCATCGACACGAGCGCGCGGTTCAGCTGATCGCGCAAAGCAGGCTGGCGAGGCGATACGGCAAAGCGCAGGTCGAGCGCTTTGCCGCCTTGCTCGAACGCTACGCGCAGCTTGCGATACGCGTCGGTCGCCAGTTCGTATTGCACGACCGGCGTGAAGCCGAAGTAGACGTCTGCATCGCCATGCAGTAGCGCGTTCAGCGCTTCGTGCGTGCTCGCGAACGAGACGATACTCGCGCGAGGAAAACCTGCGCGCAACAAACGCTCACGCGCAAAACCGCGCTCGATCGCGATACGCGCGCCAGCGAGGTCGGTGGGGTTCACATGCCGGGCGTCGTCGCGACGCACGACGGCCGAGGCGAACGAGTGGAAGTAAGGAGCCGTAAAGCTGAGGCAGCGCTCGCGCTCCGGCGTGCGCGCTATGCTCGTCAGCAGGTCGACCTCGCCGGCGCAAGCCGCGGCGACCAGCCTGGCCATGTCGGGAAAGCTCTTCGTCTCGATGACGACGTTCGGCCCCACGAGCGCGCGCAACAGGTCGCCGCTGACGCCGGCGAGCCGGCCGCCCAGCGGAATGTCGAACGGCGCCCAGCCTCCTTCGAGAATGCCGACCGTCAATCTGGCAGGAAATGCAATGGATGACGACGCGGAAGAACCCGCTCCCACTGCAGAAATTACTGGTGGCTGTGACGCAGCGCCGGCAGGTCCGGCCATGCAGACCGCATCCGTAACCGCCAGCAGGAAAAACGCGAGCCAATGCGTCATTGAGTGGCGCGGCGAGCGCGGCCAAAGACACCGCAACAAACGCCGCGCATCGACCGGAAGTGGTGAGTACCGCCCCTCGCTCACGAAACGTCACCCTGCCCGTCCACCAACGACACCGAAGACGAATCGGCTCCGCCGTCCAGAAACGAAAACAGCACGCCAGCCGCGATTGCTCCGGCCAACGGCGCGGCCCAGAACAGCCACAACTGATCCAGCGCCCAGTTGCCGACGAACAGCGCCTGCGCGGTCGAGCGTGCGGGATTGACCGCTCCATTGGTGATCGGAATGGACACCAGGTAGACGAGCATCAGACATGCGCCGGTGATGAATGGCGCAATCGTTGCCACCTCTTTTCGAACGACGACCAGCAGGCATGCTCCGACAAACACGAACGACAGCACGAATTCCACGACGAGCGCCGCATGCAATGGATAGTCGGCGGGCGAATGAGCGCCGAAGCCGTTCGCCGCGAATTCACTCGCGGAGAGTTCGAAACCTGGCCGGCCGCTGGCGAGGTAGGCGAGAAGCGCCGCGGCGACTATTGCGCCCCAGATTTGCGCAGCGATATAGGGCAAGACATCACGCACGGGAAAGCGCTGCGCGATCGTCAGGCCGATGGTGACGGCAGGATTGAAATGCGCGCCGGAAATCTTGCCGAAGGCATAGCTGCCGGTAGCAAGCGCAAGACCGAACGCCAACGACATTTGCAACGCGCCAGTGCCCTGCAGCACGCCTGTGGTGTCCAGCACCGTACTGCCGCAGCCGACGAACACGAGCCAAGCCGTACCCACACCCTCGCTGCACAATCGCTTGCCTAGCGCAAACATCTCTATCCCGTCCATCAAGTATGAGGCACAGACGCCAAACGATCGCGCGAAGAGGTCTGCACCGGATTCCCCTGATCCATTGGTAATCGGATCACGAGCCAGCCGCTTGGCCGTTGCGGCGCAAGGCGCGCAATGACAGGCGCGCCAGGATTATTGGGTGCCCCCCACGCCACGGCAATCAGATAAGTCTGATAAGGGCTACCTCAAATCCATCGAGAAAAGAATTTGTGACCGTTGCTGCGCCTCATATCAGCCCAATCTGAGTGGCGTAGTTGATCAGGTCGGCTTCTGTTTCCAGTCCGAGCTTGCGCATCGCGCTGCGTTTTTGCGTGCTGATGGTTTTGTCGCTACGTCGCAGACGTGTGGCGATCTCGTGCACCGCGAGGCCTCGCACGTAGAGTTGAAACACCTCCCACTCGCGTGCGCTCATCACACCGCCGCGCCGGGGCGGCGCAGGCTCCGCGGTCGCAAGTGCGGCCCGAACCTGTTCCGATAAATGGGTGCCCCCGGCGGCAACGGCTTCGATTGCGTCGATCAATGCGTCCACGGCGTCGCGCTTGTCGACGATTCCAGTCACGCCGATATTGCGCAAGCCGGTCAACACATGCGCGCGCCCAATCATGGTCAGCACGACCACGTGGGGATGCGGCGTGCGCCGTAGCAGCCGGCGCAATAGCGGCACCGCGCTGGTGTCTCCGTCGAGGCCCGGCATGCCGATGTCCGACACGACGACGTCGCATGCGCAGGCATCGAGCAGCTTCGCGAGACCACGGGTGTCGGCAGCTTCGCCGACAATTTCGATATTCGGCTTGTCGCGCAGCAGAGATCGGACGCCCGCGCGAATGGAGTCGTGATCGTCCGCCACGACGACGTGAATCTTGTTTGGCATTCTTTTCCGTGACTTTTTTATGGTGTCGATCGGGCATACCGCACGAAATGTGTCCCCCGGTTATGCCGATATATTCGCCGCGCGCCTGCACAGTATGTTGCCGCCCGCTTAACGGGTTTGACCAAGCCCTTCTGGCACTACGCCATACTCGACTGCGAAGCGAAACAGTTCGGCGTCGCTATTCAGCGACAGCTTGCGCATGGCCATGCACTTCTGCGCGCTGATCGTCTTCACACTACGTCCCTGCCGCGTGGCGATTTCCGTGACGCCGAGTCCTGACGCGTATTGCGTAAAAACCTCGAACTCTCGGCGAGACAGGGTGGCGCGCACGAAGTCGAGACGTTTCGTCAGCGTGACATCGGCCAGCATGGCGCGCACCGCCGGACCGACAAAACATTCGCGCGCCAGCGCCATGACCACCGCCACATGGATCAGATCGATACGATCACGTTTGCTCAGCAGCCCATCCACGCCGAGCGACATCACTTTGCGCAGCGTCGCCGCCTCCGTTTCCATTGTCAGAATGACGAGCGCCACGTTGGGATAGCGCGCCTTCAACTGCCTGACGACGTCGAACCGGTTGTCGTTGTGCCCTCCTGGCATGTAAAGGTCCATCAGCACGATATCGCAAGGACTGCGATCGACTTCGATGAACAGTTCGGCGACATCCGCCGCACGGCCAACCACCTTCAGGTCCGGATAGTTGCCAATCAGATTTTCTATAGCCAGCAGAACCAGCGGATGATCATCCGCAATGATCGTTCGAACAGGCGAGCCTGATGCAGCCATGAGGTTCATCGTCTGGCGCTCCTCGATACTTTCATTTCTCGACCTTGTTATGTGTGACCGGCGCTCACGCAATGGTCGAGCATTTCTATTGCGACAAACATCAGAGCGCTCTGAAATGGTACGAACAACCGTATGCCTGATGCTTAGTCTTCCGATTCGAGGAGGACCGTGCCGCAGGCGCGCACACAGGAAAAAAGCGCGGGGTCGTCGTTGACGCCAAGCCGCGCCATCGCTTCGCGCTTGTGCCGGCTCACCGTGCGGCGATGGCAGCCGAGCGCCGCCGCGATCTGCACGATGGACTCGCCGCTCACGAGCCTGCGCAGGATGTCGGTCTGCCGCTTCGACAGCAGCAGGGCCGACACGAACCGACCGTTGTCCGGCTGCAAACGCGCGAGCGTTTCGACTACCGAGCGGCCCAGGTAGCGCGCGCCGCGCGCACTGTCGCAGACCGCTTGCGGCAGTTCCTCGAGCGAATCGGCTTTGCCGATCACACTGACCGCGGCATCGGCGACGACGACACGCAACATCGCGGCATTCGTCTGCCCGGTCACGACGACGACGCGCAATGACGGCCACTCGCCACGAATGCGCCGGATCAGGCCGAGTCCGTCGCCAATCTCGCCGGCGGGCTCCGGCATGGAAAGATCGACGACGAGCACGTCGCACGGTGTGTGTTGCAGCAATGCGATCAACGCAGCGGGCATCTGCGCCTGGCCGACGACGGACAGACCTTCGTGCGCCTCCAGTGTCGATTTCAGGCCAAGCAGGATGAACGGGTGATCGTCCGCCAGAATGATTCGAAGATTTGTCACGATTAGTCTCGCTCGCTATAAGAATGGTCGAAATGCGCGCGGCAGTGGCTGTGCAGGCGGCAGGCGTCGACCTGCGTCGCGGCACTCAAGCGACGTGCCGGAAAAGCCATCTGATCACCCTCGCAAATTCACGACAATCGGAGCGTTCCTAATCCAGATCAATAATCGGGATAATTTATAGTTCGACGAGGCAATATGCGCACCGTGATTCGAATCGAATCAAAATCGATTCGGCAACGCAAAGCGCGCTGTTCGCCCCATGTCTCACGCCGCATCGCAAGCACGCGTCGCGCGCATCGCACGCGTCGACGCGGCGCGCGGAAACACCGGCAATGCGAGCAACGCGCAAGCGCTCGCCACCGTCCACACCAGCGGCCATGCTCCGATAGACAGCAGCGCCGGAATCGCGAGCGGCGTCACGAACAGCGTGAGGAACACGCAGGTGTTGCCCATCGCGAGCGCGGTGCCCGCGCGGCGAGTACCGGCGAGCGTCGCGAGTTCGGTGAACGCGACGCCGTGCCACGCCGACGCGCTAACTCCGCCGAGTACGATCATCAGCGCGAACGGCGCGACCGCCCCGGCGCGACGCAGGCCGATGAGCCCGGTCGCGAGCGCGAGCAGCACGAACAGCACGGCGGTCACCAGACTGCATGCCCGCATATACGCGCGGCGGTTGCCGCGCCGGTCGGTCCACGCGCCGCTCCAGACCCGCGCGATCGCGGCGCCAGTCTGCACCGCGGCCATCGTCGCGCTGATCGCGAACACGCCGGCACGCCCGAAGTCGTGCAGGAACACCGTGCCGAATGTGATCACGGCAATCTGCGGCATGCACAGCGCGCCCGCGCCGAGCGCGACGCGCCAGATCGCGATGTCGCGCAATGGGGAGATCATCGGCGGCGGTGCGCTGACGTTCGAGGAGTCCAACCTCCGACCGTTGGCCGCCGCAGCACGGGCCGTCGCAGCCGCGCGCGCCCCTTTGGGCGCCGGCGTATCGTCCGCGTGTGCGGGCTCGTGCAGCCAGCGCCACGCGAACCATGCGGTGATCGCGCACGCCAACGCCAGCACCGCATAGGCGCTCGCAAAACCAAAGTGCGAGGCGAGCACCGGCAGGACCACTGCGCCGAGTCCACCGCCCGCCGGCACGGCGGTTTGGCGGATGCTCATCGCGAGGCCGCGCTCGCCTTCGCGAAACCACGCCATCACCGCTCGGCCGCTCGATCCGTTGACGCTGCCGCCCAGCAGTCCGACCAACAGCAGCCCGAGCGCGAGCGGGACGATGCCGGGCACATGCGCGCCGCCCGGCGACACGAACAGCGCGAGACCGGCGAGCGCGACCGCAGTCGACAGCAAGCCGAGCAGCAGCACCCTGCGATCGCCCCAGCGGTCGGTTAGCAGCCCCCACGGCAACTCGCTGACCGCAATGCCCAGGCCGAGCATGCCGAGCACGAGGCCGAGCACGAGGCCGAGCCCGTGGTTGCCCAGGTGGTAGTCCGAGCGCAGGAACACCGCTGTCGTCGGAATCCCCGAAAATGCCGCCGAAAAGCTCGCATTCGCGGCAAAACCAACGCCCAGCACCTTCCTGCGATGCCGCGCGCCGCGCTCGCCGGTGCCGCCCGACGCTGTCATCGATCCGTTTTCCATCACACCCTCCGTGTGTCGTTCGAGGGTATGCTACGGCTTGGCATTCCATCGGCAAAGCCGGAAATTCAGATCGCCACCATCGGAAAAACCGAATCATGAGCCAGCGTGGTTTCGACCTTGCGCAGTTGCGGACCTTCGTCGCCGTCGCCGAATCGGGCGGGGTGTCGGCAGGCGCGCAGCGCGTGTTCCTGTCGCAGTCGTCGGTAAGCGAGCAGTTGAAGAAGCTCGAGGAGCGCGCCGGCCAGCCGCTCCTCGTGCGCAGCCGGCAGGGTGTGAGTCCGACGTCCGCGGGCGAGCGCCTGCTCGAGCATGCGCGCCGCATCATCGCGATGAGCGAAGCGGCCTTCGACGACCTGCAAGGCCGCTCGCTCGACGGCGAGCTGCGCATCGCGATCACCGATTACTACCGGCCGCACGACATCGCGCGCATCCTCAAGACGTTTTCGGAACAGCATCCGCGGCTGAAGCTGCACGTGACGGTGTTGCCGAGCGCGGTGATCGACAGCGGCGCGGACGATCACGCGTCGTTCGACATCGGTTTGTCGGCGCGGCTCGTCACAGGCCAACTGCGTGCACGCGGCGCGGGTGCCGGTGCCGCGAGCATCGTCGTGCGGCGCGAAAGGCTGCTATGGGCCAGTTGCGCCGATGCCGCCACCCGCCCCATCGCGCCGTATCAACTGGTGCTGCTGCCGTCGACGTGTCAGTTGCAGCGCTTCGCCGTCAAGCTGCTCGACCAACACAAGGTACCGTACGTGGTGTCGCATTCGGCGTCGGGCGTCGCGGGCCTGCAGCTCGCATTGAAGGCGGGGCTCGGGATTTCCTGTCTGAACGAGTCGTCGCTCGGCGGCGGCGTGGTGGCGTGTGCCGCGAACTTCGGCTTGCCACCGCTGCCCGCCATCGAGTTTCATCTGCTGCCGCGGCGTCCGGGCGAAAGCGGGTTGGTCAGCAATGCACGTGATGCGCTCGTGCGGCTCTTCGCATGACGCGCGACGATCGCGACGCAACACTGCTCGATGTGCCACGGCGTACTCGGCACCGTGCAGGTCACCGCGCCGGCACTCGCCGGGCAGTACGCCGACGTGACCTACAAGGAATTGCGCGACTTCCAGAGCGGCCAGCGGCAAAGCGCGGTCATGCAGGCAATCATCGCGGGACGCAGCGACCAGGATCTGCACGATCTGGCGGTGTACTACGCGTCGCTCCCGCTCCCCGCGGCGGCCGAGAAGACCCGAGCCGGCGAAGGACCCGATGCGACCGCAACCAGGCTCGTGATGCAGGGCGACCCGCAACGCAATATCGCACCGTGCGCCGCGTGTCATGGCCAACTCGATCGCAAGGGCGCGGCGCCGTGGCTCGGCGGACAGTCGGCGGCCTATCTGGCCGCGCAGTTGCAGGCGTTCGCTTCGGGCGCGCGGCGCAACGACATCAACGAGCAGATGCGCAATGTCGCGCGGCAGATGACGCCCGAGGAAATCGATGCGGTGGCGAGGTATTACGCGGCCATGCAGTAGTGGGACGGTGAGAGGTCGCGGGTTGACGCAGCGCAACGGCTCGCGTTACGCCACGACAAACTCGCTGTCCAGTCTCCGCTCGCCGGCAACACCGGCCAGCTTCGCGCCGGGCGCCGGAGCACGGCTGCGCGATTCGCTGCCGGTCCGGAACACCGCCACCGCCGTCGACAGGCGCCGCGCCTGATCTTCCAGCGAACTCGCCGCCGCGGCCGCCTGCTCGACGAGCGCCGCGTTCTGCTGCGTGACCTCGTCCATCTGACCGACCGCGCGATTGACCTGATCGATGCCGGTGCTCTGTTCGAGCGCCGCCGCCGCGATCTCGTTCATGATGGAACTGACGCGCGCGATCGCGCCGACGATGTCGTTCATCGTCGTGCCCGAGCGCTCGACGAGCTGCGAGCCCCGCTCCACGCGGGTGGTCGACGCGTCGATCAAGCCCTTGATCTCCTTGGCCGCCGCCGCGCTGCGCTGCGCGAGCGAGCGCACTTCGCTCGCGACGACCGCGAAGCCGCGTCCCTGCTCGCCCGCTCGCGCCGCCTCGACCGCGGCGTTCAGCGCGAGGATGTTGGTCTGGAAGGCGATGCCCTCGATCACACCAACGATATCGGCAATCCGCCGCGAATCGTCGACGATGCCGTGCATCGTGCCGACCACCTGCTCGGTCAGCTCGCCGCCCCGCGCGGCCAGCGTCGAGGCGCCCTGCGCGAGCGAGCTCGCCTCTTTCGCGTTGTCGGCCGTCTGCTTGACCGTCGTGGTCAGCTCTTCGATGCTCGCGGCCGTTTCCTCGAGCGCCGCCGCCTGCTCCTCGGTGCGTTGCGACAGATCGGCGTTGCCGGCCGCGATCTCGCTGACGCCGGTATCGATCGAATCGGTACCTTGACGAACCGCGTTGACCGTCGCGATCAGCGACTCCTGCATCTTGCGCAGCGCGGCCGCGAGACGGCCCATCTCGTTGTCGCTGAGCACCTCGATGCGGCCGCTCAGGTCGCCGTTGGCGATGCGCTGGAACTGCGCGATCGTCGCATCGACCGGCGTGACGATCGCGCGCACGAGCACGAAGCGGGCGAGCAAGCCGCCGACCAGCGACAGCGCAATGCCGATCGCCACCGCCGTGCTGATCGCGTAGAACAGGTCCTGCGCATCCTTGTAGCGCTGTGCGCCGTGATCGAGCTGCAACTGCTCGAGCGCGAGCATGGCCTTCTCGTACGCGCTGTACAGCGACGGCAGTTTATGCGCCTGCAATTGCTGGAAGGCGTTGGTGTCGCTCGACTTCAGCGCGGCGAGCGTCGGGTCGACGCCGTCGTGCAGGAACGCGTCGCGCTTCTGCTGCATGTCGGCGATCAGACGCTGCTCATCGGCATCCGTGCCCGCAAGGCTCAAATAGTGGGCAAGCCGCTCGTCAGAGGCTTTGCGGTACTGATCGAAGCGCTTGAGCACGGCGTTCGCGCCGTCCTGATCGTTCAGCGCGACGAGCGACGCGTACGTCGCGAGCGCGAGCCGCAGGCGCAGCAGTTGGCCGGCGCTGCCTTCGAGGTCGGCGACGGCGGGCGTGTCGACCGTGTACATCTGTTGCAGCGACGCGTTCGACGAGCGCAGCGACAACAATCCCGCGGCCGCGCCGAGCAGCAGCACGATGCCGAAGAACACGATCATCAGGGTAAGGCTGGTGCGAATCGACAGCTTTTTCAACATCGGACTGGTCTCCTTGGGCTGCCCGGCCGATGATTCCGTATCGTTGACGATAGCTGCATGGCCACGCAGGCTGCGCCCACGCCGTTCGGCCCGGTCCGCAACTTATCTGAAAATTAAGCAAACAGCACATTCGGGACAACGGCGTATCGGCCGAAAACTTTATGGTTGATCGCTCGCCCGGCTTGCGTTACATCAATAGAGTCTCGAAGCCCGTTTGCTGAAGCCCTTCTGTCGAAGCCCCTTCCCGCCCGGAGCGCGCCCATGTCGGAAATCGGTTCGGCCGTACTCGTGTTCGCGCTGCTGCTGATCGCCACCGGCCTCGGCGTCGGGGTGCGGCCGCTGCTGCCGGAAGAGCACAAGGCACACGAGACCGTACAGCTCGTGCAGCTCGTGATCGGCATGCTGGTCACGTTCGCCGCGCTGGTGCTGGGTTTGATGACGGCATCGGCGAAAGCGAGCTTCGACACCGCGTCGAACGATATGCGCAGCTATGCGGCCGAACTGATCGAATTCGACTCGACGCTGCGCGAGCTCGGCAGCGCGGCCGACGAATCGCGGCGCCTGTTGCGCCAGTACACGGCGGCGGCGATCGCTTCGACATGGCCGCGCGAGCCCGCGCCGAGCGGCGACTATCCGCGCGATCTCGGGCCGCCGGGCAATCCGCAGCAACTCGAAAACGTGCATCTGGGCGACATGCTGACCACGGTGGGGCGGCAATTGCGACAGCTGCGCACGCAGGATGCGTTGCAGCAACGTGCACTCGATGACGCGTTGACGCAGTACCGGCGCGTCATCGATGCGCGCTGGAAAATCATCGAGGAAGCGCACAGCTCGATTTCGCGGCCGTTCTTCAAGACGCTGACGTTCTGGCTAGGCGTGATCTTTCTGAGCTTCGGGTTGATCGCGCCGCGTAATGCGTTGGCGCTGGTGACGATATCGCTGGGAGCGGTGTCGATTGCTTCGGCGGTTTATGTGATCGTCGATCTCGACACGCCGTTCACCGGGCCGATCGTGATTTCGAGTCTGCCGTTGCGGGATACGTTGGAGCATTTGAGTCGGTGAGTTTCTGACGGAATGCCCCGTCCGCGCGCGTGACGTAAAAAATGCCGGCAAACAGAAGGCAGAAAGGCCCGCTTTCCTGGCAGAAAGCGGGCCTCTGTTTTTGTGTCGATCAGCGGGACGCTGGTCGGCTCGGCATCGAGCCGCAACGATCAGAACGGAATATCGTCGTCCATCTCGTCGAAGCCGCCGCCAGCCGGCGCGCTCGGACGGCTCGCACCGCCACCGCCGCCACCGCCACGCGAACCGCCACCCGACGACATCGCGCGACCACCGCCGCCGCCGCTGCGCTCCGACGGCTCGCCACGGCTATAACCGCCTTCATCGCCGCCACCCATCGACGCGCCGCCGCGGCCGCCGAGCATCTGCATCTGCTCCGCGACGATCTCGGTCGAATAGCGATCGGTGCC
Organism: Paraburkholderia sp. 31.1; assembly: GCF_014397645.1. Classification (NCBI taxonomy): domain Bacteria; kingdom Pseudomonadati; phylum Pseudomonadota; class Betaproteobacteria; order Burkholderiales; family Burkholderiaceae; genus Paraburkholderia; species Paraburkholderia sp. 31.1. The sequence goes on from NZ_VZQN01000026.1 coordinate 25,533, forward strand.
GTCCTGCGCCTGCCACTTGCGCGTGCGGATGCGCCCTTCGAGGTACACCGACGAGCCCTTCTTCAGATATTCCGCCACGATTTCCGCGAGGCGGCCGAAGAACGCGACGCGGTGCCACTCGGTGGCTTCCTTCATCTCGCCCGACGCCTTGTCCTTGTAGCGGTCCGTCGTCGCAAGGCGGATGTTCGCCACTGCGTCGCCGCTCGGAAGATAGCGGACTTCCGGATCGGCGCCGAGGTTGCCGACCAGAATGACCTTGTTCACGGATGCCATGAATTTCTCCTGTTGATTCCTGTTGCAAGCGGCGCGGCACTACGCGGTTCGCGTCTCACGGCCGGCAGGCCCGAGACCAGAAGAGCGCGCCTCTGCCCGCCGCCGGGTGAGTTCTGGATGATTCGGGAGGTGCCCCGAGTACGCTGTGTTATGCCTTGCGCGGCGGCTGTTTCATCTTTGCGGCGATTATAAGCCAGCAAAATACCAGCCCGGAGCAGGCGAAGAAAACCGCGCTCTGGCCGTTCACCTTCAGCAGCCAGCCGCCGACCATTCCGCCCAGCGCAAGACCGATCGACTGCGTGGTGTTGTACACGCCGGCCGCGGCTCCCTTGCGGGTACCGGGCGCGAGCTTCGACACCAGCGAAGGCTGCGAGGCCTCGAGAATATTGAAGCCGAGAAAGTACACGAACAGGATCGCCGCCACACTCAGAATCGTATGCGGAGCAACGCCCAATAACAACTGGCCGATCAGGATAAGAGCGATCGCCGACAGCAGCACGATCTTCATCTTGCCGCGCTTCTCGGCGGCGATGATCGCCGGCACCATCATCACGAACGACAGCCCCATCACCGGCAGATACACCTTCCAGTGTGAAGCGACCGGCAGCCCGCCCGCTTCGAGAATGCGCGGCACGACGAGGAACAGCGCGGTTTGCGTGGCGTGCAGCACGAGCACGCCGAAATTCAAACGCAGCAACTCGACGTTGTGCAGCACTTCGGCGAACGGCGCGCGCACATGCACCGGCTTCGGCGCATCGGGCACGACCCATATCACGACGCCGATCGCGAGAATCGAGAACACGCCGACCAGCGTGAAGAGCCCGCTCATGCCGAGCCAGTGGAACACGATCGGCGCGCCGACGATCGCGACCGCGAACGACACGCCGATGCTGCCGCCGACCATCGCCATCGCCTTCGTGCGATGTTCCTCCGAGGTCAGATCGGCGATGAACGCGATCACCGCCGACGACACCGCACCCATCCCCTGAATCACCCGGCCGACGATGATCCACGTCATGTCGTGCGCGGCCGCCGCGACGAAGCTGCCGATCGCGAAGATCAGCAGGCCCGTCGCGATCACCGGCTTGCGGCCGACCTTGTCGGAGATCCAGCCATAGAAGATGTAGAGCATCGACTGCGTGACACCGTACGCGCCGAGCGCAATGCCGACGAGCAGCACGTTTTCGCCGCCGGGAATGGTCTTCGCGTAGATCGAGAACACCGGCATGATCATGAAGAGACCCAGCATGCGCAGCGCGAAGATGGCGGCAAGCGACACGGTCGCGCGCAATTCGGGCGCGCTCATGCGTGTGGAGATGGCGGACGGATTGGACATCGAAGCGTTGTTTGAATGAACCGGGCGGCGAGCCCGTGGGGACAGCCTTGGCCGCCGGCACAGTGGAGCAGAACGAACAGGCAGGCGGCTAGCTCCGGCATATCGGCGGGACCGCGCCGACGAGACGCGCAAAGCCCGTGCCCCATCGCCCCCGCTCGCCCCTCGCGGCATCTTGTACTCACGGAAAACGGCCCCAGTTACGGCTTTTTCCCGCTGTCAGCACACCGTAACGGCGGTCTGGAAAAGTCGTTATAGTAGCAGGTTTGGCCTCTTTCCCTTTCCGCAGTTCATGGAATAAATCCGTGGAACAAATCCGTATTCGTGGGGCTCGCACCCACAACCTGAAGAACGTCAATCTCGACCTACCGCGTCACAAGCTCGTCGTTATCACGGGGCTTTCGGGCTCCGGCAAATCGTCGCTGGCGTTCGATACGCTGTATGCGGAAGGACAGCGGCGCTACGTCGAAAGTCTGTCCGCCTATGCGCGGCAGTTCCTGCAACTGATGGAAAAGCCGGACGTCGACCTGATCGAAGGCTTGTCGCCGGCTATCTCGATCGAACAGAAGGCGACCTCGCACAATCCGCGCTCGACGGTCGGCACCGTCACCGAAATCCACGACTATCTGCGTCTGCTGTTCGCGCGCGTCGGCACGCCCTACTGCCCCGATCACGAGATTCCGCTCGAAGCGCAAAGCGTGTCGCAGATGGTCGACGCGGCGCTCGCGCTGCCCGAGGAAACGCGCGTGATGATCCTCGCGCCCGTCGTCAGCGATCGCAAGGGCGAGCACACGGATCTGTTCGAGGACATGCAGGCGCAAGGCTTCGTGCGCTTTCGCGTGCGCTCGGGCGGCGGCACCGCCAACGAAGGCACTGCGAAAATCTACGAAGTCGACTCTCTGCCGAAGCTGAAGAAAAACGACAAGCACACGATCGACGTCGTGATCGATCGTCTGCGCGTGCGCCCCGACGTGAAGCAGCGCCTTGCCGAATCGTTCGAAACGGCGCTGCGTCTCGCCGACGGCCGCGCGATCGCGCTCGAAATGGATACGGACAAGGAGCACCTGTTCAGCTCGAAGTTCGCCTGCCCGATCTGCTCCTATTCGCTGCAGGAACTCGAGCCGCGCCTGTTCTCGTTCAACAACCCGATGGGCGCGTGCCCCGAATGCGACGGCCTCGGCCAGATTACGTTCTTCGATCCGAAGCGGGTGGTCGCGCATCCGTCGCTGTCGCTCGCGGCGGGCGCGGTGAAGGGCTGGGACCGGCGCAACCAGTTCTACTTCCAGATGCTGCAGAGCCTCGCTGCGTTCTACGACTTCGACATCGACACCGCGCTCGAGGACCTGCCGGAGAAAGTCCGCAAGATCCTGCTGTACGGTTCGGGCAAGCAGGAAATTCCGTTTTCGTACATCAACGAGCGCGGCCGCACGTCGGTGCGCGAGCACGTGTTCGAAGGGATCATCCCGAATCTGGAGCGGCGCTACCGCGAAACCGATTCGTCCGCGGTGCGCGAAGAACTCGCCAAATACCAGAATAGCCAGCCATGCCCGGCGTGCGCGGGCACGCGGCTGCGTCGCGAGGCGCGCTTCGTGCGCATCGGCGCGGACAGCGACGCGCGCGGCATCTTCGAGATCAGCGGCTGGCCGTTGCGCGACGCGCTCGGCTACTTCCAGACCCTGCGTCTCGAAGGCTCGAAGCGCGAGATCGCCGACAAGGTCGTCAAGGAAATCGTCGCGCGTCTGATGTTCCTGAACAACGTCGGGCTCGATTACCTGTCGCTCGAACGCAGCGCCGAAACGCTGTCGGGCGGCGAAGCGCAGCGCATTCGCCTCGCTTCCCAGATCGGCTCGGGGCTGACCGGCGTGATGTACGTGCTCGACGAACCGTCGATCGGCCTGCATCAGCGCGACAACGACCGGCTGATCTCGACGCTCAAGCATCTGCGCGATCTCGGCAACTCGGTGATCGTCGTCGAGCACGACGAGGACATGATCCGCATGGCCGACTACGTGGTCGACATGGGCCCGGGCGCCGGCGAGCACGGCGGCATGGTGATCGCCGAGGGCACGCCGAAAGAGGTGCAGAAGAACGCGGCGTCGCTGACGGGCCAATACATGTCCGGCGCGCGCACGATCGAATACCCCGACGAGCGCAAGGATCCCGACGAGCGGCGCCTGCGCATCGTCGAAGCGTACGGCAACAATCTGCACAACGTGACGCTCGATCTGCCGGTGGGTCTTTTGACCTGCGTGACCGGCGTGTCCGGCTCGGGCAAGTCGACGCTGATCAACGACACGTTGTATCACGCGGTCGCGCATCATCTGTACGGCTCGGCCACGGAGCCTGCGCCGTACGAGTCGATCGAGGGCCTCGAGCACTTCGACAAGGTGATCAACGTCGACCAGTCGCCGATCGGCCGCACGCCGCGCTCGAATCCGGCCACCTACACGGGCCTTTTCACGCCGATCCGCGAGCTGTTCGCGGGCGTGCCGGCCGCCAAGGAGCGCGGCTACGATCCGGGGCGCTTCTCGTTCAACGTGAAGGGCGGGCGCTGCGAATCGTGCCAGGGCGACGGCGTGCTGAAGGTCGAAATGCACTTCCTGCCCGACGTGTACGTGCCGTGCGACGTGTGCCACGGCAAGCGCTACAACCGCGAAACGCTCGATATCCAGTACAAAGGCAGCAACATCAGCGAAGTGCTCGACATGACGGTCGAACACGCGTACGAGTTCTTCAAGGCCGTGCCGGTCGTCGCGCGCAAGCTGAAAACCCTGCTGGACGTGGGTCTCGGCTATATTCGCCTGGGTCAGTCGGCCACCACGCTGTCGGGCGGCGAGGCGCAGCGTGTGAAACTGTCGCTGGAACTGAGCAAGCGTGATACCGGTCGCACGCTATACATCCTTGACGAACCGACTACCGGCCTGCACTTTCACGATATCGCGCAGTTGCTGGAAGTCATACACCGGTTGCGTGACCAGGGTAATACCGTCGTGATCATCGAACATAATCTCGATGTAATCAAAACTGCGGACTGGGTCATCGATCTCGGCCCCGAAGGCGGCGCCGGCGGCGGGCAGATCATCGCCCAGGGCACGCCCGAGCAGGTCGCGAAGTCGAAGGCCAGTTTTACCGGCAAATATCTGGCGCCGCTGCTCAAGCGCGCCGCCACCACAAAGTAACGCTGCACTACCGAGGTTGGAGACGGGATAAGCCATGACCAAGCGTAATCAGGCGCACGAAGAAGATCGGGTGCAGGACCTGCGCCCGCGCCCGGTCAGGCTGACCAGCGACATGAGTCTGCCGAAGCTGTCGGCGGTCGAGATCGGCAGCTACGTGGTGATGCTGTTCGGTATGTGGGCGGTGATCGAACTGAAGCTGCTCGGCGCGCTGCTCGCCGGGCTGCTGGTGTTTCAGCTCGTGCATACGATCGCGCCGCGCATCGAGCGTCACATGTCGAGCAAGCGGGCGCGCTGGCTCGCGGTGGTGATTCTGTCGACGCTGATCGTCGGCGCGCTGACGGGACTCACGCTCGGCATCATCTCGCATTTCGAGAACGACGTGCCGAGCGTGCAGGCTCTGCTCGATCAGGCCATGCAACTGATCGACCAGGCGCGCGGCAGGATTCCCCAATTCGTCGCGAACTATCTGCCGGTCGACACCGAGCAGATGAAGACGAAGGCCGCCGAACTGATGCACACGCACGCGAACATGCTGCAGCAAAGCGGCACGACCGTGGCGCGCGCGTTCACGCACGTGCTGATCGGCATGATCATCGGCGCGATCATCGCGGTCGGTGCGCAGAAGCATATCCAGCGGCTGCCGCTGTCCACCGCGTTCGTCACGCGCGTCACGCGTTTTGCCGACGCGTTTCGCCGCATCGTATTCGCGCAGGTGAAGATCTCCGCGCTGAACACGGTGTTCACCGCGATCTTCCTGCTCGTGATCCTGCCGGTTTTCCACGACCGGCTGCCGCTGTCGAAGACGCTCGTGCTCGTCACGTTCATCGCGGGTCTGCTGCCGGTGATCGGCAATCTGATCTCGAACACGATCATCGTCGCGGTCGCGCTGTCGGTGAGTTTTCCGGCGGCGATCATGTCACTTGTGTTCCTGATCCTGATTCACAAGCTCGAGTACTTCCTGAACGCGCGGATCGTCGGCGGGCAGATCGAGGCGCGCGCATGGGAGCTGCTGATCGCGATGCTGGTGATGGAAGCGGCGTTCGGTCTCGCCGGGGTCATCGCGGCGCCGATTTTTTATGCGTACATCAAGCGGGAGCTGATTTATTTGCGGTTGGTGTGAGTTGGGCTGGGTCGAGTAGCAAAAGTCAGCACTCACTAGCGCTCTGCAGCACACGCGGCAGTCCACGCAGCCGACGAAAGCGCAAGCGGCACTTCGGTGCCGCTTTTTTTTGCTTCCCGCGCCCCTGCATCGTCGCCTCTTGCTGACAGAAAACTTGCAGCCGACCGCGTCAACCCCTAAGATGCGAACAATTCCTATTTACACCCAGTCCGCATCGTGACGTTTCACCTGATCTCCCACCCGCGTCTCCGCCTGGGTCCCTGTTGTGCATTGCCGGCTCGCGCATGAGACGCCAGCTTGTCCGCCTGCACCGCTGGTTCGGCGTCGCGACCGCACTGTTTCTGTTGGTCGCGGGCCTTACGGGCGCGATCATCGCGTGGGACCACGAGCTCGATGCCGCGCTGAACCCGTCGTTTTACCAGGCTCGCACGGTCGGGCCGACGCTGTCCGGCCTCGAACTGGCGAATCGCGTCGAAGCCGCCGATCCGCGTCTTCGGGTGACCTATCTGCCGCTCGCGGTCGAACCGGGCCACACGCTGCAGATGATGGTGCTGCCGCGCACCGATCCGGCGACGAAGCAGCCCTATCCGCTCGATTTCAATCAGATCGCCGCCGATCCCGTCACCGGCGAGATCCAGGGACGCCGCGAGTGGGGCGCCGTGTCGCTCGCGCGACTCAACCTGATTCCGTTCATCTACAAGCTGCACTACACGCTGCAGTTGCCGTTTACCGGCGGTGTCGACCTTGGCACCTGGCTGATGGGGATCGTCGGCATCGTGTGGCTCTTTGACTGCGTGATTGCGCTGTGCCTGTCGTTTCCGAGCCTGAAGGCCTGGCGCAAGTCGTTCACGTTCCGCCTGAAACGCGGCGGCTATGCGTTGACGTTCGATCTGCACCGCTCCGGCGGCGTATGGATCTGGGGCCTGCTGGCGATCGTCGCGCTGACGTCGATTTCGATGAATCTGTCGTCCCAGGTGGTGCGGCCGATCGTGTCACGACTGTCGACGCTGACACCCGATCCGTTCAGCAACCCCGAAATCCTGCGCGCGCCGCAACCCGGCGATCAGGTGCTGAGCCGCGAGCGCATCGTCGAACTCGCCGGGCAGGCCGGCAAGGAAATGCATGTCGCTGCGCCGCCGGGCGCGCTCTACTACGCCGAATTCATGCACGCGTATGGCGTCGGCTTCTACACGTCCGGCAACGACCACGGCGACACCGGCCTCGGCAACCCGTGGATGTATTGGGACGCCGCCACCGGCAAGCGGCTCGCCGCGCGGATTCCCGGCCGAGGCACGGCCGGCGACATCTTCCTGCAGGTGCAGTTTCCGCTGCACTCGGGGCGCATCCTCGGTCTCGGGGGGCGGATTCTGATCAGCGCGGTGGGGGTGGCGGTGGCCGTGCTGAGCGTCACGGGCCTGCTGATCTGGCTGAAGAAGCTGAACGCGCGCCGTCGTTCCGCGCAAAACGCGAATCTCGCGAGAAGCACGGGCGGCGCGGCAGCGCGTTCGTAACGCGAGCAGGTAAAGGGACGCGCCGGCCTCGACCGGCGCAGTGTGACTGGCGCGGCTCCTAGCGGAACACCACCGTCTTGCTGCCGTTCAGCACGACGCGATGCTCCACGTGCCACTTCACCGCGCGCGCGAGCGTCACGCACTCGACGTCGCGGCCGATCGCCGTCAGTTGTTCCGGCGTCATGCTGTGGTCCACGCGCTCGACTTCCTGCTCGATGATCGGACCTTCGTCGAGATCGGTCGTCACATAGTGGGCGGTTGCCCCGATCAGCTTCACGCCGCGGTCGAACGCCTGGTAGTACGGCTTCGCGCCCTTGAAGCTCGGCAGGAACGAGTGGTGGATGTTGATCGCGCGGCCGGCGAGCGCCTCGCACAGGTTCGGCGACAGGATCTGCATGTAGCGCGCGAGCACCACGAGGTCGGCCTGATGCTCGTTGATCACTTCGAGCACGCGCGCTTCCTGCGCGGTTTTCGCTTCGGGCGTGCCGCCGAGCAGCGGGAAATGATGGAACGGGATGTCGTAGCTCGCGGCGAGCTGGTAGAACTCCTTGTGGTTCGAGATGATCGCCGGGATGTCGATGTTCAACTGACCGGTGCGGTAGCGGAACAGCAGATCGTTCAGGCAGTGGCCGATCTTCGACACCATGATCACGACGCGCGGCTTCACGTTCGCGTCGTGCAATTCCCAGCTCATGCCGAACTGCTCGGCGAGTGTCACGAACGACGCGCGCAGCGCGTCAAGCCCCGGATCGCCGCCCACCTGCTGAAAATGCACGCGCATGAAGAACTCGCCGGTGCGGCTGTCGCCGAACTGCGCGGAGTCGAGAATATTGCTGCCCCGCTCGAACAGAAAGCCCGACACGGCGTGAACGATGCCGGGCCGGTCGGCGCACGACAGTTTGAGGATAAAGCTGTGATCGGTCGACATGACCTCGGTGACTCCCTTGTTCAATGCGTGGTTTGTTTCAGTGGGTACTGGCTGCACGGGTTGAGCTCGACTGATGAGCCTGAGCTAGGCGAGCGCCGGCGGCGCGAACAGCGCGTCGATGCCCTCGCACGCGTCCTCGTCGATCCAGCGGCGGCGCAGCAGGCAATCGAGCGTCGCGAGGCTGGCATCGACGGTCAGCGCGCCTTCCTCGATCCAGCGCGCGACTTCGTCGATGCGCGCGAGCCGGTGTTCGCCCACTTCGCCGTCCTGGTTGCGCGGCGCGAAGTCGGCGGGCAGCGCGAGGTCGTAGATGAAAATCTGCTCGGCCTGCGTGCCTTCCGGCAGCGATTGCAATACATGCGCGGTGCGGCCCGCGACCGCGCTCGCCGCGATCTGCGCCGGAATGCCCGCTTCTTCCCAGCATTCCTTGACGATCGTCTCGGCGATGCCGAAGCCCCAGCCAATCCCGCCTGCGACGACGTTGTCGAGCATGCCGGGGTCGGTCGCCTTGGTATCGCTGCGGCGCGCGATCCACAATTGCGGTGCGCCACGCGGCGCCCCGCCAAAGGGCGCCCCGCCAAAGGGCGCTCCGCCATCCGCATATTCTACGACGCCGTTCAGATGCACCGCGTAGGTCATCGTGCCGAAGAAGCGCGACGCCGCGCGCTCGATATACGCGAGCGGCGGCGCGTCGAACGCATTGCGGATCGCGTACGTCTCGTTGCGCCAGCCGGGGATGCGACCATCGGCGGCGAGCGCGCCGATCACGGAAGCGAGCGCCGCGCTGCGCAGATCGACGGTATCGAACGTGGCGCAGAGCGTCACGCCGTCGTTCGCCATCTCGAACACGTCGGGCCAGCGCGCGAGCAGCGGCACGTCGCGCTCGCGAATCCACCCGACCTGTTCGGCGCCGATCAGAAACGGCCGATGCGCGTTCGCGTCGAAGCGGCGCGCGGCGGTGATGCAAGGCAAAGTCATCGGAAAACTCCAAACTGTTCGCCGTCGTGGCGAACCGGGGCAAAGCAGAAGCGGGCGGATGGCGTGACGACTGTCAGTCGCGCAAGGCGACGCGAATCCCGATCGCGATGAACGTCGCGCCGGCCACGCGATCGAGCCACAGGCCCACGCGCGGCCGCCGTCTGAGCCAGCCGCCGATGATCCCCGCGCACACGCCGAATAGCGAAAACACCACGACGGTCTGCAGCATGAACAGCGCGCCGAGCTCCAGCATCTGTACGGTGACGCTCTGCGCGCCGTCCGGCTGCACGAACTGCGGCAGAAACACGACGAAGAACAGCGTGACCTTCGGATTCATCAGATTGCCGAGCACGCTCTGGCGAAACACCGTCGAAAGCGGCTGCGGCGCACGCTCGTGCGCGGTCGCGAGGCCCTGGCTGCGCAGCGCCTTGATGCCGATCCACACCAGATACGCGGCGCCGGCGAGCTTGATCGCTTCGAACGCGAGCGGCGACGAGCGCAGCAGCGCGGCGACGCCGAGCGCCGCGAGTGTCGTATGAAACGTGATGCCGGCGGCAAAGCCGAGCGCGGCGACCAGGCCGGCCGCGCGGCCCTGCGAGATGCCGCGCGCGAGCACCTGCAGATTGTCCGGGCCGGGCGCCACGGTGATCGCGATCGAGGTGGCAAGAAACAGCAGGAAGTTGGGCATCGTGGTGGCCTTCTGGTTAGGCGACTGGTGAACCATGATGGGTGAGCCATATCGTTGAGCCCGGTTGGTTTTGCTCGGCCAACGGGGCTTGTGCGGCTCATGCGACTTTAGCCGCTGGTACGGCGGGAAACGCTACCGCGCGTCACGGCACGCGCCGTGACTACCTCCCGGTTCAATGACCGTCGAAACTCGTCACGGTATAGAGCGCAAGACCGCCCTCGCCCAGCAGCTTCGAGCCGCCCAGCTCCGGCAGATCGACGATCGCCGCGCCTTCCACGACGACCGCGCCGAGCCGCTCGAGCAGCAGTTTGCCGGCCATCATCGTGCCGCCGGTCGCGATCAGATCGTCGATGATCACGACGCGGTCGCCCGGCTCGCACGCATCCTCGTGAATCTCGACGGTCGCGGTACCGTATTCCAGTTCATACGATTGCGAGATCCGCTTGTACGGCAGTTTGCCTGCCTTGCGAATCGGGATGAAGCCAACGCTCAACTCATGGGCGACGATCGGCCCGATGATGAAGCCGCGCGCATCGAGCCCGGCAATGTAGTCGAGCTTCGCGTCGATATAGCGCTGCACGAACAGGTCGATCAGCACACGCAGCGACTTCGGCTCGCGCAGCAGCGGCGTGATGTCGCGGAACTGCACGCCCGGCTGCGGCCAGTCGGGCACCGTGCGAATGTGACTTCTGATGTAGTCGGCCGCATCGAGCGGCGCGCTCGCGAGCGCCTTGGACATGATGTCTCCGGATGGACCTCGACAGGTCCGGTGAAAGGCTTGAATCAGGGTCGCCCGCCAGAACGGGCCAGGCTCACGGGTTCAGGCCGCAGCGGCGCGGCGATGCTTCGACAGCCGCTCCTCGGCTTGCGCCAGTTGTTCGGGCAGACCGCGCAGCACCACGATGTCGCTCGCGCGCAGTTTCGTCGACGGGTCCGGTTCGACGCCGCGGATGCCGTGCCGGCGGATCGCGGTCACTTCGACACCGAGTTCGTACAGGCCCACCTCGGCGAGCGTACGGCCCACCGCGTCGGCGCTCTCGTCGACCGGCACCGATTGTAGCCGCACCTGCTCGTGGCCGTCGTCGTCGTCGATGTCGTCGGCGCCGTGGAAATAGCCGCGCAGCAGCGAATAACGTTCGTCGCGCATCTCCTCGACGCGCCGCACCACGCGCCGCATCGGCACACCCATCACGACGAGCGTATGCGACGCGAGCATCAGGCTGCCCTCGACGATCTCCGGAATCACCTCCGTCGCGCCGGCGGCGAGCAGTTTCTCCAGATCGGCATCGTCGACGGTGCGCACGATGACCGGCAGCGTCGGCTCCATCTCGTGAATGTTGTGCAGCACGCGCAGTGCCGACGGCGTGTTCGCGTAGGTGATCGCGATCGCGGCCGCGCGATGCAGGCCGGCGGCCAGCAGCGACTCGCGCCGCCCCGCGTCGCCGAACACGACCGATTCGCCGGCTGCCGCGGCCGCCGCGACACGGTCGGGATCGAGATCGAGCGCGACATACGAGAGCCCTTCATGCTCGAGCATGCGTGCGAGGTTCTGCCCGGCGCGGCCGTAGCCGCAGATGATTACGTGGCCGCTCTGCTTCAGGCTTTGCGTGGCGATGCGCGTCATCTGCAACGACTGCATCATCCATTCGGTCGACGACAGCCGCAGCACGACACGGTCCGCGTTCTGGATCATGAACGGCGCGGCGAGCATCGACAGCAGCATCGCGGCGAGAATCGCCTGCAACAGCGTCGCGTCGACGAGATGTCGGTCGAGGATCAGGTTCAGCAGCACGAAGCCGAACTCGCCCGCCTGCGCGAGACCGATACCGGTACGCATCGCGACGCCCGGCGTCGCGCCGAAGAGCCGCGCAAGGCCGGTGATCATGACCAATTTCAGCAGCACCGGGCCGAGGAAAAAGGCCAGCACGACGAGCGGATGCTCCCAGATCACGCGCGGATTGAGCAGCATGCCGGTGGTCACGAAGAAGAGCCCGAGCAGCACGTCGCGAAACGGCTTGATGTCCTCTTCGACCTGATGCCGATACGGCGTCTCGGCGATCAGCATGCCGGCGATGAACGCGCCGAGCGCGAGCGACAGCCCGAATTTGTCGGTGATGAACGCGGCGCCGAGCGTCACCAGCAGCAGATTGAGGACGAACAGCTCCTGCGAGCGGCGCCGCGCGACGACGTTGAACCAGCGCGTCATGAAGCGCTGCCCGACGATCAGCAGCAGCGCGAGGGCCACGACGATCTTGATCGCCGCGACGCCGAGCGCGCTGACCAGATTCTCCGAGCGGCCGCCGAGCGCCGAAATGATGATCAACAGCGGCACCACCGCGAGATCCTGAAACAGCAGCACGCCGAAGATATTGCGGCCGTGCTCGGTTTCGATTTCGAGCCGCTCCGCGAGCATCTTGCTGACGATTGCCGTCGACGACATCGCCAGCGCGCCGCCCAGCGCGACGCTCGCCTGCCACGTGATATGCACCCAACGCTCGAGCACGAAGCCGAGCGACACCGCCACCGCGACCGTGCCGATCACCTGCAGCAAGCCGAGTCCGAACACGAGCCGGCGCATCGTGCGCAGCTTGGCGAGCGAAAACTCGAGCCCGATCGAGAACATCAGGAACACGACGCCGAATTCCGCGAGATTCTGCGCCCCCGCCGAATCGGGAATCAGCCCGAACGCATGCGGCCCGACGACGATGCCGACCGTCAGGTAGCCGAGCATCGGCGGCAGATTCAGGAAGCGAAAGATCACCACGCCCGCCACCGATGCCAGCAGCAGAAACAGCGTCATTTCGAGCGGGGAAATCATCGGCAAAAACGCATGGGTGAAGCGTCCTCGTTCGTCAGCGGAACCGCGCACGAGAACGCCGTGCGAGATGATTGATTGGGCCGGCAAAAAAGCTGCAAAAAGGCGGCAAAGCAGCTGAAAAAGGGATTGTCGACAGGCCGATGCAGACAGCGGCTCGGCACAGCAGGCCCGGCGCGGCGAACAGGCGCCTTTGCTATACTCCGCGAATGATAGCGAAAATCAATGGCGACAGGGCACTTACGCTTGCTCGCGACGTACTCGACATCGAAGCGGACGCCGTGCGCGCGCTTCGCGATCAGCTCGACGGCAGTTTCGTCGGCGCTGTCGATTTCATCCTGGGTTGCCGTGGACGCGTGGTCGTCTCCGGCATCGGTAAATCCGGCCACGTGGCCCGCAAGCTCGCGGCCACGCTGGCAAGCACCGGCACACCCGCGTTCTTCGTGCATCCGGCGGAAGCAAGCCACGGCGACCTCGGCATGGTCACCGCCGACGACGTATTTCTCGCGCTGTCCAATTCGGGCGAAACCGAGGAGCTGATGGCGATCCTGCCGCTCATCAAGCGGATCGGCGCGAAGCTGATCGCGATGACGGGCCGTCCTGGCTCAAGCCTCGCGCAACTCGCGGATGTGCATCTGAATTCCGGCGTCGCGAAGGAAGCCTGTCCGATGAATCTCGCGCCCACCGCCAGCACCACCGCCGCGCTCGCGCTCGGCGATGCGCTCGCGGTCGCGGTGCTCGACGCGCGCGGCTTCGGCCGCGACGACTTCGCGCGCTCGCATCCGGGCGGCGCGCTCGGCCGACGCCTGCTCACCTACGTGCGCGACGTCATGCGCACCGGTGACCAGTTGCCGCAGGTCACCCCCGAGGCAACCGTCAGCGATGCCCTCTTCCAACTGACCGCGAAGCGCATGGGCATGACCTCGGTCGTCGACCGCGAGGGCCGTGTGACGGGCATCTTCACCGATGGCGACCTGCGCCGCGTGCTCGAACGCGACGGCGATTTCCGCCACCTGCCGATCGCCTCGGTGATGACCGCGGGCCCGCGCACGATCGGGCCGGATCATCTCGCGGTCGAAGCCGTGGAACTGATGGAGCGCTATCGTATCAATCAGATGCTGGTCGTCGACGAAACGGGCAAGCTGATCGGCGCGCTCAACATGCACGACCTGTTTTCGAAGAAGGTGATCTGATGGCCGTTGCTCCCCCTACCGCTACCGAACGCGCAAGCCGCGTGAAGCTGATGATTTTCGACGTCGACGGCGTACTGACCGACGGCGGCCTGCTGTTCACGGCGGAAGGCGACACGATGAAAGGCTTCAACTCGATGGACGGCCACGGCATGAAGCTGCTGCGCCAGGCCGGCATCGAAACGGCGCTCATCACCGGGCGCAAGTCCGGCATCGTGGCCGCGCGGGCGAAAGAAATGAACATCGCGCATGTCTACCAGGGCGTGCAGGACAAGCCACAGGCGTTCGCCGACCTGCTGCGGCAAACCGGCCTCACCGCCGAGGACTGTGGCTACATGGGCGACGACTGGGTCGATCTCGCGGTGATGCTGCGCGTCGGCTTCGCGGCCGCGCCGGCCAATTCGCATCCCGAAGTGATCGCGCGCGCCCACTGGGTCAGCGAGGCGCGCGGCGGTTACGGCGCGGCGCGCGAAGTGTGCGACACGCTGCTGCGTGCCCAGCACAAATATGAAGCACTGCTCGCGGCGGCGTGCAGCGGCGAGCAACGGGGCCTCGTGGGATGAACCAGTTTCGCCTGACTTCGCTGATCCCGCTCATCGCGATGGCGGCGCTCGCCGGCATCACGTGGTGGCTGCTACAAGCCACGTTGCCGCGCAAGACCGACGACGAGGTGCGCCCGAAGGAACACACGCCGGACTACTTCGCCGACAACTTTTCGGTGTCCGAGCTCGACCAGTCAGGCGCGACGCAGTACCGGCTGACCGCGCAGTCGCTGGTCCATTACGAGGACGACGAAATGAGCGACCTCGTCAAGCCGGCGATGCGTGCGTTCCAGCCCGGCAAGCCGATCGTCACCGCGACCGGCGACACGGGCACGGTCAACGCGGATGCGTCGATCGTCAATCTGTACCAGAACGCGCGCATCCTGCGCGCGCCCGGCGGCGGCGATCCGCAGATGCAGGCCGATTCCGAGCATTTCAGGGTCCTCGTCAACGACGATGTGATCGAGACTGAAAAGCCAGTTAAACTTCAGCGCGGCATGTCCGTGATGACTGCCAGCGGCATGAAATACAACAATGTCACCCGGTTTATGCAACTGTTCGGCAATGTAAGAGGCGCAATCGCCGCGTCCGATTCCGGCCACTAAGCCAACGCATACCGGGTAATCCATTCCAGGCGTGACTGCATGAACGAATCGCACCCCCGTTTTGATACCGGCCGTTCGCGCGCGCTGTCCGCGTGCCGCGCCGCACTTGCTGCGCTCGTCGTCGCGCTGCCGCTCGTCGGCTTCGCGCCGCTTGCGCACGCGGACCGCGCCGACAAAGACAAGCCGCTGAACATCGAAGCGGACAACATGACTTACGACGACCTGCGGCAGGTCAGCATCTTCACCGGCCACGTGGTGGCCACCAAAGGGACGATCCTGATCAAGGCCGATCGCGTCGAAGTGTCGCAAGACCCGCAGGGCTACCAATTCGCGACCGGCACCTCGAGCGGCGGCAATCTGTCGTATTTCCGCCAGAAGCGCGAAGGGCTCGACGAATACATCGAGGGTACGGCGATCCGTATCGACTACGACGGCAAGCAGGATCTGACCACCCTGACCACCAACGCGACGGTGCGCCGCCTGCAGAGCATGACGACGCTGCTCGACCAGGTGCACGGTAGCGTGATCACCTACGACGGCCAGAACGACTTCTACACCGCGAAGTCAGGCAAGGACGTCGCCGGTCCGGGCAACCCGACCGGCCGCGTGCGCGCGATGCTGTCGCCGCGCAACGCCGGCGCCGCGCCGCTGACCGGCGCGTCGGCCACGCTCACGCCGTCCAACTCGATCCAGGGAGCGCCGAACCAGTGAGCACCATGAGCAGCACCATCGCGCCCCTCCCCCATCGGAAGCCGGCCGGCACCAGCAGTTCGCTGGTCGTGCGCAATCTGAAGAAGCGCTATGGCTCGCGCACGGTCGTCAAGGACGTGTCGCTCGACGTGAAGAGCGGCGAAGTGGTCGGCCTGCTCGGCCCGAACGGCGCCGGCAAGACCACGTCGTTCTACATGATCGTCGGCCTCGTGCCGCTCGATGCCGGCGAAATCGATCTGGACGGCAAGTCGATCAGCCTGCTGCCCATTCACAAACGCGCATCGCTCGGCCTGTCATATCTGCCGCAGGAAGCGTCGGTGTTCCGTAAGTTGAGCGTGGAGCAGAATATTCGCGCGGTGCTGGAATTGCAGCACGACGAAAACGGCAAGCGCCTCGGCAAAGACGTGATCACGTCACGCACCGAAGCGCTGCTCGACGAGCTTCAGATCGCGCATCTGCGTGAAAATCCGGCGCTGTCGCTGTCGGGCGGCGAGCGTCGTCGGGTTGAAATTGCGCGCGCGCTGGCAACCAATCCGAGCTTCATTCTGCTCGACGAACCGTTCGCCGGCGTCGACCCGATCGCGGTGCTGGAAATCCAGAAAATCGTCAAGTTCTTGAAGCAGCGCAATATCGGCGTCCTGATCACCGACCACAACGTGCGCGAAACGCTAGGTATCTGCGATCACGCGTACATCATCAGCGACGGCAGCGTGCTGGCCGCCGGCGCGCCTAGCGACATCATCGAAAACGAAAGCGTGCGGCGCGTCTATCTGGGCGAGCACTTCCGCATGTAAGCACGTACGGCGTCCCCGGCCAAGCGAGCGCGCGCGGCCGGCCGCGGCGCCATTTTTGCGGCACCCGCACATTCGTTGTCAGGCGGCGCAGGGTGGCGCCGCGCGGCGCGCCAAATTGGGCGTACCCAAAAATTGCGAGTGCCGCAAGGTATCGCGGTCGTGGCAAACTCTCTACAATGAATCTCAACTTGCCATGAAAGCCAGCCTCCAACTCCGCCTATCGCAGCATCTTGCGCTCACGCCGCAACTGCAACAGTCCATCCGGCTGCTTCAGTTGTCGACGCTCGAACTGCAGCAGGAAGTCGCCATGGCGATCTCGCAGAATCCGCTCCTCGAAAACGAAGACGAGTGGATCGCGAGCCCGTTGCGGGTGGCATCCGACGGTTCCGTGATCGCCCAGACACCGGGCTCCTCGACGCCGGCCGATCCGATGGCCGGCAACGGTTCGGCATCGTCCGAGGGCAACGGCGAGCGAGCCGAAAGCGGCGAGCCGCAGGGTGTCGACGAATACAATGGCCTTTCGGGCGACGGCGGCGGCGATACCTCGCAGTGGAACCTGGACGACTACGGCCGCTCCGGCAACGCGTCGGACGACGACGACCTGCCCCCGCTGCAAATCCACGAATCGAGCACGTCGCTGCGCGACCACCTGATGACGCAACTGCGCGTCACCCAGGCAAGCCAGCGCGACCGCGCGCTCATCACGTTCCTGATCGAATCGCTGGACGACGACGGCTATCTCGCCGCCACGCTCGAAGAAGTGCTGGCCGACCTGCCCGAAGAACTCGAAGTCGACGTCGACGAACTGAACGCCGCGCTTGCGCTGCTGCATAGCTTCGACCCATCGGGTGTCGGCGCGCGCTCCGCGTCCGAATGTCTGAAGCTGCAGTTGCTGCGGCTCGAGCCATCGCCCACGCGCACGCTTGCGCTAGACATTGTCAGCCATTACCTGGAACTGCTCGCCGCGCGCGATTTCACGCGGCTGCGCAAGCACCTTAAGGCCAGCGACGACGATCTGCGCGACGCGCATGTGCTGATCCGCTCGCTCGAACCATTTCCGGGCGCGGCCTACGGCAAGGCCGAAGCGGACTACGTGGTGCCCGACATCATGGTGCGCAAAACGGCACAGGGCTGGCTGGCGGAGCTGAATCCCGAGGTAGTGCCGAAGCTGCGGATTAACCATCTATACGCGAATATTCTGCGCAATAACCGCGGCGATCCGGGCAGTGGTTCGTTGCGCCAGCAACTGCAGGAAGCACGCTGGCTGATCAAAAATATCCAGCAGCGTTTCGAGACGATCCTGCGGGTTGCGCAGGCAATTGTCGAGCGTCAAAAGAGCTTTTTTGTGCACGGCGAAATTGCCATGCGCCCCTTGGTTTTGCGGGAAATAGCTGATACGCTGGGCCTACACGAGTCGACTGTCTCGCGTGTGACAACCGGCAAATACATGCTGACCCCATTCGGGACGCTGGAATTCAAGTACTTTTTCGGCTCACACGTTTCGACGGACACTGGCGGCGCGGCCTCCTCCACGGCCATTCGCGCGCTGATCAAACAACTGATAGGAGCGGAAAACCCGAAATCGCCACTTTCAGACAGTCGCATAGCCGAACTGCTGGCGGAACAGGGCTTCGTGGTCGCACGGCGTACCGTTGCGAAATACCGTGAGGCGCTCAAAATCCCGGCAGTCAACCTGCGCAAGTCTCTGTAGCCCGTCGCGTTTTGCAGCGGGCATTTACCGGCCGCTCCGCACCTGGCGGACAGGCCGGCCGCTGCGACCTGCCAGATGTCCGTCACCGGGGGGCGACACAGGCAAGCCGTCAGATCGACCGGACCTTTGTCATTGTGCGGACCAAGCGGCCATTAGCTTGGAGAAGCACTATGAATCTCAAGATCAGTGGACACCACCTCGAAGTAACGCCTGCGTTGCGCGAATACGTGATCACCAAACTGGACAGGGTGCTAAGACATTTCGATCAGGTCATCGACGGCAGTGTGGTCCTCTCGGTCGACAACCATAAGGAAAAGGACAAGCGTCAAAAGGTGGAAATCAACCTCCATCTGAAGGGTAAGGATATCTTCGTCGAGAGTTGTGACAGCGATTTGTACGCTGCAATCGATCTGATGATCGACAAGCTCGACAGGCAGGTGATACGCCACAAGGATCGTCTGCAAGGCCATCAGCACGAAGCGATCAAGTATCAGCCGGCGCCGCAACTGGACGTGCCGCCGCAATAGGAGAAATTAGAGGAAATTCCTCAATTCCCTTGAACTCGTCGAGCCGCCCGCGACCGGGCGGTTTTTCGTTTCAGCGCCCCGGTTCCCGCTCACCGCCGATGCGTCTCGCCGAGGCCGACCCCAACCATTCCCGCAGAGGTTTGCGCAGCGCGACACGTGCCGCGGCGCAAGCGCTGAAAAACCTGATATGCATAGATGGCGCGCCGCACCATCGGCCGTCACCCTGTTCTATAATGTTCCAGTTACCATCGGGGTCAAGCCAGCTCTGATGAAGTACGGCCGATCGAAATCTAACGCTTTCGCGATCGACTCTGACCGTCCGTCTTCGCCAGCATCGAACGAATGGAACGTCACTCAACCGCCCCGGTGGGGAGAACTCAGGCCACGTTTTCGCCTGTCAAAATGAATCGTTTAGCCAAATTTCTTCCCCTCGAGAACGTCGTCATCGGACTATCGGTCACCAGCAAGAAACGCGTGTTCGAGCAAGCGGGCCTGATCTTCGAGAACCAGAACGGCATCGCCCGCAGTACCGTCACAGACAATCTTTTTGCGCGAGAACGACTCGGCTCGACCGGGCTCGGCGAAGGCGTCGCGATCCCGCATGGGCGGATCAAGGGCCTCAAGCAGCCGCTCGCCGCATTCGTCAGACTCGCCGAACCGATCCCCTTCGAAGCGCCGGACGGCCAGCCGGTCTCGCTGCTGATCTTCCTGCTCGTCCCCGAACAGGCCACTCAACAGCACCTCGAAATTCTCTCCGAGATCGCTCAATTGCTGTCCGATCGCGACGCCCGCGAGCGGCTGCACACTGAAGAAGAACGCGAATCGTTGCATCGCCTGCTTACTCAGTGGCAACCTTGATGCAACGGCGGCGGTAGTTCATACGCGCCCGCACACGCAGCAAAGACCCGGCAAGCGGCTCACACTGGAGTCACTGACTCATGGATACGTCCAGCATCAACGCCCAAAGCATTTTCGACGACAACGCCGCCATGCTGAAGCTCAGCTGGCTCACGGGGCATGAAGGCTGGGAGCGCGGCTTTTCTTCGGAATCGGTCGCCAATGCCACGTCGAGCGCCGACCTCGTCGGCCACCTGAACCTGATCCACCCCAACCGGATCCAGGTGCTCGGCGACGCTGAAATCGACTACTACAAACGCCAGACCGACGAAGACCGCTCGCGCCACATGGCCGAGTTGATCGCGCTGGAGCCGCCGTTTCTCGTCGTCGCGGGCGGAGTCGCGGCGCCGCCGGAGCTGGTCCTGCGCTGCACGCGCTCGTCGACGCCGCTGTTCACGACGCCGACCTCGGCGGCCGCGGTGATCGATAGTCTGCGTCTTTACATGTCGCGCATTCTCGCGCCGCGCGCGACGCTGCACGGCGTGTTTCTCGACATCCTCGGCATGGGCGTGTTGCTGACCGGCGACTCGGGCCTCGGCAAGAGCGAGCTCGGCCTCGAACTGATCAGCCGAGGCCACGGTCTCGTCGCCGACGACGCTGTCGACTTCGTGCGCCTCGGCCCGGATTTCGTCGAAGGACGCTGTCCGCCGCTGCTGCAGAACCTGCTCGAAGTTCGCGGCCTCGGTCTGCTCGACATCAAGACGATCTTCGGTGAAACGGCGGTGCGCCGCAAAATGAAACTGAAGCTGATCGTGCAACTGGTGCGCCGCCCCGACGGCGAATTCCAACGACTGCCGCTGGAAAGCCAGACCGTCGACGTGCTCGGCCTACCGATCAGCAAGGTGACGATCCAGGTGGCCGCCGGCCGCAACCTCGCGGTGCTGGTCGAAGCGGCCGTGCGCAACACGATTCTGCAGCTGCGCGGTATCGACACGCTGCGCGATTTCATGGATCGGCAACGTCTCGCCATGCAGGATCCCGATAGCCAGTTTCCCGGCAAGCTGATCTGAAGCCCGCCACAGCGCCATGAAGCGCCCGCAAAAGGCAGGCCGCGGGCACGCGCATGGAGGCCAGATGCTATGATGAAATCTACGCTTTCGACGACTCCATGCGCATAATCCTGATCACCGGTATCTCCGGCTCCGGCAAATCGGTTGCCCTGAACGCGCTCGAAGACGCGGGTTATTACTGCGTCGATAATCTGCCGCCGCGTTTCCTGCAGCAACTCGCCACCTACCTCGCCGCGGACGGCCAGGATCGTCTCGCGGTCGCGATCGACGCGCGCTCCGGTTCGTCGCTCGACGAAATGCCCGCGATGATCCGCGACCTCAAGCGCTCGCACGACGTGCGCGTGCTGTTCCTGAGCGCGAGCACGCAGTCGCTGATTCAACGCTTTTCCGAAACGCGTCGCCGCCATCCGCTGTCCGGCTCGCCCGCGCACGACGCGGACGTTGGCCTGCTCACGTCGCTCGCCGAAGCGATCGAACGCGAGCGCGAACTGGTCGCGGGACTTGCCGAATTCGGCCATCAGATCGACACGAGCAATCTGCGCGCGAACGTGCTGCGCGCATGGGTCAAGCGCTTCATCGAACAGGAGGACGCGGGGCTCGTGCTGATGTTCGAGTCGTTCGGCTTCAAGCGCGGCGTACCGCTCGACGCGGATTTCGTATTCGACGTACGCACGCTGCCGAACCCATACTACGATCATGAATTGAGGCCGCTCACCGGCCTCGACAAACCGGTCATGGATTTTCTCGATGCGCAGCCGGTCGTCCACGAGATGATCGACGACATCGAGAAGTATCTGTCCAAGTGGCTGCCGCATTTCCGCGACGACAATCGCAGCTACCTGACCGTCGCAATCGGTTGCACGGGCGGCCAGCACCGCTCGGTATTTATCGCGGAGACGCTTGCCGCGCGTCTCGCAACATCGGCGAATGTGATTGTGCGGCACCGCGATGCGCCGGTCGACGTCGGCGAATCATCGAAGCTGGTGGCTTAACCGGCCGCATCGCGCGGCCTTAACCCGAAGCGTTGCGCCATGTCCTCTACGCCTACTGTGTACGCCGATTTGCCGCTGTTTCCGCTGCATACGGTGCTATTTCCCGATGGCTTGCTGCCGCTCAAAATCTTCGAAGCGCGCTACCTCGACATGGCGCGCGACTGTCTGCGCGAAAAAACACCGTTCGGCGTTTGCATGCTGAAAAGCGGCGCGGAAGTCGCGCGCGAGGAAGAACCTTCGGTACCTGAAACGATCGGCTGTCTCGCCGAAATCGACGAGTGCGACGTCGATGCATTCGGCATGCTGCTGATTCGCGCGCGCGGCACGACGCGCTTTCGTCTGTTATCGCATCGCGTCGAAGCGAGCGGTCTGCTGGTCGGCATGGCTGAGCCGCTCGCCGATGATCTCCCGCTCGAGGGCAATGAGCTATTGGCCAAATTCGGCGCGTGCGCGGAAGTGCTCGAGCGGATCATCGCAACGATCCGCGAACGCGATCCGGACAGCCTACCGTTCGCCGAGCCGTTCCGGCTCGACGATCCGTCGTGGGTGTCGAACCGTCTCGCCGAGGTGCTGCCAATCGCGTTACGCGCACGGCAAAAGCTGATGGAATTAACCGATGCCGGCGCGCGCATCGACGTCGTGCATCACTACATGCAACAGCATCAGTTGCTGTGAAATCCTGAAGTCGTGAAGGCTGCCGCGCCGGACCCAAGTCGCCCGCTCAGCACCTCCGATCCATTCCGCTAGAGCAACGAACCATGCAGACTGGCGAGCAGCTTGCGCACCGGCGCCGGCACGCCGAACGAATCCAGATCGCTGAGCGCAACCCATGCGGTGTCCGCATCGTTGAGCGCGGCCAGGGCGCCGACACCGCGATCGAACTCCGCAAGCCGCGGTTCGATATCGAGCTTGAAATGCGTGAATACGTGTGAGAACGACGCGAGCGCGGACACTTCGCCGTCGCCGCCGAACGCGCGCGCCCGCTCGGCCAGCGATGCTTCGTCGGCAGCTTCGGGCAGACTCCACAGACCACCCCAGATGCCCGACGGTGGACGCCGCTCGAGCATCACCGCATTGCCGTCGCGCAGCAGCAGCATCCACGTACGGCGTGTCGGCACCGCTTTCTTCGGGCGCGCGGTCGGCAATTCACGTTTACGTCCGGTGACGTTGGCAACGCAGTCCGGCGCGAACGGACAGCGCGAGCAATGGGGTTTGCCGCGCACGCACAATGTCGCGCCGAGATCCATCAAGCCCTGCGTGTACCCGCTGAGCTCCGCGTTCGACGCATTCGACGGCAGCAGTGATTCCGCGAGCGTCCACATTGCGTTCTCGACTTTCTTCTCGCCCGGAAAGCCTTCGACGCCGAATACGCGCGCGAGCACGCGCTTCACGTTGCCGTCGAGAATCGTCGCGCGCGCGCCGAACGCGAACGACGCGATCGCCGCGGCCGTCGAGCGGCCAATGCCGGGCAACTCGGCGAGCTCATCGACCAACGCGGGAAACGCGCCGCCATGCTGCTCGACGACGACCTGCGCGCAGCGATGCAGATTGCGCGCGCGCGTGTAGTAGCCGAGGCCGGCCCACAGCGCCATCACGTCATCGGACGGCGCGGCGGCGAGCGCGGCGACATCCGGGAAACGCGCGAGAAATTTCGCGTAGTACGGAATCACCGTCGACACCTGGGTCTGCTGCAGCATGATCTCGGACAGCCAGATGCGATACGGATCGCGCGTGTTCTGCCACGGCAGATCGTGGCGGCCGTGCTGGCGCTGCCACGCGATCAGCCGCGCGGAAAACTCGGACATCGGCGCAAACGCGGGCGTGGTGTCGGACGCGCTGGAGCGCGCGCCGGTCGTTGGGGTCAGGCGGGAAGGCATCGAGAATCTAGCGCTGGCAAGTGGGACAGAAGTACGTGGAGCGTTGCCCCTGCACGATCTGTTTGATTGGCGTTCCACACACGCGGCATGGCAGGCCCGCACGATCATAGACGAAGTAGTCGAGCTGAAAATAGCCGCTTTCGCCGTCGCTGCCGACGAAATCGCGCAGCGTGCTGCCGCCCTTGTCGATCGCGGCGGCGAGCGTCACGCGCACGGCATCGGCCAGCAGTTCATAACGCACGAGCGACACGCGGCCCGCCGCGGTGGTCGGCCGGATGCCCGCGCGAAACAGACTCTCCGACGCGTAGATATTGCCCACGCCGACCACGATGTCCCCCGCCAGCAGCGCCTGCTTCACCGACACCTTGCGCCCGCGCGTCACCCGATGCATCAGCGCGCCCGAAAAAGCCGGCGAGAAAGGCTCGACGCCAAGGCTCGCGAGCAGCGGATGTTCGAGGATGTCGCCTGCTTCGCGCGGATGCCATAGCACCGCGCCGAAGCGGCGGGGATCACGATAGCGCAGGATAAAGTCGTCGAAGATCCAGTCGACATGATCGTGCTTCGCCGCGGCAGGCGGATGCGGCACATGACGCAGAACGCGCAACGTGCCCGTCATACCGAGGTGGACGATGAACCACCCAGCGTCGATTTCGAACAGCAAATACTTGCCGCGTCGCCCGACTTTGCGCACCACGTGGCCGCGCAAGGTTTTCGCAAGGTCGGCCGGAATTGGCCAGCGCAGCGCGGCCGTCCGCACGTCGACGCGCTCAACCTTGCGCCCGGACACATACGGTTCGATCCCCCGTCGGGTAACCTCGACTTCTGGCAACTCTGGCATGGCTGATTGGTCTGCTACTTGCGTGAGTGGTTGTGCGCGTATTGTAGCGAGCGCGTTACAATCGACTGAAACATTGAACGGATTTCCATGAACGTGTCCTTCGTGAAGCTGCTATCAAAGCGCCGCGCGCGCGTGTCCAACGTGCCGCTCGCCGTGTCCGCTCGCCGGATGCTCGGTGCGGCCGCGCTCGGATTGTGGGCGCTGGCCGCCGTGCCCGCGCATGCGCAGGACCCGTCGCCGGATTCCGACGACACGTCGGTCACGATGCCGGACTTGCTGGGTCCGGCAACACCTGAAGACGAAAAGTCGCTGCCCGGCGTGCCGCTGTCGAGCCAGATCGTCTTCCAGGTGCTGGCCGCCGAGATCGCGCTGCAGCGCGACCAGCCGGCACCGGCCTATCAGACCTACCTCGCGCTCGCGCGCGACACTCACGACCCGCGCATGGCGCAACGCGCCACCGAAATAGCGCTGGCGGCGCAGAGCCCGTCGGACGCGCTCGCCGCCGCGCAACTGTGGCAACAGTACGCGCCGAGTTCGGAACGCGCCGCCCAGCTCGACGCGTCGCTGCTCGTGCTGTCTGGCAAGCCCGACGATGCGTCGCCGATCCTGTCGCAAGAACTGGCGAAGGTACCCGAGGAAAATCGCGGCAGCGCGATCCTCGCGCTGCAACTGCTGTTGTCGCGCGGCCCGAACCGCGTCGGTGGCCTGCACGTGTTGCAGGACCTGCTGAAGAACGACATGAACCGGCCGGAGGCGCAACTGGCCCTCGCGCGTCAGCAGCTGCTGGCCGACGACGCGCCGGGCGCGCACAAGTCGCTCGAGCAGGCGCTCACGATCAAGCCCGACTATCTGCCGGCGGCGTTGATGCTGTCGCAAATGGGTCCGGAGGAGCGCAAGGAAGGCATCGCGTCGCTCGAAAAGTACGTGCAGCAGAATCCGAAATCGCATGACGCACGGCTCGCGCTGGCGCAGATGTATCTTGCCAGCGACCGTCTCGACGACGCGCAGAAGCAGTTCGAGCTGATGCGCAAGGCAAACCCCAACGACTTGACACCGCTGATGGCCCTCGCGCTGATCAAGATCCAGCAGAAGAATCTCCCCGAAGCGCAGACGTATCTGATGCAGTACGCGCAGCAGGCCGAGAAGACGCCGGGTGTCGATGCGGGCCAGGCCTACATCTACCTCGCGCAGCTAGCGCTCGAACAGAAGAATGAGGCGGCCGCGAGCGACTGGCTGAACAAGATCTCGCCAGCGAGTCAACAATACCTGGCCGCGCAGATTACCGGCGCGCAACTGCTCGCGAAACAGGGCAAGACCGAGGAGGCGCGCCAGTTGCTCTCCAACTTGCAGACCTCCGATCCGCGTGATGTGGCGCTGATCGCGCGCACCGATGCGGCGATCCTGTTCGACGCGAAGCGCTACCCGGAGGCCGAAGCGCGTCTGCAGCAAGCCACGGCGAACTTTCCCGACGACCCCGACCTCACCTATGACTACGCGATGGCCGCCGAGAAAACCGGCCATTACGACATCATGGAAGCGCAGCTGCGCAAGCTGATCCAGACGCAGCCGGACAATCCGCAGGCGTATAACGCGCTCGGCTATTCGCTCGCAGATCGCAACCAGCGCCTGCCAGAGGCGGACAAGCTGGTCGAGAAGGCCTCGGCGCTCGCACCGAACGATGCGTTCATCATGGACAGCGTCGGCTGGGTCAAGTACCGGATGGGTGACACGGCCGATGCGATCAAGCTGCTGCGCAAGGCATACAGCCTCCAGCCGAACGCGGAAATCGGCGCGCACCTCGGCGAAGTGCTGTGGAAGGCCGGCGAGCAGGAACAGGCGCGCGCCGCGTTTCGCGAGGCTCGCAAGCTCGAACCCGACAACGAGACTCTCGTCAAAACGTTGCAACGTCTTCAGGTAAACAATCTTTGATGCGTCTTTCCCGTTTGATTTCTTTTTCCAGGGCGCCTCGCGGCAGCGCGGTTGGTTTCGCGGCGGCGGCGGTTGTCGCGCTGGCCGGCTGCGCGTCGGTGAAGCCGCAGGGGCCGTCCACGTCGAACGCCGCCACCGAAGTCACCGCGCAGACGAGCCGCTCGTATCAGGGCCGCTTCGCGATCCAATACAACGATCAGAACGGCCAGCAGCGCAACGCTTACGGCAATTTCTCGTGGCAGGAAACGGGCGACACCGTCACGCTGCAGTTGCGCAATCCGCTTGGCCAGACGCTGGCCATCGTGACTTCGTCGCCGGCTTCGGCCACGCTCGAATTGCCGAACCGCCAGCCGCTCACCGCCGATAACGTGTCGACGCTGATGCAGAACGCGCTCGGCTTCACGCTGCCGGTCGAAGGGTTGCGCTACTGGCTGCAACCGTCGCCGGCGCCGACTTCGCGCGCGAAGACCGAGAAGGATCCGGAGCAACCGTCGCGCCTGAAGCAGATCACCCAGGACGGCTGGACGATCGACTATGTGGCCTATGCCGATGCACCAGCCACCGGCGTGAAGCGCCTCAATCTGAGCCGCTCGGAGCCGCCACTCGACATCAAGCTCGTGCTGGATCAGTGAGTCGTTCTTGCTGGGCCTTTTGTCCCAGCATCCGCTCACGTAACCTTGCTACCCGTTTGGCGCCACCGTGGCGCATGTAGCCTTCACTCATGATCGAAACAACCAATTCGCTGCGCGACTGTCTCGCGCCAGCGAAACTCAATCTCTTCCTGCACATCACCGGCCGTCGGCCAGATGGTTATCACACGCTGCAGACGGTCTTCCAGTTGCTTGACTGGGGCGACACGCTGCACTTCACGCGACGCGACGACGGTCTCATCACGCGCCGCACCGAAATCGCCGACGTGCCACCCGAACATGACCTGACCGTACACGCCGCGACGTTGCTGAAGGTACATACGGGCTCCCGCGAAGGCGTCGATATCGAAATCGACAAGCGCCTGCCGATGGGCGCGGGCCTCGGCGGCGGCAGTTCCGATGCGGCGACGACGCTGCTCGCGCTCAATCGCCTGTGGAAGCTCGATCTGCCACGTCAGGAGTTGCAGGATCTTGCGTTGAAACTCGGCGCGGACGTGCCTTTCTTCGTATTTGGAAAAAATGCGTTTGCGGAGGGTGTCGGAGAATCATTGGACGTTGTACAATTGCCGCCGCGTCACTTCCTGGTAGTGACGCCGAGGGTGCAGGTTCCGACTGCAGCGATTTTTTCCGAAAAAGCGTTGACAAGAGATACAAAACCCCTCAAAATTACGGACTTTCCTGCAGAACACAGCTGCAACACTGAATGGCCAGAAAGCTTCGGCCGGAATGACATGCAGCAGGTTGTCGTAGGAAAGTACGCGGAAGTAGCGCAAGTGTTGCGGTGGTTTGAAAGCATCGCGCCAGCGCGGATGTCCGGATCGGGTGCCAGCGTTTTTGCAGCGTTCCGTAGCAAAGCTGAAGCAGAAGCGGCGCAAGCCAAACTGCCCGGCGAGTGGAACAGTGCAGTAGCAGCGGGCTTGGATCAGCATCCACTCTTTGCTTTCGCGTCATAAGTTTTGCATCGTCGAACGAAACTCCACGTTCGACGGAGCTCAAAGTTAGTGTAGGGGAGTCGCCAAGCTGGTTAAGGCACCGGATTTTGATTCCGGCATGCAAAGGTTCGAATCCTTTCTCCCCTGCCAAAAATTCTCGTAGTTCGCTGTAGTTCGCATTTCTCCCGCCCCCAGCCTGAAGTAGGTGCACGATGAGCAGCCATGACGGCCTGATGGTTTTTACTGGCAACGCAAATCCCGCGCTTGCACAGGAAGTCGTCAAAAACCTCGGTATTCCCCTCGGCAAAGCAATGGTTAGCCGTTTCTCGGACGGTGAAATCCAAGTCGAGATTCAGGAAAACGTGCGCGGCAAGGATGTCTTCGTCCTGCAATCCACGTGCGCACCGACTAACGACAATCTGATGGAACTGATGATCATGGTCGATGCGCTCAAGCGCGCATCCGCAGGCCGGATCACCGCAGCCATCCCCTACTTCGGTTATGCCCGTCAGGATCGTCGCCCGCGTTCGGCGCGAGTCGCCATCTCGGCTAAGGTCGTGGCAAACATGCTGGAAATCGCCGGCGTCGAGCGGATCATCACGATGGATCTGCACGCCGACCAGATTCAAGGCTTCTTCGACATCCCGGTCGACAACATCTACGCAACGCCCGTGCTACTCGGGGATTTGCGCAAGCAGAACTACGACAACCTGATGGTAGTTTCGCCGGACGTCGGCGGTGTGGTCCGCGCTCGTGCATTGGCGAAGCAACTCAATTGCGATCTCGCAATCATCGACAAGCGTCGCCCGAAGGCGAACGTCGCCGAAGTGATGAACATCATCGGTGAAGTCGAAGGCCGCACCTGCGTGATCATGGACGACATGGTCGACACGGCTGGCACGCTGTGCAAGGCCGCGCAGGTTCTGAAGGAACGCGGCGCGAAGCAGGTATTCGCGTACGCCACCCACCCGGTTCTGTCGGGCGGCGCGGGTGAGCGTATTGCCGCTTCCGCACTCGACGAACTCGTTGTCACGGACACGATTCCGCTCGGCGAAGAAGCCCGTTCGTGCGCGAAGATCCGTTCGCTGACGAGCGCCGGTTTGCTCGCCGAAACGTTCTCGCGCATCCGCCGCGGCGATTCGGTGATGTCGCTGTTCGCTGAGAGTTAAGCATTTGCGAAGACACCGGGTACCGCTTCATGCGACACGCGGCGTTTTTGCACAATCGGCATGAACGAACGAAGGTTCTTGCCGCTATCCTGGGCCTCAGCCATTACGGCTTCGAGGCCCTGTTTTTACTGCCTGGTCGCGGGCAGTGCATTGGAGATTCAACATGAAAGTAGTCGCTTTCGAGCGTTCCCTGCAAGGTACGGGTGCGAGCCGCCGCCTGCGTAACTCGGGCAAGACCCCGGGTATCGTTTATGGCGCCGGTGCTGACACGCAACTGATCGAACTCGATCACAACGCCCTGTGGCACGCGCTGAAGAAAGAAGTTTTCCACTCGTCGATCCTCGATCTGGAAGTGGCAGACAAGTCGCAACAGGTTCTGCTGCGCGACGTGCAATACCACCCGTTCCGTCAGCTCGTGCTGCACGTGGACTTCCAGCGCGTCGACGCGACGAAGAAGCTGCACACCAAGGTGCCGCTGCACTTCTTGAACCAGGAAACCAACCCGGCAGTGAAGCTGTCGAGCGCGGTGATTTCGCACATCCTCAACGAAATCGAAATCGAGTGCTTGCCGTCGGCACTGCCGGAGTTCATCGAAGTCGACCTCGCGAAGATCGAAGCAGGTCAATCGGTTCACGCGAAGGACATCCCGTTGCCGGCAGGTGTGGCGCTCGTGGCCCACGTCGACGCGGAAAACCCGGTGGTCGCTGCTGCAACGATCCCGGCTGGCGCAATCGCTGAAGACGCTGCTGCTGCTGAAGGTGGCGAAACGCCGGCTGCTTAAGAGCCTTCCGGTTCGAAGCAAGCAATCCTCTCGATCCGTTTCCTATGAAACGGTCGATGTGACCCGCCGAGGTTCGCCCTGGCGGGTTTTTTTTCGGCTTTTCTAGTCCGGTACGTTTCACTTCCGGACTTGGTGGACTCACGCAATCATGATCAAGCTGATCGTCGGGCTCGGCAATCCGGGCGCCGAATACACCGCGACGCGTCACAACGCCGGCTGCTGGCTGGTCGATCAACTCGCGCGCGAGGCCGGCACCGCACTGCGCGACGAGCGGCGCTTTCACGGCTTTTACGCGAAAGCGCGGTTGCATGGCGAGGAAGTGCATCTGCTCGAGCCGCAAACCTACATGAACCGCTCTGGTCAATCGGTCGTCGCGCTCGCGCAATTCTTCAAGATTCTTCCCGACGAGATCCTCGTCGCGCACGACGAGCTCGACATGCCACCCGGCAGCGTCAAGCTGAAGCTCGGCGGCGGCAGCGGCGGGCATAATGGGCTGAAGGACATCAGCGCGCATCTGTCGTCGCAGCAATACTGGCGGCTGCGGATCGGCATCGGCCATCCGCGCGATCTGATTCCCGAAAGCGCGCGCGCCGGCGCGAAGCCGGACGTCGCGAACTATGTGCTGAAGCCGCCGCGGCGAGAAGAGCAGGAGGTCATCGACGCGTCGATCGAACGCGCGCTCGCGGTGATGCCGCAGATCATCAAGGGCGAGCTCGAACGCGCAATGATGCAACTGCATCGCAACAACAGCTGACGCGCGCCACACTCATCGACACCCGCAATCGGCCCCGCAAGGAGAATCGCTTGAGCCGCTACTGGAGCGACATCGTTCACCGTCTGACGCCGTACGTGCCGGGCGAGCAGCCCGCGCTCGCGCATCCGGTGAAGCTGAATACCAACGAGAATCCGTATCCGCCGTCGCCGCGGGTGCTAGACGCGATCCGCCGCGAGCTCGGCGACACGGCCGACGCACTGCGCCGCTATCCCGATCCGAGCGCACGCAAGCTGCGCGAAACGGTCGCCGCGTATCACGGCATCCGCGCCGAGCAGGTGTTCGCGGGCAACGGCTCGGACGAGGTACTCGCGCTAACGTTCCAGGCCTTGCTCAAGCACGACAAGCCGCTGCTGTTTCCCGACATCGCTTACAGCTTCTATCCGACCTACGCGAAGCTGTTCGAGGTCGACTACCGGACCATCCCCCTCGACGACAGCTTCGCGATCAACGTCGACGACTACACGGTGCCCAACAGCGGCATCCTGTTTCCGAATCCGAACGCGCCGACCGGCCGGCCGCTGCCGCTCGCGGAAATCGAACGCCTCGTCGCGAGCCATCCTGATTCGGTCGTGGTGATTGACGAAGCGTATGTCGACTTCGGCGCCGAGTCGGCGATTGCGCTGATCGCGCGCTATCCGAATCTGCTTGTCGTGCAGACCGTGTCGAAGTCGCGTTCGCTCGCCGGCATGCGCGTCGGCTTTGCGTTCGGCGATCCGGCGTTGATCGATGCGCTCAATCGCGTGAAGGACAGCTTCAATTCGTACCCGCTCGACCGCCTCGCGCAAGTCGCGGCCACCGCCGCCTACGAAGACGACGCGTGGTTTCGCGAATGCTGCGCGAAGGTGATCGCGAGCCGCGAACGGCTTGCGGCGGAATTGACCGCGCTCGGCTTCGAGGTGGTGCCATCGGCGACGAATCTGCTGTTCGCGCGGCATGAGGGGTACGACGCGGCGACGCTCGCGTCGCGGCTGCGGCATAAGGAAATTTTCGTGCGGCATTTCAACGCGCCGCGCATCGACCAGCATTTGCGGATCTCGGTCGGCACCGACGCCGAATGCGACATACTGCTCGACGCTTTGCGCGGCATTTTCAGCGCTTACGTCGGATAACGGAAACGCCGCCCCCAAAAGAAAACGGCGAAGGCCCGCACGCCTTCGCCGTTTTCTTTTGCGCGTCTCCCGCGAACGTCAGGTGCCCTTGGCGGCCTGCAACGCGTGATATTTCGCCATCAAACCTTCGGGCGTTTCCAGGTGGTTCGGGTCACGCGGAATGCACTCGACCGGACACACCTGAACGCATTGCGGCTCGTCGAAATGACCGACGCACTCGGTGCACTTCTTCGGGTCGATCACATAGATTTCCGGGCCCATCGAAATCGCGTCGTTCGGGCACTCGGGCTCGCAGACGTCGCAATTGATGCACTCGTCGGTAATCATCAGGGCCATGCCGCCACCAACTTTGCTAGAGAAAACAATACATTATAGCTTTTTCGCCCCCGCACGGCCGTGCAATCCCACGCCAGGATCATGGACGGCTGCGCTTCTCGGCCAGGTAGCCTTCGTCGCAAACTGGTTGGCGTATGCGCTGTTCAACGCCAACTGGATGCTGAACATGCCATTCGACACGCGGGAATTGCCGGGCTGTTTCGGCAAGAGGGCCAGCAGTGCCTTCATCACATACAGAATGATTAGCGCGCCGGCCAGATCACCCACAAACATCGTGAAGAAGCTTTCGAACCAGTTCTTCGTCGTACCGGCCAGCGCGAACCACAGGTGGTGAAACAGCGTATTTGCTCCCGAATAGGCGACAGCCAGAACAAGCAGCCGCTTCGGCGTCAGGTTCGTCAGCGATGCGCGCAGATCGAAATACTCGAGCGCAAACCTGTAGACCAGATACGGTGCCAATGACCCAAGCAAAGCGCCTGCTATTGCACGCACCGGGTCATGCGGAAACCAGTACAGAAAGTCTGTAATCAGTCCGGCAAGCAGCAGGCCGATTGCACCATCGAACCCAACCAGCAACGTGCTGAGAAGCCGAACACCAGACGGCAGGAAAATCCAGTTGACGCCTCGCACGAAAGACGTGTGCGTAAACACCTCCTGATTGATCCACAGCGACGCCAGGAACGCGATCAGGGTCCCAGCGATCGACCAAAAATGCAAACGTAAGCTAGACATTGCGGTAAGCCATCCTCGGTTGCTTTTGCCGAATGCATCATAGCGTGCCCGTATGGCGTTCCGCGAGCACAAGCAGCAGGCTTTCGGTCACAGATATCGTGACGCTCACGGAAAAAATTTCACGAGGCCCTCAAGTTCTGCGCGACGCGACCGAAAACCCATGTATAGCTTTATGCCCGGCTCGACAAGCATGCAGAGCCGCGTCCATATTGATATGCTTTTTATAGCGATGAACCTGAGAGAACAGGCTGGAACGGAACGCGCTATCCGGACGAACCGGTGGCTATCGGCACGCCGACCAGTAGGCCGCCCGCCTGCTGCATGGCTCGCATGCTATCCCGTCTTTCAAGATGCGTTGCTCGGCTGCGAAACAAGGTTGGGGGCGCTTCCTGACTTCGTCAGGCGCGCTGCTTTGGAAAGGCTGGGTGGCTCCAATTATTCGTGTGTGCCCACTTCAGTACTTGATGAAGTCCGCGCCTCTTACCTGGAACTTCGCAGCACATGCGTCGCAGAAGAAGTACGTCGATACCTGTCTGATACCGAGGACAGTCTGCTGGCGTCACACGAATCGTCGGACGCCCTTGAAACCCTGACGGCGGGAATGCCGCGGATGCTGGTTCCGCCTGTCGCTCGCCCTCCGTGTCTGCTGAGTTCTGGCAACGGAATGTTTCTCGGGGGCTGGGCGCGGTTTGTGGCGTACTGGTGTCGGAAAGACCCAACGATTCCGCTACTCGCGGTAGATTGGCCGATCCTCTACGAGCACGTAGCGCCCTACAGCCTTCGCCACTTGATCGACGATCCTGGTTTTGCATCGACCGGTTGAATCCGCCTTCGGAAAGCAGCCAATCGTCCTCCAGCGACGGCTCGAGTTGATCACCCGCACGAACCTTGGCAACGCGCGACTTTATCGTTATAGTTTTTGTAACGGCCAAACCTGAGAGAAATGGTTCGCGTGGAACTCGATGTGCGTGAAGACTTCCTGGTCGATCCAGAGCGACAGCGCGAACGCGATGGCCGTGCCCGCGACCGGGAGCACACCCAAACGTAAGCTGGACATGGAGATAAAATAGAGAAGCCCGGTTGTCGCAGGGCATCAAGGTTCGCTTTCCGCGCTCGGGTGAGCGGCGTTTTCGTTGGAGCGATGGTCATGAGCCGCCCTGCTGATATCTATCTTCGATTTCTTCAATTGACCGAAGCACTGCGAG
Source organism: Paraburkholderia sp. 31.1 (assembly GCF_014397645.1). Classification (NCBI taxonomy): domain Bacteria; kingdom Pseudomonadati; phylum Pseudomonadota; class Betaproteobacteria; order Burkholderiales; family Burkholderiaceae; genus Paraburkholderia; species Paraburkholderia sp. 31.1. The sequence goes on from NZ_VZQN01000026.1 coordinate 59,670, forward strand.
GTCTTCCCTCACTTCCCGCGCTCGATCCGCTCGAAGAAAAGATCCTGGAGTTCGTTGCTCGCATGAGGCAAAAAAACGAACGCCTGTCGGTTCGAGACATGATGGCCCAAAGTGCGCTGGGGTCGCCGGCTACCTTGCATGCCCGTATCACGTCAATGCGCGAAAAGGGCTGGCTCCTGCTCAACGACACCGAAGACGCTCGCCGCAAACAGGTCGAGCTGACGCCCGCGGCCCTCCGGCACTTCGACAAACTTGCCGAGGCGTTCACGAAAGCTGCGAAGGGAAGCTGACATTGTTCTGCTTCGGTTAAGCCGACACTATCCGGTTAGGAAAAACTCCTCATTCCTCTTGCAATGCCCGTCTGGTTGCTCCGCTCCGGCAATTCCACGTATGCGGCACCTGTCACCCTGTTGAAATCCATCGTACCGTACTGGTGCGCTTCGTCAGTTCATACTCGGCGAATTGGACAAAGGTATATCGATTGCCCACACCCGTGACGTTTTCCGGATAGGGTCCCGTAGGAACCTGACAAGCCGGCGTGACTATTGATGATCGCCCCGTTTGCGATGAAGAGACAATTCTTGTTCTTCGCATCATCATTGACATCGCAGCTTGCGCGAACCATCGAATACACCGATGCCCGTGCATAACGACAGGATTGACGTTCGCCGCCAATACGGCTCGCCAACATTACTTGGAACAGCCGACCGATGCACCTGGCGCCGATCACCGAGGCCTGGCCGGTCTTGATCCGTCAAAACCGGCATTCGCGCGACTCAGGCTCAGGTCCCCTGAGCGCCGTCCTGCGGATCCAGCGAAGCGACCTTCTCCTTCAGCCATTTTTCGACGGACGGGAACACGAACTTGCTGACGTCGCCGCCCAATTGCGCGATCTCGCGCACGATCGTGCCCGAGATGAACTGATACTGATCGGACGGCGTCATGAACATCGTCTCGACGTCGGGCAGCAGATAACGGTTCATGCCCGCCATCTGGAACTCGTACTCGAAGTCCGACACCGCGCGCAGCCCCCTGACGATCACCCGCGCGTTGTTGGTCCGCACGAAGTCCTTCAGCAGTCCCTTGAAGCTCATCACCTGGACGTTCGGATAGTGGCCGAGCACCTCATGCGCAATCGCGAGGCGCTCCTGGAGAGTGAAAAACGGCTTCTTGGCACGGCTGTCGGCCACACCCACCACCAGCGTGTCGAAAATGCTCGACGCGCGCCGAACGAGGTCTTCGTGACCGCGCGTCAGCGGGTCGAACGTGCCCGGGTACACGGCGACTACCATGAGACTTCTCCTCTCTTCAGACAAAAGGGCACGTCCGGGCGACGCATTTCGCACCGGCGCGGATGACGATAAACCGCCCGGCCCTTTTTTGGAACGCGCATTATTCCTTATTTTCGCGCTGCAGCAAATGAAAGTGCACAGCGCCCGCTTTGCCCTGCCGAACGAGTTCCCAGCCTGACAGCGGCTCGTGCGCGGCCGGTTCGAGCGCTTCGCCGGCCTCGACATAAAGATAGCCGTCGGCGCGCACGAGCGGCACGGCCACCGCGAGCGCCTTGCCGAGCAGGTCGGCATCGAACGGCGGATCGAGGAACACGACGTCGAACGAGCTTGGCGCGAGACTCGCCGCAAGACGCAGGCCGTCCGCCTCGGCGATTTCGATCATGCGTGCATCGAGCCGCTGCTGGTTTGCGCGCAACTGGCCGGCAGCGCGCGCATGGCGCTCCACCATCAGCACGCGAGCGGCGCCGCGCGACGCGGCCTCGAAGCCGAGCGCCCCACTACCAGCGAACAGATCGAGGCAGTGCTGGCCGTCCAGACGCTGGCCGAGCCAGTTGAACAGCGTTTCGCGGACGCGGTCGGGCGTCGGGCGCAAGCCGTCCAGATCGAGCACGGGCAGCGGCGTGCGTTTCCAGTCGCCGCCGATGATGCGAATGGCATGCGGTTTGCCACTTTTGGACGAAGCGCCAGCGGCGCGTGAAGGTGCTAAACGAGGCATGCAGTATCGTGCAGTTTCAGCTAGGTGATGAACACGCCCGCGGCGTCGATGCGCGTGGGCCGGAGCGCTCACGTTACCACAGGGTTGGCGCGCGTCCAGCTTGGCCGAGAGGCCGATACGACGCGCCGCGGCACGCCTGATAAAATGTGCGGCTGCCAGCGCCCCGCCTTTTCGCATCCCGGCGCTGCCCACCGCTTCGCCGGTCCCGTGCCGGCTGCGCGCATCGGCGCGCTCTCCCATACGTCAGATCATGTTCAGCTTTTTCAAACGATTCAAGGGCTCGAAAGAGTCCGATACCGCCGCAGACGAATCGCTGGCGGCGCAAGACGGCGCGGCACCCGAGGCCGAGGCCGCGCCCGTTGCGCCCGCCGAACCCATCGAGCCCACCGCGCCCCCCGTTCCTCCTGTGGCCACGACGATCATCGAGCCGCAGCCCGAGCCGCCAGACGCCATGCTCGACACCGTCGAAATCGTCCCGCCGCCCGTGCAGGATGCCGGCGCGAAGCGCTCGTGGCTTACGCGTCTGAAGAGCGGCCTCGCGAAAACCAGTTCGAACCTGACCGGCATTTTCGTCGGCACGAAGATCGACGAGGACCTGTACGAGGAACTCGAAACCGCGCTGCTGATGTCTGACGCCGGCGTAGAGGCGACCGAATTCCTGCTCGAAGCGCTGCGCGAAAAAGTGCGCGGCGAACGCCTGACGGCCCCCCTGCAGGTCAAAACCGCCTTGCGCACACTGCTCGTCGAGTTGCTCAAGCCGCTCGAAAAATCGCTGATGCTCGGCCGCGCGCAGCCGCTCGTGATGATGATCGCCGGCGTCAACGGCGCGGGCAAAACCACGAGCATCGGCAAGCTCGCGAAGCATCTGCAGAGCTTTGACCAATCGGTGCTGCTCGCCGCCGGCGACACGTTCCGCGCCGCCGCGCGCGAGCAACTCGCCGTGTGGGGCCAGCGCAACAACGTGACCGTGGTCGCGCAGGAAAGCGGCGACCCGGCCGCGGTGATCTTCGACGCGGTCGGCGCCGCGCGCGCGCGCAGGATCGACGTGATGATGGCCGACACGGCCGGCCGCCTGCCCACGCAACTGCATCTGATGGAAGAACTGCGCAAGGTGAAGCGCGTGATTGGCAAGGCGCAGGACGGCGCGCCGCACGAAGTGCTGCTCGTGATCGACGCGAACACCGGCCAGAACGCGCTCACCCAGGTCAAGGCGTTCGACGACGCGCTCGGGCTCACCGGCCTGATCGTCACCAAGCTCGACGGCACCGCGAAGGGCGGCATCCTCGCGGCGATCGCGCGGCAGCGGCCGATTCCGGTGTATTTCATCGGCGTCGGCGAAAAGGTCGAGGATCTGCAGCCGTTCAGCGCGGAGGAGTTCTCGGACGCGCTACTGGGCGGCTGATCGCGTGATCGTTGCGGCGCTCGGCGCTCGCGGCGAACCAAAGGAAAAGGGCACTCAGCGGAGCGCCCTTTTTTCGTTTCAAGCTACCGTCGACGTGTCAGCGATCCCGGGCTCACTCCGCGTCCGGCTGCACGCCCGGCGCCGCGCGCGCGAACGCGTCGAGTTGCATCGCGTGATCGTAGATGCGCTGGATCGTCGGAAACTTTGCGGTGTCGAGCTTGAAGCGCTGCGCGTTGAATACCTGCGGAATCAGGCACGCGTCGGCGAGTGTCGGTGCGTCGCCGAAACACAGTTTGCCGGTGCGCGCGTCGCCGGCAAGATGCGTCTCCAGCGTCGCGAAGCCCGCGTCGATCCAGTGCCGGTACCACGTGTCCTTCGCGTCGTCGTCGACTCGCAGCGTGTGCTTCAGATAGCGCAGCACGCGCAGATTGTTCAGCGGATGAATCTCGCACGCGACCTGCAGCGCCACCGAGCGCACATACGCGCGATCGAGCGGTGCCTTCGGTAGCAGCGGCGGCTCGGGATGCGTCTCCTCGAGATACTCGATGATCGCGAGCGACTGCGGCAGCAAATGACTGCCGTCGGCGAGCGTCGGCACGATGCCGTCGGGGTTGATCTTGCGATACTCGGGCTTCAGCTGCTCGCCGCCTTCGCGCACGAGGTGCACGGGTACGTAGTCGTACGACAGGTTCTTCACGTTCAGCGCGATGCGCACGCGATACGACGCCGAGCTACGGAAATAGCTGTAGAGCTTCATGTTGTCTGCCTCCTCCACCTGCACGCAAGCCGTCTCAGACGACGCGCACGCTGAACTCGCCGAGCCCGTCCACGCCGCCCTTCATCAGGTCACCCTTCACGACCGCGCCGACGCCTTCCGGCGTGCCGGTGAAAATCAGGTCGCCAGGCCGCAGTTCGAACAGCGTCGACAGATACGCGATCGTCTCGGCCACCGACCAGATCAGCTGCGACACATCCGCGCGCTGCTTGTCCTCGCCATTCACCGACAGCCAGATCTCGCCTTTGCCGATGTGACCGACCGTCGAAGCCGGATGGATCGGGCCGAGCGGCGCCGAGTGATCGAAGCCCTTGGCGGTATCCCACGGACGACCCATTTTCTTCGCTTCGCCTTGCAGGTCGCGGCGCGTCATGTCGAGACCGAGCGCGTAGCCGTAGACATGGTCGAGCGCGCGGTCGACGGGGATGTCTTTGCCGCCCTCGCCGATCGCCGCGACCATTTCCATTTCGAAATGGACGTTCCTGGTCTGCGACGGATACGGAAATTCGCCGGTCGTGCCCGGCGCGACGTACACGATCGCATCGGCCGGCTTCGTGAAGAAGAACGGCGGCTCGCGGTCCGGGTCGTGGCCCATTTCACGCGCGTGCGCCTCGTAGTTGCGCCCCACGCAGTAGATGCGGCGCACCGCGAACTGCTCGCCCGACCCCACGACCGGCACCGCGACCTGCGGTGCGGGTGCAAATACGTAACTCATCCCGTTCTCCGTTTTCCGATGTGCGCCGCCGAGGCGGCGAGAGACATCGAGTGTAACCCGCGGCACGGCGCGGAGGCGTGTCAGGCGGCCCGTCGCGCGCCACTGCGGGCCCGCTTCGTTGCTGTTCGCCCGCTCGCCATAGATGCGATACTCACACCGAACTGTTCCCCGAATGGCGTAGCGAACCGCCAGGCGCGGCACGCCACCCGCCTCTTGCGCACGATGACCGACTCCACCGATACCACTTCTCCCTTCCCCTGGGCCCGATTCATCAAGGAAATCGGCCGCGGCCCGAATGGCGCCCGCGCGCTGACCGCCGACGACACGCGCTCGCTCTACACCGCGATGCTCGACGGCCGCGTCGACGATCTCGAACTCGGCGCGGTGCTGCTCGCGTATCGCGTGAAAGGCGAAACCGCCGACGAACTCGCCGCGATGCTGGCCGCCGCGCATACGTCGTTCGAGCCGGTGCGGTTGCCGCACGGCGCGTTTCGGCCGGTGTCGATTCCGTCGTACAACGGCGCGCGCAAGCAGCCGAACCTCGTGCCGCTGCTCGCGCTGCTGCTCGCCCGCGAAGGCGTGCCGGTGCTGGTACACGGCGTCACCGAGGATCTGGGTCGGGTGACGAGCGCGGAAATCTTCACACATCTGCGCATCGCCCATGCGCAGTCGCACGCGCAGATCGAAGCTGGACTTGCGGAGCGCCGCGTCGCGTTCGCCTCGATCGACGTCCTGGCGCCCAAGCTCGCGCGCCTGCTCGCGCTGCGCCGGCGCATGGGCGTGCGCAATTCGACGCATACGCTCGTGAAGCTGCTGCAGCCGTTCGCGCCCGCGGGATTGCGGCTCGTGAACTACACGCATCCGCCGTATCGCGACAGTCTCACTCAGCTGTTCGTCACGCATCCCGATGCGGCCGTCGGCGGTGCGCTGCTCGCGCGCGGCACCGAAGGCGAGGCGGTCGCCGATACGCGCCGCCAGGTGCAGGTCGACTGGCTGCATGACGGCATCTGCGAGACGCGGCTGCCGCACGAGCGCTCGTCGCCCGATGCGCCCGAAGTCGAGCTGCCCGAAGCGCGCGACGCGGCGACCACGGCCGCCTGGATCGACGCCGTGCTGCGCGGCGAAGCGCCGGTGCCTGGCGCGCTCGAGCGGCAGGTCGAGCTGATCGTCGATATCGCGAAGACGGCGGCCTGACGGCCGCGGGTTGACAGGCCAACGCACGCCGTCATACATTTGGCCTCATGCGTTCCCTTCCGAACACCCTCCGAATTATCTCCGGCCGCCTGGCGCGGCCCCTATCGCTACACCTGGCGTAAGTCTCGCGTAGCGCCGCGCGCTGGCAGCTCCGGTTGCCGTCGGCGGTCCTCCCCGTAGTTCCCGCAGTTTCGCTTCACCCCCGTCGTAGTTCTCCACAACCTGTCGTCGTTTGCATTCGTCCGTTTACCGCGCGGACGATGCGAGAGGATCACATATACGTTGCATGGGCAGCATCCGCAGCGTGCATGCGTGAACAGTCGGCCAACCGCTCGACGTCCCCACCCTCCGCCGACGACACCACGAATGAGGCACCTCTCCATGTTGCGCAATCCCGCTGAAAAGTACCGCCCTTTTCCCGTCGTCCGGCTGACCGGCCGCAAATGGCCGAGTCGCACGGTCGACGCCGCACCCGTCTGGATGAGCACGGACCTGCGCGACGGCAATCAGGCGCTGATCGAACCGATGAACGCTGCGCAGAAACTCGAATACTTCGAGATGCTGGTCGCGATCGGTTTCAAGGAAATCGAAGTGGGCTTTCCGTCGGCGTCGCAGACCGATTTCGACTTCGTGCGCAAGCTGATCGACGAGCGACGCATTCCCGACGACGTCACGATCGAAGTCTTCGTGCCGTCGCGCGCGGAGCTGATCGCACGCACGTTCGACGCGCTCGAAGGCGCGCCGCGCGCGATCGTGCATCTGTACAACGCGATCTGCCCGTCGTTCCGGCGCATCGTGTTCCAGCAGTCGAAGGATGAGATCAAGGCGCTTGCCGTCGAAGGCACGGGCCTCATCAAGGAACACGCGCAGGCGCGGCCGGGCACGCGCTGGACCTTCCAGTACTCGCCCGAGACCTTCAACACGACCGAGCTGCCGTTCGCGCGCGAGGTGTGCGACGCGCTCGCGCAAACGTGGCGGCCTACGCGCGATCACAAGATGATCGTCAACCTGCCGGCAAGCGTCGAAGCGGCCACGCCGAACGTGTTCGCCGACCAGATCGAATGGATGCATCGCAACCTCGGTTACCGCGACAGCATCGTGCTGTCGGTGCATCCGCACAACGATCGCGGCACCGCCGTGGCCGCGGCGCAGCTCGCGCTGCTGGCGGGCGCGGATCGCATCGAAGGCTGTCTGTTCGGCAATGGCGAGCGCACCGGCAACGTCGATCTCGTCACAGTCGCGATGAATCTCGACGCGATGGGTATCGACAGCGGTCTGGATTTCTCGGATCTCGCGACGATCAGGCGCGTGGCGGAGCGCTGCACGCGGCTTCCGGTTGCGGCGCGGCATCCGTATGCGGGACAGGTAGCGATGCGCGGCACGCGCGAGGCGCGCGACGCGGATGCCGATATGGACGAGCACGGCGCAAACAGCCGCGACAAAGCTGGCGAATGCGCGACCGCGTGAATTCGCGTTGGGCCTCGAGCCTGCTGCAGCGGAGTGCACACCCGCATTCCGCTGCCGCTGGAGACGCGCTCACGAGGCGCGCCCGCCCGATGAGAATCTCACTCGAGCGCGCAACGGGTCGCCTGCCACGCGATCAGTCGCCACTGCCCGTCTTCGTGCGTGTGAATCGCGGTATAGGCAATCGGAAACAGGAGCGCGCCGTTATTCGCCTCCATCTCGATCAGCGCGCGGCCCGTGACGACGTAGGTCTCGCGCCCGGCCGGCAAGACATCCTGCGACTGCACCTCGATTTGCCGATAACGACGGCGCCCCGCGGTGATCCCGTCGATGAACTGCCGCTTCGTCTCGCGCTTGCCATTCGTATGGACGTAGCTCACGTTGTCCGCGAGCAGCGTGTCGAGCGACTGCCCATCGCCATCGACCATCGCGCGAAAACGCTCTCGCTCGAGCCCGCGAATCGCTTCGATCATCTTTGCCGCCATTGCAGAGCCCCTCGAACACCGCGAGCCGCAGGCGGCCACGGTCAGAAGTGATATTGCAAATATAGCTGGCTGAAATTTATACCAGGATTCGGCTCTTTGATACCGCCATTGGAGACATGCTGGAAGCGGTAGCCGGCGACATACTGCTCACGAGCGCCGAACTGCAACCCGACGCCCGCCATCTCGGCGAACTGGAACGAGGTGCCCAACGTGAAGTCGGAAGAAATGCGCGGGCTGGTCAGCAGCCGGACGCCGGCACCCACCTCGATGAATGGCCGCACCGAACCCGACGACCTGATGAAGCGGATCACCGGCGTCACGCCGATCTCGCCGATGTTGTCGTGAACGTTTCCTTCATTGGTGTGCCACCACGCGACATGCGCCTCGCCGAGCAGCGCGAAATGCCAGTCGCCGATCTGCCACCAGGTCAGGTTTGGATCCCAGACCACGCCGAGATCGAGCGTCCTGACGTGATGGTCGCCAACGCCGGCGGCCACCTGCACGCCGAACTGCTCAGCTTGGGACGCGCCCGCCGCGCTCAACAGCAGAACGAGCAGAACGGCAAACGTGCTTTTTAGAGTAAGCCCACGCACCACAAGATTCTGCCTGTTCATCCGCCCCCCATACTGCCGAGTATTAAGCGAGCGCCCCCTTTATTCCAGGCACGAATTCAGGAGCAAGTATTTCCCAGATAATGCCCATGATCAGCAATTATTCTCTTCAAAACCGGACGATATCAGTCAAACGTGAGCCTGCACCCGCTCCGGGCGGTACTTTGTACAGGTCCAACGCGCAGGGCAAATAGGGCGTATGATGGCTATCGGAAGTCAAAACTCAATAGGATTTTCTGGAACTCGGATACCCCTGCGACCTCTAAGTATTAGCACTCGGCAGATCTGAGTGCTAACATCCGTCGCTGGAGTCGTTTACTGAGTACGCAATTGTCTGATTCCAAAGGAGCTTCAAACGTGAGCCATGCAATGACCCTTCCGAGTACTTTGAGCCCGTCGTCGGCTAAGGCCGCTCCGGCAGGTGCACTGGCGCTCTCGCATTCCTCGCTGCTGTCCGGTCACTTGGGCAACATCGACGCCTACATCCAGGCGGTCAACCGGATTCCGATGCTGACGCCGGCGGAGGAACGCCAGTTCGCCACCGAATTGCGCGAACACGACAATCTGGAGGCTGCGCGCCGCCTGGTGCTGTCGCACCTGCGACTCGTCGTGTCCATCGCGCGTAACTACCTCGGTTACGGGTTGCCGCACGCCGATCTGATCCAGGAAGGCAACATCGGCCTGATGAAAGCGGTCAAGCGCTTCGATCCCGAACAAAACGTGCGCCTCGTGTCGTACGCGATGCACTGGATCAAGGCCGAGATCCACGAGTACATCCTGCGCAACTGGCGCATGGTGAAGGTCGCCACCACCAAGGCGCAGCGTAAGCTGTTCTTCAACCTGCGCAGCCACAAGCAGGGGCTTGGCGCGTTCACGCCGGACGAGATCGACGGTCTCGCGAAGGAGCTGAACGTGAAGCGCGAAGAGGTCGCGGAGATGGAGACGCGTCTGTCGGGCGGCGATATCGCGCTCGAAGGTCAGGTCGAAGACGGCGAGGAGTCGTACGCGCCAATCGCCTATCTGGCCGACTCGCATAGTGAGCCGACTGCCGTGCTGGCTTCGCGTCAGCGCGACCGGCTGCAAAGCGACGGCATCGCAAGCGCGCTCGACGCGCTCGATCCGCGCAGCCGCCGCATCATCGAAGCGCGCTGGCTGAAGGTGGCCGACGACGGCTCGGGCGGCTCCACGTTGCACGAGCTGGCCGACGAGTTCGGTGTCTCGGCCGAACGTATCCGCCAGATCGAAGCCAGCGCGATGAAGAAGATGCGCGGCGCGCTGACCGAATACGCGTAAAGCGTCGAAGCCATGCGCGCGTCAATTGTGTCCCGCCCATGACATACGTAAAAACGACACGCGTTAATCGGTCGCGCCATTTAGCGACCATCGCGCTCAAGCCCCGCCCTCGCAAGACGGCGGGGCTTTTTCATTCTTTTCGCCCTTTCTTGCGTCCCCGCGGCCGCGCATTCGCGTCGGCCTATCCGCAAGCCGGCCTGTCGAGGCCGGTAAGCGTTTCTTGACGTATCGCAAGTCCGGTAGCAATACTGCACAGACGCGGCAAGTTTCGCGACGTGTTGCCGCATGGCTAAACCTGAGCGCGCGAGGTTCACCTCCTACAATCGGCATGCATTCGCCAGACTGCCAGACGGCCAGACGGCCACGCGGTCTGGATCCAGCCGGACTCACCGGCGTGAAGTCGTCTTCGACCGATCATGACCATAGCCCTGAATCGCAGCAGCACTGTCCGGTCGCGCTTGCGCGGCCGGTTCACCAGGTGGGTGCGCGGTCCAACGCTGGCGCGCGATATCGCCATCATCCTCGCCATCAAGTTCGTGCTACTGATGGCGCTCAAGTACACATTCTTCAATCATCCACAGGCGCAGCACATGATGCTGCCGCCTGAGCAGGTCGCGCAGGCGCTGCTGTCGGTGCCCGCCCCGCATCCGTCTCGAGGTGATCAACATGCCCGTTAGCGAAGTCGTAGAACTGTCGCGGTTCCAGTTCGCCATCACGGCGCTTTATCACTTTCTGTTCGTGCCGCTCACGCTCGGTCTCGCCTGGCTGCTCGTCATCATGGAATCGGTCTACGTGATGACCGGCAAGCAGATCTACAAGGACATGACGCAGTTCTGGGGCAAGCTGTTTGGCATCAACTTTGCAATGGGCGTCGCGACCGGCCTCACGCTCGAGTTTCAGTTCGGCACCAACTGGGCTTATTACTCGCATTACGTCGGCGACATTTTCGGCGTGCCGCTCGCCGTCGAAGGGTTGATGGCGTTCTTCCTCGAATCGACGTTCGTCGGTCTGTTCTTTTTCGGCTGGAACAGATTGTCAAAAATCCAGCATCTGATCGTCACGTTCTGTGTCGCGCTCGGTTCGAACCTGTCGGCGCTGTGGATTCTGATTGCCAACGGCTGGATGAACAATCCGGTCGGCGCGAAGTTCAACTATCAGACGATGCGCATGGAGCTCGACAGCATCAGCTCGGTGATCTTCAACCCGGTTGCACAGGTCAAGTTCGTGCACACGGTATCAGCTGGATACGTGACCGCGGCGATGTTCGTACTCGGCGTGTCGTCGTGGTATCTGTTGAAGCGCCGCGACACCGAGTTCGCGCTGCGCTCGTTCGCGATCGCCGCCGGCTTCGGCCTCGCGTCGGCGCTGTGCGTGATCGTGCTGGGCGACGAATCCGGCTATCGCACCGGTGAAGTCCAGCAGATCAAGCTCGCCGCGATCGAATCCGAATGGGAGACCGCGCCCGCGCCCGCACCGTTCACGATATTTGGCATCCCCAATCAGAAAGAGCAACGCACCGACTATGCGATCCGTGTGCCGTACGCGCTCGGCATTATCGCGACCCGCTCGCTCGACGAACCCGTGGTCGGCCTGCGCGACCTGATCGCCCAAAACGAAGGTCGCATCAAGGACGGCATGCTCGCCTATTCGGCGTTGCAGCGGTTAAAAGGCGGCGACTCCAGCGACGAGGCGCATGCGGAGTTCGACAAGTACAAGGACGATCTCGGCTACGCCCTGCTGCTCAAGCGGTTCACGCCGAACGTCATCGACGCGACGCCAGACCAGATCGCCGCGGCGGCAAGAAGCACGGTTCCGCCGGTGCTGCCGCTGTTCTTCTCGTTCCGCATGATGGTCGGCCTTGGCCTGCTGTTCCTCGCCACCTTCGTGCTCGCCTTCTGGTTCTGCGCGCAGCGCACGTTGCTGCTCGAAAGGCGTCGCTGGTTTCTGCGCTGGGCGGTCATCGCGATTCCGCTGCCTTGGCTCGCCGCCGAGCTCGGCTGGATCGTCGCGGAAATGGGCCGCCAGCCGTGGAGCATCGCGGGCATTCTGCCGACCAACCTGGCCGCGTCGACGCTGACGCCGCGCGATCTGTATCTGAGCATCGGCGGCTTCGTGCTGTTCTACACGGGGCTGTTCGTCATCGAGATCATGCTGATGTTCAAGTACGCGCGGCTCGGCCCTTCGTCGCTGCATACGGGCCGCTATCACCACGAGATCGGACAGCCGGTGACGCAGCCACTGTCGAACACGGCCGCATGATGCACCGCTGCACCGCCCCGGAGGAGAAACCCATATGGACTACGCAGTTCTCAGACTGATCTGGTGGGTATTGATAGGTGTACTGCTGATCGTCTTCGCGCTCACCGACGGCTTCGACATGGGCGCGGCGATCCTGCTGCCGTTCATCGCCAACACTGACTCCGAGCGACGCATCGTCGTGAACACGGTCGGCGCGACGTGGGAAGGCAACCAGGTCTGGCTCGTGACCGCGGCCGCCGCGATGTTCGCCGCGTGGCCGCTCGCCTACGCGGCATCCTTCTCGGGATTCTACTTCGCGATGCTGCTCGTGCTGTTCGCGCTGTTCTTCCGTCCGGTCGGCTTCGACTATCGCGGCAAGCGCGAGGATCCGCGCTGGCGCAACGCGTGGGACTGGGGCCTCTTTATCGGCGGCTTCGTGCCGGCGCTGGTGTTCGGTGTCGCGTTCGGCAATCTGCTGCAAGGCGTGCCGTTTTCGTTCGATACCGATCTGCGCGTCACCTATCACGGCAGCTTCTTCGGCCTGCTCAATCCGTTTGCGCTGCTGACGGGACTCGTCAGCGTGTCGATGCTGGCCGCGCACGGCGCCGCGTTCGTCAAGTGGAAGACCGATGGGGTGGTTCACGAGCGCGCGTCGAAGGCGCTGCGGCTCGCGGCGCTGTGCACGGTGGTGTTGTTTCTCGTCGCGGGTGCGCTCGTCGCGACGATGATCGGCGGCTATCAGATCGTCGACGCGCCGCCGCTCGACGCCGTCTCCAATCCGTTGATGAAGACCGTGATCGGCGCGCCGGGTTTGTGGCTGAACAACTACGCGCTCTACCCGTGGATGGCGGTTGCGCCGCTCGCGGGTCTCCTCGGCGGGGTGCTCGCGGTGCTGCTCGCGCGTTCGCGCTTCGAGGCGACGGCGTTTCTGTCGACGTCGTTGATGATCGTCGGCGTGATCTTGACCGCGGGCTTCTCGATGTTCCCGTTCATCATGCCATCGTCACTCGACGGCCGCAGCAGCCTGACCATGTGGGATTCGACGTCGAGCCGCATGACGCTCGAGATCATGCTGTTCGCCGTCATCGTGTTCCTGCCGATCATTCTGCTCTATACGGGCTGGGTGTATCGCGTGATGCGCGGCAAGGTGACCGCCGCGGCGATCAAGGAAAACCACCATTCGATGTATTGACCGGCACGACGCTTCAACAGAAAACAGGAGTTGGCGATGTGGTATTTCAGCTGGATTCTCGGCGTTGGCGTCGCGCTGGCGTTCGGTGTCGTCAATGTGATGTGGCTCGAATCGCGCGAGGTGGCGCGCTCGGCAAAGCGGGGGACTCGCTAGGGTCTGTTTACATATGGAACGCACGTGCGTTGCCGCGAGAAGGGCCGCTCGCAAGGACTGCGACGCCGCGAATACTCGACGTATTCGCAAGGAGCATGACGCAGCGAGCGGCCCTTCTCGCGGCAACCCCAGTTCTGAATTTCATTCCAGGGGAATGCCCGCTATCGGCCGCATGGCGGCGTCGTGCGTCGCTCACGTGGCGCGGCCACGCAGCGCTCCTTACTCCTTGCCCTGCGGCCGATAGCGGGCATTCGCACGTGCGTTCCATATGTAAACAGACCCTAGGCGCCACGCTCTGGTCGTAAACGCGAAAGCGGCACCTTGGGACCAGGTGCCGCTTTTTTATTGGCGTGCTGCGATCGCCGTGCAACTCAACAGCGCTCGACAGCCATCAACCGATCACGCCGGCACCGGCGCCGCGCCCGCGCCGCCGCCTTGCGACGACAGGCGCTCGGCCAGCTTCTGCGCATAGCGCTGCGCGGCCTCGCCGACGACGATATGGAACGTGTCGGTCGACACCCACGCGGTATCGAGCGTCGCGAGGCGCTGACGATCGACCGCCGACGGATCGCGCACGACTACCCGCAGACGCGTCGCCGCGACCGCATCGAGCGACACCACGTTGCCCGCGCCGCCGAGCACGGCGAGCCAGCGCAGCGGATCGGGATCGAGCGGACCGCCTTGCGCGTCATCGGCGTGCCCAGCGTTTCGCGCGACCGGCGCGGCAGCGGTAGCCGCCGCGGCAGCAGCCGGCGCCGATACAGCAGCACCCGCCACCTTCACCGCGTCGCCCTGACCCTGCGCGATCGCCGTACGCATCTCATCGGCGATGATGTCCGCCTCCGGTCCGATGATCACCTGCACGTTGTTCGCGCCGCGCTTGAGCACACCGCGCGCACCGATCGACTTCAGTTCGCTTTCGGAGACCTTGTCCGTATTGACGACAGACAGACGCAGACGCGTCGTGCACGCATCCACGACCGACAGATTCGCCGCGCCACCGAGCGCCGCGATATAGCGCTGCGCACGCGGCACGGCCGCACCAGCCGCTGGCGCGACGAAACCGCCCGCCGCGAACGACTCGATCTGCTCGTCGGCAGCGGCGGGCTCACGGCCCGGCGTCGCCATGTTGAACTTACGGATGAAGAAGCGGAACAGACCGTAGTACACGACCGAGTACACGATGCCGAGCGGAATCGCCCACCAGCCCTTCGTCGACAGACCGAAGTTCAGCACGTAGTCGATGAAGCCCGCCGAGAACGTGAAGCCGAGGTGAATCCCGAGCGCCGAGCAGATCGCGAGCGACAGACCCGTCAGAAGCGCGTGGATCGCATACAGCACCGGCGCGAGGAACATGAAGCTGAACTCGATCGGCTCGGTCACACCGGTCAGGAACGACGTGAGCGCCATCGAGAACAGCAGGCCGAACACCATCGCGCGACGCTCTTTCGGCGCCTCGTGATACATCGCGAGACACGCGGCCGGCAGGCCGAACATCATCACCGGGAAGAAGCCGGTCATGAAGGTGCCCGCGGTCGGATCGCCAGCGAAGAAGCGGTGCAGGTCGCCCGTGACGGGCGCACCGCCCGCCGGCGTGAAGGTGCCGAACACGAACCACGTCAGCGAGTTGAGGATGTGATGCAAGCCCGTGACGAGCAGCAGCCGGTTCAGCACGCCGAACACGAAGGCGCCGAGCGCGCCGGCCGTCGTGAGCCAGTGGCCGGCCACGTCGATCGCGTTCTGCACCGGCTCCCACACATGCCCGAATACGATGCCTAGCACCACGCAGACCACCCCTGTCACGATCGGCACGAAGCGTTTGCCGCCGAAGAACGCCAGGTAGTCGGGCAGCTTGATGTCCTTGTAGCGGTTGTACAGCAGCCCCGCGACGATGCCCGCGATGATCCCCGACAGCACGCCCATGTTGAGCTTGTCGTTGATGTCCTTCATCACCGCGATCTGCACCAGATAGCCGATCGCGCCAGCCAGACCCGCGACGCCGTTGTTGTCTTTCGCGAAGCCGACCGCCACGCCGATCGCGAACAGGAGCGGCAGGTTGTCGAAGATCGCGCCGCCCGCATCGGCGATCATCTTGATGTTGAACACGTCGGGCTGGCCGAGCCGCAGCAACAGGCCGGCCACCGGTAGCACCGCGATCGGCAGCATCAGCGCGCGTCCCAGGCGCTGAATCTTCAGAAACGGATTTCCATCCATCGGTATCTCCAATTTTGTCTCGTAGGGGTAGGTCTTGGTTGAGTGGTGCAGCTGTACGGAGAATCGCGCCGCGCGTGAAGGCAGACGTGCTGCCGGGCGCACGGCGTGCGGCTTCTCAAATTCGCTAGTGTTTCAATCGAGGGGCCACGTGGCGCGGCTTGCGGCTCTGACCGCCTGCGCCGAGTCGAGCGCTAGCGCATCGCGGGCGCGCTGGCGACACAGCTGATAGTCGAGCGTGCGCACGCGGGCCTTGATGCCTGGCACGGAGACCGGATCGACCGACAGCTCGGTCACACCGAGGCCCACCAGCAGCGGCATCGCAAGCGGGTCGCCGGCGAGCGCGCCGCACACGCCGACCCATTTGCCGTGCTTCGCGGCACCTTCGACGGTCGCCGCGATCAGGCGCAGCACCGCCGGATGCAGGCCGTCCGCCTGCGCCGCCAGATCGGGCTGGCAGCGGTCCATCGCGAGCGTGTATTGGGTCAGGTCGTTGGTGCCGATCGACAGGAAATCGGCGTGCTGCGCGAGCTGATCGGCGAGCAATGCAGCCGACGGCACTTCGATCATCACGCCAACTTCGACCGGCTCCGATCTACCCGCTTCGCGTGCAAGCTCGTCGATACGCTTGCGGATGCGGATCAGTTCACCCGCATCGGTGACCATCGGCAGCAGGATGCGCACGGCGCCGACCGGACGCACCGCGAGCAGGCCACGCAACTGGTCGTCGAGCAGATCGGGGCGCACCTGCGCGAGGCGCACGCCGCGCAGGCCGAGTGCGGGGTTCGGCTCGGGCGGCAGCGTCAGATAATCGACTTCCTTGTCCGCGCCGACGTCGAGCGTGCGGATGATCGCGGCGCGGCCGCGCAACGCATCGACGATCGCCTGATAGCTGTGGCGATGCTCGTCCGCGCTCGGCGCGGCCGGGCGGTGGATGAACAGCAGCTCGGTGCGCAGCAGGCCGACCGCGTCCGCGCCGTTGTCGACCGCGGCGTTCGCGTCGTCGAGTGTGGCGATGTTGGCGGCCACTTCGATCGCGCGGCCGTCGGCGGTCGCCGCTGCCTGCTGCGAGGTTTGGCGATTCGCTTCGCGCACGTCGGCGAGGCGGCTGCGTTCGCGTCGCGCGCGTTCGACGTCGAGTTCGGTCGGCGCGAATTCGAGCCGGCCGGTGCTCGCGTTCACCACCACCTGAGTGCCCTCGGGTATCGCATGCAACGCGTCGCCGAGCGCGACCAGCGCCGGAATGCCCGCCTGACGCGCGAGAATCGCCGCGTGCGAGGTCGCGCCGCCGCGTGCCATCACGAGCGCGGTCACGCGCGTGCGATCGAGCGACGACAGATCCGACGGTGTGAATTCGTCGGCCGCTAGCACCGCCTCGTCCGGCAGGGTGCGAGCCGCGCTGCTCGTGTAGCCGAGCGCGCGCTGCACGCGCTTTTCGATGTCGCGCAGATCGGCGGCCCGCTCGGCGAGCAGTGCGTCCTCCACATTGCTCAGGATGCCTACTTGCGCGCGGATCGCTTCGCGCCACGCAAAACCGGCGCTCTTGCCGAGGCTGATCAGATCGCGCGCGGCGTCGAGCAGTGTCGGATCTTCGAGCAGCACGCGATGCACCGCGAAAATCCCCGCCTCGCCGACCGAGCCGCGTTGCGACGCATCGCGCACGATCGTGTCGAGATCGGCGTCGACGGTCGCGATCGCCTTGTCGAGCAGACGGCTTTCCGCCGCCGACGTGCCGCTCGCCTGCTCCGGCGGCTCGAGATCCGCGTCGTCCCAGCGCACCAGCTTGCCGAGCGCGATGCCCGGCGCGGCGCACACGCCCGCGAGCGTGTTCGGCGCGAGCGGCTCGCCCGCGGCGGGCGCCGCAACGACTGCCGCTGGCCGCGCCGCTTTCTGTTCGCGCTTCGGTTCGACCTCGCCGTGCGCTTCGCGCGTCAGTTCGTCAGCGATTGCATCGACCGCCGCCTGCGCGTGCGGACCGACGCCGAGCAACTCGACGCTTGCGCCTTCGCCGGCACCGAGTCCAAGCAGACCCACCACGCTTTCGATCGACGCCTTGCGCCCGTCGTAGCGCACCTCGACCCGTGCGTCGAAGCCGCGCGCCGCTTCGCGCGCCCGCGCCGCGGGCCGCGCATGCAGGCCGCCCGCGTGCGTCAGCGTGATCTGCCGGCGCGCTTCGTCCATCACGTGCGCGGCGCTCGCCTCGCGCACCGCGTCGTGGCTGACGCCCTCGCGCGCGCGCAGTACCAGCAGCGTCGTTTCGCCGGCCTTGACATGCCCGTTCGGCGCCCGCTCGATGACCTCGAACGCATCCGAATTCGCAATCGCGATCACCGAGACGAGGCTCGGCGCATTCAGCGCGATCTGGTCCAGATCGAACTCGATCAGCACGTCACCGGCGCGCACCTGCGCGCCCTGCTCGACCATCGGCGCAAAACCCTTGCCGTTCAGTCCGACCGTGTCGATACCGATATGCAGCAGAATCTGCGCGCCCTCGGCGCTCTCGAGCGTTACCGCGTGGCCGGTGCGCGCGAGATGCGTGACGACGCCGTCGCATGGCGCGACGAGCCGACCCTCGAGCGGATCGACGCCGATGCCGTCGCCGAACATGCCGCCCGAAAACACCGGGTCCGGCACCTTCGCGAGCGGCACGACCGGGCCGGTCAGCGGTGCAAGCAAAACAATGTGATTCTCGGAATGGCTCATCAGGTTGGACTTCTCGACACGTCGCATCGTCATTCTCATCAGTGAGTTTCGGTGACTTTGTTGAGATGGCGAGGCGCGTCGGGATTGCGCCCGCGCGCGGCGGCAAGATCCGCGGCCATCACGTAAAAGGACAGGATGGCGGCGATCGGATCGAGCGCTGCGTGTGCGGTGGCGACGAGCGGCAGCGAGGCTTGCGTGACGTCATCGGGCGCCGCGAGCAGCACGCGCGCGCCGCGCGCGCTCATGTCGTGCGCGAGCTGCAGCAGACCCGCCTGCTCCGGGCCACGCGGCGCGAACACGAGCAGCGGATAGTCGCGGTCGATCAGCTCCATCGGACCATGACGCACTTCCGCGCTCGAAAACGCTTCGGCCTGGATGCCGGAAGTTTCCTTCAGCTTCAGCGCGGCTTCCTGCGCGATCGCGAGGCCAAGACCACGGCCAATCACGATCATCCGTTCGATACCGCGCAACTCGTTCACGGCCATCGACCAGTCGAGCCGGCCCGCGCGTTCCAGCGCGTCGGGCAGCGTATTCAGTCCATCGAGCAACTCGGCGTCGTTCTGCCAATGCGCAACCAGCTGCGCGGAGATCGACAGCATGGCGATGTAGCTCTTGGTCGCCGCGACGCTCAGCTCGGGACCGGCTACGAGCGGCAGATGCCATTCGCACGCGTCGGCGAGCGGCGAGCTCGGTGCGTTCACGGCGGCGACCGTCAATGCGCCGGCCGCGCGCAACGCGTTCATCGTGCCGACGAGGTCGGGGCTCTTGCCCGATTGCGAAAACGCGAGCGCAAGCTGGTCGCGCACCTGCAGCGGCGCCTGCTGCAGCGTCGCGACCGACATCGGCAGCGACGCGACCGGCACGCCGAGGCGGCTCATCGTCAGGGATGCAAAGTAGCTGGCGGCATGGTCCGAGCTGCCGCGCGCGACGGTCAGCGCGACATGGCGCGGCTGTTGCGCGAGCTTCGCGGCGAGCGCCGCGACGCGCGAGGTGTCCTTGAGCTGCTCGGCTACTGTTGCGGCGGACGCGAGCGCTTCCTTAAGCATATTCGACAATGGCTTCTCCTTCGACGTAGGTCGCGCTCAGCGCCAGCTCGCGGTCGAATACGACCACGTCGGCCCACGCACCGCGCGCGATGCGGCCGCGGTCCTCGATGCCGAGATAGTCGGCGGCGTAGCGTGACAAACGGTGGGATACATCGGCGATCGGCAGGCCGATCGAGACGAGATTGCGCAGCGCCTGATCCATCGTCAGCGTGCTGCCCGCGAGCGTGCCGTCGGCCAGACGTACGCCGCCGAGGCACTTGGTTACGTGCTGGCTGCCGAGGCGATATTCGCCGTCGGGCATGCCGGTAGCCGACGTGCTGTCCGTCACCACATACAGGCGCGGAATCGCGCGCAGCGCGGTGCGGATCGCCCCCGGATGCACGTGCAGCAGGTCGGGAATGATTTCGGCGTATTCGGCGTGCGCAAGCGCAGCGCCGACGAGGCCAGGGTTGCGGTGATGCAGCGGCGACATCGCGTTGAACAGATGCGTGAAGCCGCACGCGCCGTGCTTGAGCGCGGCGACCGCGTCGTCGTAGGTGCCGAGCGAATGGCCGAGCTGCACGCGTACGCCGCGCGCCGCCATCTCGGAGATGATCTCCATGTGGCCGGCGATCTCGGGCGCCAGCGTGACGACGCGGATCGGCGCGATCGACAGATACCTGAGCACCTCGTCCAACACCGCCGATACCGCCGCGTCGGGCTGCGCGCCGAGCTTGCCGGGGTTGATGTACGGTCCTTCCAGATGCACGCCGAGCACGCGCGCGCAACCCGGCGTGCGCACCCGCGTGACGTTGCCGAGCCCGGCGACGACGTTCATCAGCTCGTCGCGCGGCGCGGTCATGGTCGTTGCGAGCAGGCTCGTGGTGCCGTAGCGCGCATGCGTGCGGGTGATCGTTTCGATCGCGTCGCCAGCTTCCATCACGTCGGCGCCGCCACCGCCATGCACGTGCAGATCGATGAAGCCGGGCAGGATGTACGGTGCGTCGTTCGTCGTCGGATCGACGCGCTCGCCGGACAGCGTCGTGATGCGGCCGTTTTCGTATTCGAGCGTGCCGTGGATCCACCCTTCGGTGGTGAGTATGTTTCCGGTCAGCATGAGTCTCTCTGGTGCGTGATACGTATGCGGCAAATGGCGTCCGCCGGACTTGCGGCCTGCGAGGGCCGCGCAGCTCAGGTGCGCAATTCAGCGACGAAGTCGTAGTAGTCGTCGCGGCAATAGGTGTCGGTCAGCTCGATCGCGCGTTGATCCGCGCAGTAGCCGATCCGGGTGATGACCAGCAACGCGGTGCGCGGTTCGATGTCCATCAGCGCG
This sequence comes from Paraburkholderia sp. 31.1, assembly GCF_014397645.1. Taxonomy (NCBI): domain Bacteria; kingdom Pseudomonadati; phylum Pseudomonadota; class Betaproteobacteria; order Burkholderiales; family Burkholderiaceae; genus Paraburkholderia; species Paraburkholderia sp. 31.1. The sequence goes on from NZ_VZQN01000026.1 coordinate 80,471, forward strand.
GCGATTTCGCTCGACGCGTTGACCGCGCGGAAGTGCTGCAACGCGCGCACGACCGCCGCGCCGCGCTGCTCGAGATAGCTGTACAGCGAGTCGCCGATCACGAGCGGATCAGGCACGATCGCGACCGGCAGCGCCGAATGTTCGACCGCCATCACGATGCCGTCCGCGCGCCGCAGCCGCCGCAGGCTCGTGACGGCCGCGCCGGGTGACAAGCCGAGGCGCAGCAGCTCGTCGCGATTGGCGGGGCGCACGTCGCGTTCGAGCCAGACCGAATCGGGCCGGAAACCGCGCTGCTGCATCTTCTTCGTGAAGCCGGTGAGACGCGACAGCGGATCTTCGACGCGCGGCGTGATGAAGCTGCCCGCGCCGCGCGAGCGCCGGATCAGCCCCTGCTCGACCAGCAGTTCGATCGCCTTGCGCGCGGTGACGCGCGACACGCCGATCGCGTCGGACAGCGTACGCTCGGAAGGCAGCGCCTCGCCGGCCGACCAGACGCCGCAATGGATCGCCGTCGCCAGGTTGCGCGCGAGCTGCAGGTAGAGCGGCGTGACGTTGCGCACGTCAGGCATCAATGCGGACCAGCGAGTTTCCATGGGGCTCCAGGGACGCCGTGAGCAGTACAGCCCGGAAAATTGAGAGCCCATTATATAACCAACATAATACCAGTCAACGGACTGGTTCCACGCCGGTCCGGATCGCCGGAAAGCCTTGCTGAGTGGGGATCACAGCGGGATTCAAGGGCTCCGTCGGAGGGATTCGCAGACCAGGACTTTCCCGCATCGCAAGCATTTAACGATACCAGCGAGTCGTTATCGGCTCCTGGTGGTATCAACAGCCCAAATAATCAATACCTATTTAATACCAGTTGGTGTCTCGCCGCGGTGGAGTGGCTTTGTAAATAAGGGTCGTGCCGATATAGTGCGCTGTACCGACCATAAAAAGTCCCGGGGAGCCGCCCTTGACAGATTCCGAGGCGCTGCGGCGCGCTCAGGCCGTCCGCCATTTCAATCGCTTCTATACCCAATGCATCGGTGCCCTGCACGAGCATCTGGCTCGAAGCGAGTTCTCGCTGACGGAAGTGCGCGTGCTGCACGAGCTATCGCGCGCCCGCGCGCAGACCGCGTCGGTGCTCGGGCGCGCGCTCGGGCTCGATAGCGGCTATCTGAGCCGCCTGCTGACCAGTTTCGAGCGACGCGAGCTGATCACCCGCCGTCCGTCCGACACCGACGCACGCCAGTCGCTGATCGCGCTCACCGAGCACGGCCACGCGATCTACGCGCCGCTCGACGCCGCCGCCATTCACGAAGCACTCGGCCTGCTCGACAGACTCAGCGCGCTATCGCAGGAGCAGTTGATCGCCGCGATGAAGCTGATCGAGCGCCTGCTCGGCGACAAGCCGAAGCACGAGCTCGTGGTGCTGCGTCAGCCGCGCGCCGGCGAATGTGGCTGGCTCGTGCATCGTCAGGCGCAGTGGTTCGCCGCGCAGTACGGCTGGGATCACACGTTCGAGGGCTTGCTCGCGCGCGTCGTCGCCGAGTACGCGCAGCGCAACGATCCGCTGCGCGAGAAGTGCTGGATCGCCGAACAGGAGGGTCTGGTGGTCGGCTCGGTTTGCCTCGTCGGGGTCTCGACGACGGTCGCGGGCGTGCGCCTGCTGTGGGTCGAACCGGACGTGCGGAAGCTCGGCATCGGCACGCAATTGCTCAGCGAATGCGTGCGCTTCGCGCGGCGCGCGGGCTACCCGAAGCTCACGCTGACCACCGCGAGCGCATTGGCGGAGCCACGGCGGCTTTGCGAGCGCGCTGGGTTCGAGTTGGCCGGCAGCGCGCTGCAGCGCCGCTTCGGCCAGGATCTGACGATCGAAAGATGGGAGCTGGAACTATAAAAAAAGCACGCGCCTGTACGGCGCGTGCCTTTCCTGATGCCATGCGGCTGCGCTTGCGATCGCGCTGAACGCGTCGCCTAGAACGACGGCACGATCGAACCCTTGAACTGCGTCTTGATGAACTGGCGCACGTCTTCCGACTGATACGCCGCGACCAGCTTCTTCACCCATGGCTGATCCTTGTCCTTCGCGCGCACGGCGATCAGGTTCGCGTTCGGGCTGTGGATGTCTTCGAGCGCGATCGCGTCCTTGGTCGGCTGCAGGCCGGCGGCCAGCGCGAAGTTCGTATTGATGACGGCGGCGTCGACGTCGGCGAGCGAACGCGGCAGTTGCGCGGCGTCGAGCTCGACGAACCTGATCTTCTTCGGATTGTCGACGACATCGAGCGGCGTCGCGTTGTTGCCGCCCGTGGCCGCGCCGTCCTTCAGCTTGATCAGCCCTTGCGCCTGCAGCAACAGCAGTGCGCGATTTTCGTTCGACGGATCGTTCGGCACCGCGACCTTCGCGCCCTGCGGCAGGTCCTTCAACGACTTCAGCTTCTTCGAGTACGCGCCGAGCGGCGAGATGTACGTGAGGCCCGCGTTGACGAGCTTGTAGCCGCGCTGCTTGATCTGGCTATCGAGGTACGGCTGGTGCTGGAAGCTGTTGGCGTCGAGGTCGCCCGCGTCGAGCGCGGCGTTCGGCTGGATGTAGTCGTTGAACTCGACGACCTTCACGTTCAGGCCTTCGCGCTTCGCGACCCTGGTGACGACTTCCCAGATCTGCGCGTCCGGGCCGCCGATCGTGCCGACCTTGATGACCTTGTCGTCGGCGTGCGCGCCGAAGCTGGTCAGGATCGCCGCCCCGGCGACGACTGCGGTGAGGGCTTTGAGGATATTTCTGCGCTGCATGTGATTCTCGCTGTTGCGGTTCGACGTTTGAGTCGATGGCTCCGATCGATGTCGGAGTCGGATGAAATGGGCGGCGCTCCGGTTCGTGCTGGCGCGCCGTCGGCCAAGCCCAAAATTCTTTCATATGGGCGGCAAGTTGGGAAATACCCTTACCGCATATGGTTATGCGGAGCGCAAGCGCAATGGCCAGCGCAACGCAAAACCCGCGGCTGACCGATAATCCAGAGCCGTAGCCGCGCACGGCCCACTCACCCGCCCCTGAGAACGACCATGTACGTGATCAACCTGATCTACACCGCCCCGCTCGATCGTATCGACGACGCGCTCGACGCGCATCGCGCGTTTCTCGCGGAGCAGTTCGACGCGGGCATCTTCGTCGCGGCCGGGCCGAAAGTGCCGCGCGACGGCGGCATCATCCTCGCGGTTCGTATCGAGCGCGACAGGCTGGATCGCATTCTCGCGAGCGATCCGTTCGCCCTGCAACAACTCGCGCGCTACGAGGTGACGGAGTTCAAGACGACGCGTCTCGCGCCGGGGCTGAATTTGCCGATTCCGGTCTAAGCGCGAGTTGCGAAGAGGGGAGGGATGCGGGGAGGCGTGAGCGGCGCCGCTTTAAAAAGCCGCCTGCGATGCGCGTCAATCAAGCAGCAGCTTGAGGTCATGCACCCATGGTGTCGCGCCTTGGCCATCGCGCGCGAACAGACGCAGCTTGCCGTCCGTGTCGAACACATAGCTCGCGGCCGTGTGGTCCATCGTGTAGCTGTCGGGCGTCTTGCCCGGGACCTTCGCGTAGTACACGCGGAAGTCTTTCGCGACCTTCGCGAGCTGTTCTTCGCTGGCGGGACGCAAGCCCACGAAGCTCGGATTGAACGCCGGCACGTATTGCGCGAGCAACTGCGGCGTATCGCGCTCAAGGTCGACGGTGACGAACAGCACCTGCACGCGCTTCGCGTCCTCCGGACCGAGTTGCTGCAACGCCTGTGACAGCTCGGCCATCGTCGTCGGGCAGACGTCCGGGCAATGCGTATAGCCGAAGAACAGCACGACGACCTTGCCTTTGTAGTCGGCAAGCGTGCGGATCTTGCCGGACGTGTCGGGCAACGAGAAATCGCCGGCGAATTGCGTATTGCCGGTGATGTCGAGATTCGTAAAAGCCGGCGGCTGCTTGCCGCAACCCGTCATCAGCAGTGTGCCGCCCAGCATCGCGCCGAGCGTGCAAGCCATCACAGCGGCGCGCGCGATGCGCGCAAAGCGATTGTTGAGCATGGTGTTACGCGCCTATCACGACGCGGGCGTAGTGGTCGATCAGCAGCGCGGCGAACAGCAGCGACAGATAGACGATCGAATAACGGAAGGTTTTGCGCGCGAGCTCGTCCGAATACTCCCGGTAGATCTTCCACGCATAAGCGAGAAACACGGCGCCGAGCAGCACCGCCGACGCGAGATACACGACGCCGCTCATGCCGGAGATGAACGGCATCAGCGTGACCGCGAACAGGATGATCGTGTAGAGAAGGATATGCAGGCGCGTGTACTTTTCGCCGTGCGTGTTCGGCAGCATCGGCAGGCCGGCGTTTTCGTAGTCCTTGCGGCGATACAGCGCGAGCGCCCAGAAATGCGGCGGGGTCCACACGAAGATGATCAGCACGAGGATCCACGCGTCGGCGGGCACGTGGCCCGTTACCGCGGCCCAGCCGAGCGCGGGCGGCATCGCGCCCGACGCGCCGCCGATCACGATGTTCTGCGGCGTGGCTGGCTTCAGCAGCAGCGTATAGATGACCGCATAACCGACGAACGTGGCGAGCGTGAGCCACATGGTCAGCGCATTGGCGAACGTGTACAGCGTCCACATGCCGAGACCGCCGAGCACGGCCGAGAACAGCAGGATCTGCGGGGTGGTGATTTCGCCGCGCGCGGACGGACGCCACGACGTGCGGCGCATTTTGGCGTCGATCTGCTGCTCGACGAGGCAGTTGATCGCGAACGCGGCGCCGGCCAGCAGCCAGATGCCGACGGTGCCGCCGATCAGTACGGTCAATGGCACCATGCCCGGCGTCGACAGGAACATGCCGATGACCGCGCAGAACACCGCAAGCTGCGTAACACGCGGCTTGGTCAGTGCGAGATATTGGGAGGCCCGGCTGCCGGGCGTTTGGGAGAGTGTTGTGCTGTCCATGTGAGTCACGCTGGCGCGGCTTCGCGCGCAGGGAGCGCGGCGCGGCCGGGACGGCTATAAGCGACCCGAAAGTTTAACATAACGAGCAGCAGCAGCAGGATCGCGGCCCCGCCGTTATGGGCGACCGCAATCGGTAACGGCCATTGCAGCACGATGTTCGACAAGCCGGTGACGAACTGGATCAGCACCACCAGCAGCACGCCGTTGGCGGGTCGCCGCAGTGACTCGAAGCGGCGCATCTTCAACGCGAACCACACCAGATAGGCGATCACAGCGAACGCGAACGTGCGATGCGTCCAGTGAATCGCGACCAGCGCATCCTGCGTGATCACGTCGCCGTCGCCGGTCATGCCGAGCGCGCGCCACAGGTGGAAGCCGTGCGCGAAGTCCATCGGCGGAATCCATTGGCCGTTGCAGGTCGGGAAGTCGGTGCACGCGAGCACCGCGTAGTTCGTGCTGACCCAGCCACCGAGCGCGATTTGCAGTACCAGCAGCGCGAGACCCGCGAGCGCGGCCACGCGCCAGCGCGCGGCCTCGGGTTCGTAGGCCGGCAGCGGCGTCAAGCGCGCCGCGAGCCAGCCGAGCGTGCCGAGCAGCGCCAGGCCGAGCAGCAGATGCGTGGTCACGATGATCGGCTGCAGCCTCATGGTCACGGTCCACGCGCCGAACACGCCCTGCACGACGATCAGCAGCAGCAGCGAAGTCGGCCACCACGGCGACACATGCAGCGGACGACGCTTGATACGCGCCGTCCAGGCAATGATCGTCTGCGCGATGATCAGCACGCCGATCGCCATCGCGAAGTAGCGATGGATCATTTCGATCCACGCCTTCGTCATGCTGACGGGGCCGCTCGGCATCGCCTGATAGGCCGCGGAGATCGCCGCGTGCGCGATGAACGGCGACGACGTGCCGTAGCAGCCGGGCCAATCCGGGCAGCCGAGGCCCGAATCGGTGAGGCGCGTGAAGCCGCCGAACATCACGAGATCGAGCGTCAGGAAGGTGGTGAGCCAGACCAGCTTGCGGAATTTGTTGTCGTCGGCCTTGACCCACACATAGGACAACGGCAGCAACGCGATACACAAGCCGATCAGGCCCAGTTGCAATACGAACATCTCATTTACCCAGGTTGCGGCGTCAGCCGATGGTCGACCATTTGAGCAGCTTGGTCAGGTCGCCTTTGATCTTGCTCGGGTTCGCGTCTTTCGGAAAACGCATCATCAGATTGCCGTTCGGATCGACCAGATAGATGTGGTCGGTGATCCGCGTGCCGGTGTCGGCGGGCAGCCACGCGGCGACCTGCGCCGGATCGGCGATCAGCATGTCGGTGTTGGGGTAGGCGGTTTGTATCACGTCCGCGACCTTGTCTGCATCGATGCGCAGCCATACTTCCATGACGCGCTCGCGTTCCGGCCCCTGAGCTGCGCGGATTTGTCGCATGAAGTAGAGCTTCGTCACGCAGGCTTGGTCGCACGCGCTGTTGTCCACCGAGATCATGAGCCAGCGGCCATGCAGCGAGGCGAGCTTCAGCGGCTTGCCGTCCGCGCCGGTGACCATGAGCGAGTCCGGGATCGGCCGTTGCGGCTCGATCAGCGCGCCGTAGTTCGTGCTGCCGCCGGTCGGCTTCACGACGAAGTACATGAAGTACGAGATCGCGATCGGCGCCGCGCAGATCACCGCGAGCAGCAGCAGCACCCAGCGGCCGCGCCGCCACGAGCCCGGGCCGTTCGGTTGGCCGGGCATCGCTTTGGCCGCGGCGGGTTTGCCGCTGGATTTGCCAGCTTCCGGCGAACGGGGAGTTTGAGTCGACACTACAGAACCTCTTTCAATGTTTGGACGGCGGCGAGCCGTGCCTTGCGTTCCTCACGCGCCCGGCGCGTGCTCTTTTTTGCCCGCGCGGCGCGCCGCATACAGACCGAAGGCGAGCGCGGCGGCGGCCATGCCCCACCACTGCAGCATGTAGCCGTAGTTGCGCTCGACGCCGGTGGTCGGTGCGGGCCAGTCGCGCACCAGGCCGTCGCCGGCATCGCCGGTCTGCTGGATCACGAACGATTGCAGCGGCAGCCCGGTCTCCGCGGCGTACGAGCCGACATCGAGATTCTGCCGGATCAGGCGATGCGCGGCCGATCCACCCTCGCCGAGCTCGAACGCGCGCGACGCGTCGGCACGCGCAATCCCTTCGATCTCGACCTCGCCCGGCGGCGTCGTGTACGGCGCGATGGTCTCGCGATTGCTCAGGTTGCGCGGCAGCCAGCCGCGATTGACGAGCACGTAACCGCCGTCGGCGAGTTTAAATGGCATCACGACGTAAAAGCCCGGCTGATCGTTATACGGACGATTATCGAGGTACACGACCTTGTCCGTGACGAAACTGCCGCGCGCTTTCACGCGATGAAACTCGACGTCCTTCAGCGCGAGCGGCGCCGCGCTGACCGGCAACGCGGGCGCGTTCTCGAACTGCGTGATGCGCGCCTCGAGCGCTTCCTTCTGATGCGCGCGATCGCGCTGCCAGAAACCGAGCCGCATCGTCACGACGACGACCAGCAGGATCAGCAGCGCGGGAATCAGGCGAAACTTCATTGCGGGCGCTCCGGCATCGCCCTCAGGGCCGCCGGGAACCTGCGGCAGACGCCCGCTCGCGGTGCGATAATGAATGTCTTGCCACTGCGCTTTCCGGTTTCAGTTGGTTCCATGCACATTATCGTTCCCATCGCCTTTGCTCTCATCATCGCCAGCATGGTGTCGGCGCTGTATTTCATGATGCACGACAAAGGCAAGACCAAGCGGATGGTCTGGTCACTCGCCACGCGGGTGGGCCTGTCGATCTCGCTGTTCCTGTTCATCCTGTTCGCACACTGGATGGGCTGGATTCAGTCGACCGGGATTCCGTACGGGCGCTGACGCTCGCGGATAGGTCGCCGCCGCATCCCCGTCAGCGGCAAATTTTCCTCGCCGCCAAACAAAACGCCGCCCTGAGAGGTCAAGGGCGGCGCTGCATTCAGCCTTGCATACTGCTCGTGCGCGCCGCCTGAACGGCGTTGCGCGCACGGATCTGGCCGCATTACAGCCAGTACACGACGACGTACAGCCCGAGCCACACAACGTCGACGAAGTGCCAGTACCAGGCCGCGCCTTCGAACGCGAAGTGATGTTCCGGCGTGAAGTGGCCGCGAATCAGGCGCACCAGCACAACGGAGAGCATCGTGCCGCCGAGGAACACGTGAAAGCCGTGGAAGCCGGTCAGCAGGAAGAACGTCGAACCGTAGATGCCCGAAGCCAGCGTCAGGTTCAGCTCGTTGTACGCGTGGAAGTATTCGAAGCCCTGCAGGAACAGGAAGCTCATGCCCAGCACGATTGTCGCCGCGAGCCACGCAATCGCCTTCTTGCGATGGTTGTCGCGCAGCGCGTGGTGCGACACCGTCAGCGTCGCACCCGACGACAGCAGCAGCGCCGTGTTGATGGTCGGCACCGGCCACGGCTGCATCGACTTGTAGGTACCCACGAGTTCGGCCGGGCCGTTGTTCGGCCACACCGCCGTGAAATCGGGCCAGATCAGTTTGTAGTCGAGGCTGCCGAGTTGATGCAGCGCGATTTCACGGGCATAGAACAGCGCGCCGAAGAATGCGCCGAAGAACATCACTTCGGAGAATATGAACCAGCTCATGCTCCAGCGGTACGACCGGTCGACGTTCTTGCCGTACATGCCGCCTTCCGACTCGGCGATCGCGTCGCCGAACCAATGCCACAGCGTAAAGAGCAGCCACAGCAGGCCGATGAGCACGCCAAGCGGCGCCCAGGTATGGTCGTTGATCCAGGCCGCAAGCGATCCGAGCATGACCAGCAACCCCGTAGCGGCGCTGATCGGATGCCGCGACGGATGCGGTACGAAATAGTACGGGCTCTCGTTTTGACCGCTCATTCTTGATTCTCCACTTCAGTCCAGTTGTTCCGGAATCTCCGGCTGTATCTTCGGCGGCGCGTCGATACCGCACCGCTTCTCTCTAATTCGTGGGCTCTTCTCTGCTGTGCTGTGCCCTGCTACTGCCTCAACCGACCACGAGGCGCACGACCAGAATCAGCACCCCGATCAGAACCGCCGCGCCGATCAGCGCCGCCACGATCACATGCAGCGGGTTCAGTTGCGTCGCGTCCGCCTCGAGATCGCGGCGCTTGCGCACGCCGAAAAACGACCAGAACACCGCGCGCATCGATTGACCGAAACTGCTCTTGCGCGGACTGCCGCCGTTATCGTTCATGTCGCTTCGTCTTCCTTCGTTCGTCCGCGGCTCGCGCCGTCAAATCTGCTTCAGGCCGGCTTCGCGGGAGTGGCTGCCGCGCTGGTCACTGCATCGTTCACTGCATTCGCCTTCGGCGCCGCATCATCCGCGCTAGCTGCCGCCGGCGTGTTCAACTCGAAAAACGTGTACGACAGCGTGATCGTCTTCACGTCCTTCGGCAACTTCGGGTCGACGACGAACACCACCGGCATCCGCTTCGTCTCGTTCGCGTTCAACGTCTGCTGCGTGAAGCAGAAACACTCGATCTTCCTGAAGTACTCGGTCGCCTGCTTCGGCGCGTAGCTCGGAATGGCCTGCGCACGGATCGTGCGCGACTGCTCGTTGCTGACGTCGTACATGACCGTCGTTACTTCGCCCGGATGCACGTCGAGACTGCGCTGCTCCGGCTTGAAACCCAACAGGCCCCGCGCGTTCGCATCGAATTCGATCGAAATCGTGCGGCTCATGTCGACCTGCGTATTCTTCGCCTCGCGCGCTGAAACGTCGCGCTGCACGAGGTTGTTCACGCCGGTGATCTGGCAGATCGCGCGATACATCGGCACCAGCGCGAAACCGAAACCGAACATCATCAACGCGACGACGAACAGCTTGATCAGCATCGAACGGTTGAAAGAGCGGTCGGCCTCGGCCGGCGGTTGCGTCGACATCTGAATCCTCAACAAACCTGCATACGGACTGCGAAGGCGGCGTTAGCTGAACCAGCACTGCTTCAGAATCGCGCTCGCGAAAAACACCGCGGCGATCGCGAACATCACCAACCCTATCCGCCTGTTGCTCGCGCGAATCTGCTCCGGCGTACGTCTTTCCTGTGGATTGCGCGTCATGCTCGACTTTCTGAGTACGGTTCTTGACTGGCGAGGCCGCCGCGCGAAGCGCCCAAGTCCGGTGGCGGCATGTCGCGCCGCCGGAACCCGGCACCTCGCCGGGATAGGCTTACTCGACGGTCGGCGGATGCTCGAACGTGTGGAACGGAGCCGGGCTCGGTACGGTCCACTCGAGGCCCGTTGCGCCGTCCCACGGCTTGTCGCCCGCTTCTACGAGCTCGCCACCGCCACGGTAGGCCGGCAGGGCCACCGCGAACAGGAAGTACACCTGTGACAGACCAAAACCGAACGCACCGATCGAGATCACCTGGTTCCAGTCGGTGAACTGCGCCGGGTAATCGGCGTAACGACGCGGCATGCCCGCGAGACCGACGAAGTGCATCGGCAGGAACGCGAGGTTGAAGAAGAACATCGACGCCCAGAAGTGGATCTTGCCGCGCGTTTCGTTGTACATCCAGCCGGTCCACTTCGGCGACCAGTAGTACCAGCCGGCGAACAGCGCGAACAGCGACCCCGCCACCAGCACGTAGTGGAAGTGCGCGACCACGAAATAAGTGCCGTGATACTGGATGTCGAGCGGCGCCATGGCGAGCATCAGACCCGACAGGCCACCGAACGTGAACACGATCAGGAAGCCGACCGCGAACAGCATCGGCGTTTCGAACGACAGCGAACCGCGCCACATCGTCGCGACCCAGTTGAACACCTTCACGCCGGTCGGCACCGCGATCAGCATCGTCGCGTACATGAAGAACAGCTGGCCCGTGACCGGCATGCCGGTCGCGAACATGTGGTGCGCCCACACCATGAACGACAGGATCGCGATCGATGCCGTTGCGTACACCATCGAGCTATAGCCGAACAGCGGCTTGCGCGAGAACGCCGGGATCACCTGCGAGACGATCCCGAACGCCGGCAAGATCATGATGTACACCTCGGGGTGCCCGAAGAACCAGAAGATGTGCTGGTACATGACCGGGTCGCCGCCGCCTGCCGCATTGAAGAACGACGTGCCGAAGTGACGGTCGAACAGCACCATCGTGATCGCGCCCGCCAGAACTGGCATCACGGCGATCAGCAGGTACGCGGTGATCAGCCAGGTCCAGACGAACATCGGCATCTTCATCAGCGTGAGGCCGGGTGCGCGCAAGTTCAGGATCGTCACGACGATGTTGATACCGCCCATGATCGACGACGCACCCATCAGGTGGAGCGCGAAAATCGCGAAGTCCATGCCTGGACCCATCTGCGTGGAGAGCGGCGTGTACAGCGTCCAGCCCGCGGCGGTCGCGCCGCCCGGTGCGAAGAACGAGCCGACCAGCAGCACAGCGGCGACCGGCAGCAGCCAGAAGCTGAAGTTGTTCATCCGCGCGAAAGCCATGTCCGATGCGCCGATCTGCAGCGGCACCATCCAGTTCGCGAAGCCGACGAACGCCGGCATGATCGCGCCGAACACCATGATCAGCCCGTGCATGGTGGTCAACTGGTTGAAGAACTCGGGACGCATGATCTGCAGACCCGGCTCGAACAGCTCGGCACGGATCATCAGCGCCATCACGCCCCCGGACAGGAACATGGTGAACGAGAAGATCAGATACAGCGTACCGATGTCCTTGTGGTTGGTTGCGAACAGCCAACGACGCCAGCCGTGCGGCGTTCCGTGGGCATGGTCGCCGTGCACGTGCTCGTGGCCCGCGACTACATCGTGTCCGATGCTAGACATGACAATCTCCTAAAGCGAATTCTGCGGTGCTGACCATGAACACGTCAGGCTGCCGGGCTGATCTGAACGCGCCGGGCTTCCTTCGCGTCGGTGCCGCCGGTGATCGTTTCCGGCTTCTTCAAAATAATATGATCGTCGGCAATGCCGGCGGCTTTCAGCGCGTCGCGAACGGCTTCGGCACGACTCTTCGCGAGCTTCGCGTTGACGTCGGCGGAGCCGGTTGCGTCGGTGAAGCCCGACAGCGTGAATTTCGCGTCCGGATGCGCCTTCGCGTAGGCCGCGGCCGCGTCGACCGCCGCTTTCGCGTCGGCCGGCAGCGTGCTCTTGCCGGTCTCGAAGTAGATGCTCGCCGGCAGCGCGGCCTCTGCGTTGTTCGAAGCAGCCGCGCCAGCCTCGTTGCCCGATGCGGCCGGTGCGGACGCCGCTTCTGCGCCCGACGCTGCTTGCGCGCCCGATGCCGCAACGGCGCCGCTCGCGGCAGCACCGGCGTTGGCCAGATGATCGCCGCCTTCCGGCAGCTTGCCGTTGCGCGCGTCGGCGACCTGCTTCGGCTGCAGGATGTCGCCCGTGTGGTTGCCCCACGAGTTACGTTCGTACGTGATCACCGCGGCGATTTCGACGTCGTCCAGCGTCGGCGCCCACGAAGGCATCGCGTTCTTGCCCTTCAACACGAGGCTCACGTGCTGCCCGATCGGACCGTTGGCGATCTTGCTGCCGTCGAGCGCCGGGAATGCGCCCGCGCCCTTGCCGGTCGGCTGGTGGCAGACCGCGCAGTTCGCCGCGTAGACCTTGCCGCCGCGTTCCATCAGCTCGGCCATCGTGTAGGTCTTGTTCGGATCGTCCTGGCCGGCGGCCATTTTCTTCTTCTCCTCGTCGACCCACTTCGCATAGTCGTCAGCCGACAGCACCTCGACGACGACCGGCATGAACGCGTGTTCCTTGCCGCACAGTTCGGTACAGAAGCCGCGGAACGTACCGGTGCGGTTGGCCTTGAACCACGTGTCGCGCACGAAGCCGGGGATCGCGTCCTGCTTCACGCCGAAGGCCGGCACGTACCAGGAGTGGACCACGTCGTTCGCGGTGGTGATGATGCGGATTTTCTTGTCGACCGGCACCACGAGCGGGTTGTCGACTTCCTGCAGATACAGCGTGGAGATCGGCTCGCGGCCCTCGGTTTGCGCGCGCGGCGTGGCGAGCGTGGAAAGGAAGCCGATGCCCTCGCCCGGACCCTTCACGTAGTCGTAGCCCCACTTCCACTGGTAGCCGGTGACCTTGATCGTGAGGTCGGCGTTCGAGGTGTCCTTCATCGCGACGACGGCCTTGGTGGCGGGCAGCGCCATCAGCACGACGATGACGAACGGCACGATTGTCCAGATGATTTCGACGGTGGTGCTTTCGTGGAAATTGGCTGCGTTGTGGCCTTTCGATTTGCGGTGCGCGAAGATCGAATAGAACATCACGCCGAACACACCGATGAAGATCACGGTGCACAGTCCCAGCATGAACATGTGGAGGCTGAATAGCTCCTCAGCGATTCTCGTTGCAGGCGGCTGGAGATTGATCGCGTTGACGGCAGGGCCGCCCGGAGCATCGCCCACTGCCAGGGCGGCACCGGCGAAAAGCAGTCCGCTCGTCGCCAGCACGCTCATGAGCGCTCGCTTGATTGTTTTCATAGCTTCCTTACCGAAATTTTCCATTCAAACCCTCGACCCCGCTGGCAGCGTGTCGCGCCCCCTTGAACGCCGCGCGTCCGGCACCATCTAACAACGTGCCAGCCACATACGTAGTTCGCCTGCGAACTGCGCGCGCCGATTCTGCGCGAGGTGTTGCCCGATCATGATCGTCTGCCCGCGCGAGACCAGCTTGATCTGATCGCGCGGCGTTGCGCCCGGCTCTATCCGCACCCAGCGCGGATTGAATTCGAATTGCGTAATCTGCTCGGCGCTGACCTGCTCGATCACGAGCCGGTTCGGAAACAACCGGATGCGCTCGTAATCGACAGCATGACGCGCATATATTGCAAACGCGATACCTACGGCCAGCAATTCGATTCCGGTGAACGGCAACACCAGCCAGGCGCCGACCAGAACCAGCATGAATGCAATTGCCAACGAAAACAAAGCAAGCGACACGTACAGACAGACGAACTGCCGCGGCGATATCGAACAGTTGCGCTTCATGGTCCAGTCCCTGAGGACCGGTTCTGAATCCGCCAGCAGATGATCTGATGCGCCCATCGCTGCCTCCTGCGAATCGTCGAGTCCGGCCTGCCTTCTTTTACTTCCGGATGCATCTCGCGGCCGCCGTTCGAGTCACTGTTTCCAGCATCACTCGCGAGCGCGCCAACCCCTACCGCATCACTTCATTTTGCAGCCCCGCGCCTCGCGGCTTGCCACCCCAAATGTGGGAACTTCGGGTGACAAACTGACGCATTATAGGCGTGATCCATAGCATCGACAAGCAAGCCCCAATCGGCCCACAAGCCAGGCGCGACAAGCCTTCGCGCCATTTTGCCCAGCATTTTGCGGCTCTTTTGAAGGGCAAATCCCAGGCATAACGGATGTCCTCTTTACCGCTTTTGCAACACGTCAACCGCACCGTCGGCAAGCAGTTGATGACAGCACCGCAATCTGCTATCCACGCTTGCCCGGACCTCGTCCGATGTCCTCGAGCCGCACGATGCCATGTCCTTCCGCCGTGGTGCGCGGCACGGCTTTCCATGCGTGGCCGTAGATCACCTCGAAGGTCAGCGCGATCGTGCCGTCGGCGCGCCGGCGCGCTTCGAGCGCGGCGAGCAGGGCTTTGTGCAACCGACGCGTGAGCACGCCGTCATGCGCATCGCGCTCGAACGGGTACGCGCCCCAGCGACGCACGTCCGCGAGCAGCGACTCGGGCGACTTATAGGTGATCGTCAGCGTCTCCTGGTCCATCACCGGAATCTCGAAGCCGGCCTCGACGAGCATGTCGCCGAGGTCGTGCATGTCGACGAAGTCGATCACATGCTTGCGAGACGCGACGCCGTGCGCGGCCTCGATCTCGGCGTAGGCACCTCGCAACTCCTTCAGCGTATCGGGGCCGAGCGTGCTGAACATTAGCAGGCCGTTGACCTTCAGCACGCGCTGCCATTCGGGAAAGACCAGATCGGGCCGCGAGTGCCAGTGCAGCGCGAGGTTGGACCAGATGAATTCGAATGCGCCGGACGTGAACGGCAGCGCGGAGAAATCGGTTTGCGCGAAGCGCGGGCCACGCGCGCCGAGCGCCTTGCCGAGCGAGGCGGGAAGAAAGCGCCGCCAACTTGTGTCGCCGGCATCGTGACGCAGCGCGCGGCGGAGCATGCCGTGCGACAGATCAGCGCCGAACACCGGCGCCTCGGGAAAGCGTTCGCGCAATGCGGGGAGGTCTTCGCCCGCGCCGCAACCGGCGTCGAGCACGCTCGAGGGCGCCACCTTGATGTAATCGAGACGCTCGCGCATGCGCTGCGCAATCTCTCGCGGCAGGAACGCAACCTCGTCGAAGGTGGCAGCGCGACGGTCGAAAATACGCCTGAGGCGCCGTGAATCGTAGGCCGGACGGCCAGATTGAGCGGATGTTGGGGACATGTGTGTCGTGCTGGCGTGAGCTCGAAGTATACTCGGTCGTTCCCCTCCATTCAGCGAGAACGGCTTTCACCGGCGCTCACTCGTGCGATTCCAGTCATTTTCTTCGTCGTGTCGAAATCAGGTGGCGCGTTTTGCGCGCGGTCTGCATTCGGCATGGCCGCGGGCCTTGAACGCCGCGCTGCCGAACCTGTGCGCGTTGTGCGGCAATTTGTCGCATAAGACGTTGTGCGACGGTTGCGACGCGGCCTACTGGAACGAGAGCCGGCTGCGCTGCACCGTTTGCGCGGTGCCGTTGCCGGCGTCACGCTGGGTCGCTCAGGCGCGGTATCGCTGCGCGGATTGCGTGGCCGAGCCGCCGCCGTTCGACGCGAGCTTCGCGCTCGCCGACTATCGCGCGCCGCTCGATACGCTCGCGGTCGGCCTGAAGTTCCGCGCCCGGCTGATGCTCGCGCGAGACTTCGCGCAACGCCTCGCGCGGCTGGCTGAAGCCGATTGGCACGACGCGGCCGAGCGGCCCGACGTGATCGCGCCAGTGCCGCTCGCCGGTCGCCGTCTGGTCGAGCGCGGCTACAACCAGGCCTGGCAGATCGCGCGGCCGCTCGCCCGGGCGCTCGGCGTGCGCGGCGACCCCACGCTGCTCGAACGAACGCTCGACACCGCGCCGCAATCGCGCCTCGATCTCGATGCGCGCCGGCAGAACGTCGGCCGCGCGTTTCGCGTCGCGCGCCCAGTGCGCGGCCTGCACGTCGGCATCGTCGACGATGTCATGACGAGCGGCGCGACGCTCGAAGCGCTCGCGCATACGCTGAAGGCCGCCGGCGCGCGGCGGGTTACGAACTTCGTCGCGCTGCGCACTCCGAAAAACTAGCTTTTACGTGGTCATCTTATGTTCAACGTCGTTCTCGTAGAACCCGAAATTCCGCCCAACACCGGCAACGTGATTCGCCTGTGCGCGAACACCGGCGCCCGGCTGCACCTGATCGAGCCGCTCGGCTTCCCTCTCGACGACACCAAGATGCGGCGCGCCGGCCTCGACTATCACGAGTACGCGGAAATGAACGTGCATGCCGATTGGGACGCGTTCATCGCGAAAGAAACGCCCGACGCGTCGCGCATGTTCGCATTCACGACGCGCGGCTCGGGGCGCTTTCACGACCATGCGTTTCAACCGGGCGACTGGTTCGTGTTCGGCGCCGAAACGCGCGGCCTGCCCGGCACGGTGCTCGAGCGCTTTGCGAACGAACAGCGCGTGCGTCTGCCGATGCGTCCCGGCAATCGCAGTCTGAATCTGTCGAATACGGTGGCGATCGTGGTGTTCGAAGCGTGGCGTCAGGCCGGCTTCGAAGGCGGCGCCTGACGGCGTTCGAGCTCGGCCTCGTAGCGTGCGAACATCGCGTCGTCGAAGCACGCGAACGTCACGTGCTTCATGTGTGGTGTGCGCGGCAATGTGTCGAGTACGGTCGCGACCGCGATGCTGACCGCATCGTCGGCGGGGAAACGGTAGATACCGCAGCTGATCGCTGGAAACGCGATGCTCGTGCACTGAGTTTCGCGCGCGACTTCGAGTGAGCGCTGATAGCACGATGCGAGCAGGTCGGCTTCGCCATGCGCGCCGCCACGCCACACTGGACCGACCGCGTGAATAACATGCTTCGCGGGCAGACGATAGCCGGCGGTGATTTTGGCGTCGCCGGTCACGCAGCCGCCGAGCGTTTCGCATTCGCGCAGCAACTCCCTGCCGGCCGCGCGATGAATCGCGCCATCCACACCGCCGCCACCGAGCAGCGAAGTATTCGCGGCGTTGACGATCGCATCGACGGCGAGCGTCGTGATATCGACCACGCGCGCTTCGAGCGTGCACGTGCCAAGAATGAGATTGAAGGCGGGCATGGGAACCTCGCTGATCCGAGTCTCGCTCACGAAGTGGACAACCCGAAGTGGACAACCAGGCGAGGCAGCCGTTCAACGCGAATTTCCGCTAAACGGCTGATAGAAAAGGCTTTATTCCGCCTTCGAATCGCGCCGCAGGAGCGCGCTAACCGCATCGCGCGGCGCCACGCCGTCGAACAGCACCGCGCAGACCGCCTGCGTGATCGGCATTTCGATTGCATGAGCACGTGCGATCGAGAGTACCGCCCGCGCGCAGCGCACGCCTTCGGCCACGTGACCGAGACCGCCGAGGATGTCGTCGAGCGTGCGGCCCGTGGCGAGTTGCAGGCCCACGGTGCGGTTGCGCGACAGATCGCCGGTGGCAGTCAGAATCAGATCACCGAGGCCGGTCAACCCGGTAAAGGTTTCCGCGCGCCCACCGAGCGTCACGCCAAGGCGCGACATTTCGGCGAGGCCGCGGGTGATCAGCGCCGCGCGTGCATTGAGGCCGAGGCCGAGGCCATCGGCGATGCCCGTGGCGATGGCGAGCACGTTTTTCACCGCGCCGCCCACTTCGACGCCGACGACGTCGTCGCCGGTATAGATGCGCATCGCGCCGTGATGGAACGCCGCGACCGTGCGTTCGCGGCACGCCGCCGACGGGCTCGCGATCGTCAACGCAACCGGCAGCCCCTGCCCGACTTCGCGCGCGAAGCTCGGTCCGGACAACACGCCGTTGCTCGCATGCTCGGGCAATTCCGCCGCGACCGCCTGATGCGGCAACAACTGCGAATCCGCTTCGAACCCCTTGCACAGCCACACGATATGCGCGGGCACCTTGCCCGCATCGCGCATCGCGCGCAACAGGCCGCGCAGGCCAGCCACGGGCGTCGCGACCACGCACAGCGCATCGTCGTCGAGCGCGTGATCGAGCGCCACTCCGAGATCCGCTTCAAAGCGAAGCGCGGGCGGCAACGCGACGCCCGCCAGATAGCGGGCGTTTTCATGCGAAGTGGAAAGCTCGGTGATGAGCGCGGACTCGCGCGCCCACAACACCGTGTGGTGCCTTAAGGCCAGATGGCCGGCGAGGGCGGTGCCCCAGGCGCCAGCGCCGAGAACGGCGACTTTCATAGCCGGCACTGCGCGCGGCGCCTTAATGCGTGACGCCTTTTTGCGCCGCGCCGTCCTGCCGGGCCGCGCTCATCTGAGCGAGACGCTGCTCGTACAGCGCCTGGAAGTTGATCTCGGCGAGGTGGATCGGCGGGAAGCCGGCGCGGGTGATCGCATCGGCGATGTTCGAGCGCAGGTACGGGAACAGGATGGTCGGGCAGGCAATGCCGACGAGCGGATCGATCTGCTCGGCAGGAATGTTGCGAATGTCAAAAATGCCGGCCTGTTTCGCTTCGATCAGGAACGCGACCTTGTCCGACACCTTGGCCGTGACCGTGCCCGTCACGAGAATTTCAAACACGGATTCGGCGAGGCGCTCGGCCTTCACGTCGACTTCGACTTCGACCGACGGCATTTCCTGCTCGAGGAAGATACCCGGCGAATTCGGCTGCTCGAGCGACATGTCCTTCAGATAGATGCGCTGGATGTTGAAGAACGGCTGGTTATTCTCGTCGGACATGATGGTGATTCCTGATAGGTGTGCGTGGCGGCGGCCGATGCACGCATGGGCCGCCAGATTATTGCGCCGGCTCGCCGGCTCCACGAGGAGCGCGTGCGCCGGCTTATCGAGTGGTCCGCCCGTTCGCGCGGCGCGAAACGCGCGAACTCAGGCTGCTTCGAGCAGCGGCGTCAGACCGCCCGCGCGATCGAGCGCGGAAAGGTCATCATAGCCGCCCACATGCGTCTCGCCGATGAACACCTGCGGCACCGTGCGACGACCGGTCCGGGTCATCATCTCCTCACGACGGCCCGGGTCCTTGTCGATCAGTACTTTCTCAACGTGCTCGACGCCGCGCGACTTTAAAAGACGTTCGGCCATCTGGCAATACGGGCACACCTGGGTGCTGTACATGATCACTTTGTTCACTTGGCTGCTCCTTGTTTCACAACCGGCATACCGGCTTTCTGCCAGGCGTCGACGCCGCCCTCGAGAACATGGACTTCCGCGTATCCCGCTTCCTGCACGATACGCGCGGCCTTGTTCGACTGCTGGCCGGTCTGGCACACCAGCAGCACCGGGTTGCTCTTGTTCTTCGCGAGTTGCGTGACTTTCGCCTGCAACTCTGCGAATTCGAAATGCCGTGCCAAGGGCAGGTGCCCCTTGGCGTAATCGGCGGACGGCCGCAGATCGATGACCGCCGCGTTGCGCCGGTTGATCAGTTGGGTGGCTTCAGCGGCCGACAGGCCGCCACGTCCACGCCGACTGATGGTCGGCCACAGCAGCAACCCACCAGAGATAAGGACGATTGCGATCAGGACAAGGTTTGTGTATTCGGTGAAAAACTTCACGGAAGATCCGCCGGAAAGAGAGAAATCGAAAAGGTCAACCCGAGCATTATAAAATAACCGTTCGACGCGATGGCGATGCGCCGCCCGAGGCGCCGCACAGAGCGAGACCGCTTCCTCACTACCGACCGGCAACTCTCATGTACAAACTCGTTCTCATCCGCCACGGCGAATCGACTTGGAACAAGGAAAACCGCTTCACCGGCTGGGTCGACGTCGACCTCACCGAGCAGGGCAACCTCGAGGCGCAGCAGGCGGGCGGGCTGCTCAAGGAATCGGGCTATACGTTCGACATCGCCTACACGTCGGTGCTCAAGCGCGCGATCCGCACGCTGTGGCATGTGCAGGACCAGATGGATCTGATGTACCTGCCCGTCGTGCATTCGTGGCGCCTGAACGAACGCCACTACGGCGCGCTGTCGGGTCTGAACAAGGCCGAAACCGCCGCGAAGTTCGGCGACGAGCAGGTGCTGGTCTGGCGCCGCAGCTATGACACGCCGCCGCCCGCGCTCGAGCCCACCGACGAGCGCGCGCCGTACACCGATCCGCGCTACGCCAGGGTGCCGCGCGAGCAACTGCCGCTGACCGAGTGCCTGAAAGACACGGTCGCGCGCGTGTTGCCGCTGTGGAACGAGTCGATTGCGCCGGCCATCAAGTCGGGGCGCAGCATCCTGATCGCCGCGCACGGCAACTCGATCCGCGCGCTGGTCAAGTATCTCGACAACATCTCGGACAACGACATCGTCGGCCTCAACATCCCGAACGGCGTGCCGCTCGTCTATGAACTCGACGACAACCTGAAGCCGATCAAGCACTACTATCTCGGCGACCAGGACGCGATCGCCAAGGCGCAAGCCGCGGTCGCGAGCCAGGGCAAGGCGGGCTGATCCGGCATTTCCGGGCGCGGCCCACGCCACGAAAACGCGCGGGGCCGCACGCAGACAACCGGGCCGACAAGAAATTCTGTATTGCGCCCGGCGGGCAGATTCAGAGGCCCGCTGCAGGGTTCACCGTAGCGGCGAGCGCATCCGCTGGCCTTGCGCGGCAACGCTCAGTTCCGACCCGCCGAGTGCCATGTCGTACGGCTCGCCATCCGCGGCTCGGGTCGCAAGAACCAGGACCTTCCCGTACTGTCGAAGCACGATTGCCTGCACCGCGCCCTGAGCAGGCGGGTGTGCAGTTATACTTGTCCGTCCAATCTTTATCGACGCTGCCACGCGCTTCCGACCGCAACAGACTCTATGCGAAAGAACCTGAAAAATATCGGCCTGATTGCCGCGGGCCTTGCTACCGGTGTCTTTGCCACCCTGCAATACTCCGCCTCGGCCCAGCAACCCGCTAGCGCCGCGGTCGCCCCGCTGCCGCTAGACCAGCTCAGGCTTTTCGCCGAAGTGTTCGGGCAGATCAAGCACGAATACGTTGAACCGGTCGACGACAAGAAGCTGCTCACCGCCGCGATCAAGGGCATGGTGTCCAGCCTCGACCCGCACTCGTCGTACCTCGACAAGACCGACTACGAAGAGCTGCAGGAACAGACCAAGGGCCGCTTCGCGGGCCTCGGCATCGAAATTTCGTCGGAAGACGGCCTGATCAAGGTAATTTCGCCGATCGAAGACACGCCCGCGTTCCGCGCCGGCATCCGTCCTGGCGACCTGATCACGCGCATCAACGACAAGCCCGTGCGCGGCATGACGCTCGACCAGGCGGTCAAGCAGATGCGCGGCGACCCGGGCACCAAGGTCACGCTGACCATCTTCCGCAAGACCGACGACCGCACGTTCCCGCTCACCGTCACGCGCGCGATCATCAAGGTGCAGTCGGTGAAGGGCAAGATCGTCGCGCCGGGCTTCGCGTACGTGCGCATCACGAGCTTCCAGGAACGCACCACGCCCGACCTCGCGGCCAAGCTGCAGGATCTCGCGCGCCAGGAGCCGAACCTGAAGGGCCTCATCCTCGACCTGCGCAACAACGGCGGCGGTCTGCTGCAAAGCGCGGTTGGCGTCGCGGGCGCGTTCCTGCCGCCGAATTCGGTGGTGGTGTCGACCAACGGTCAGATTCCGGATTCGAAGCAGATCTATCGCGACACCTACGATAACTACCGTCTGCAATCGTTCGACAGCGATCCGCTCAAGGACGTCCCGGCCATCTTCAAGACCGTGCCGATGATCGTGCTGACCAACGCGTACTCGGCGTCGGCGTCGGAAATCGTCGCGGGCGCGCTGCAGGATCAGCACCGCGCGCTGATTCTCGGCAAGACCACGTTCGGCAAGGGTTCGGTGCAAACCGTGCGCCCCCTGACGGCCGACACCGCACTGCGCCTGACCACCGCGTATTACTACACGCCGAGCGGCCGTTCGATCCAGAACAAAGGCATCCGCCCCGACATTCCGGTCGATCAGTACGCGGACGGCGATCCGGACGACGCGCTCGTGACCCGCGAAGTCGACTACTCGAATCACCTCGCGAACACGCAGGACCCGAACGAGAAGAAGGAAGCGGAGCAGCGCGAGCAGGAGCGCATGGAACAACTGCGTCAACTCGAAGAGCAGAACGACAAGAAGACGCCGGAACAGCGCCAGAAGGAGCGCGAACGCAAGCCGGTCGAGTTCGGTTCGGCCGACGACTTCATGCTGCAACAGGCGGTCGACAAGCTCGAAGGCAAGCCGGTTCAGGAATCGAAGTCGTTGATGGAGCGCCGTCTCGCGCAGAACAAGCCGGGCACGTCGGCCTCCGCGCCGGTCGCGGTGAAGCCGACGCAACCGGTGCCGGGCGCATCGGGACCGGCGCCGGCTTCGGCACCGGCTCCCGCTGGCAAGTAAGCTGACCGACAGGCAGCGAACCCCGCGCGTGTCTTCGCAGCACGATAGTCTGCGAAGACACGCCGCAACAGTTTCAGCAAAAGCCGCCGCCTAACCGGTGGCGCATCACGGCAAGCCGCAACCGCCACCCTCCCCGCGCGATTAAAATAACAGCCACGAATGCGCGCCGCGGCCCCTCGGCCTGCCTCTCCTTGCGCGACACAGCGACACAGCGACATAGCGACACACCCCACGCGCCCCGCCATGAATGACGATCAACTCCTTCGCTACTCCCGCCACATCCTCGTCGATGAAATCGGCATCGAGGCGCAGCAGCGTTTTATCGACGCCCACGCGATCATCGTCGGCGCGGGCGGGCTCGGTTCGCCAGCCGCGCTGTATCTCGCGGCGGCGGGCGTCGGCCGTCTGACGCTCGTCGATGCCGATACCGTCGACCTGACTAATCTACAACGACAGATCCTGCACGTGAGCGCGTCGGTTGGACGTAGGAAGGTCGAGTCCGGGCGCGACATGCTCGCGCGGATCAATCCCGAGGTCGTCGTCAACGCGGTGGCCGAGCGCGTCGACGATGCGTGGCTCGACCGCGAGGTGCCGCACGCGAGTGTCGTGCTCGATTGCACCGACAACTTCGCGACGCGTCACGCGATCAACCGCGCGTGTGTCAAGCATCGCGTGCCGCTCGTGTCGGGCGCGGCGCTGCGCTTCGACGGCCAGATCAGCACTTTCGATTTCCGCGACGAAGCGTCGCCGTGCTACGCGTGCGTGTTTCCCGAAGACCAGCCGTTCGAAGAAGTCGCATGCTCGACGATGGGCGTGTTCG
The DNA here is from genome assembly GCF_014397645.1 of Paraburkholderia sp. 31.1. Lineage (NCBI taxonomy): Bacteria > Pseudomonadati > Pseudomonadota > Betaproteobacteria > Burkholderiales > Burkholderiaceae > Paraburkholderia > Paraburkholderia sp. 31.1. The sequence goes on from NZ_VZQN01000026.1 coordinate 103,831, forward strand.
CGCCGACGGTCGGCATCATCGGTTCGATGCAGGCTGCCGAAGCGCTGAAGGTGATCGGCGCAATCGGCACGTCGCTCGTGGGCCGCCTGACGATGCTCGATTCGCTGCGGATGGAATGGAACACGATGCGCATCGGACGTCAGCCGGATTGTCCGGTGTGTGGCCACGCGCAGGGGTCTTGAGGCGGTTCTGCACGGCCCGTTCGCGTGACGCCGAAATAGCAGAACGCCGCACATGTGCGGCGTTTTTTCGTTCAACGAGGCACGACGATGCGCGTCAGATTCAAACCAGCGCGACCCGCTTGAGCGCCGCCTGCACCTCCTCCGGCTCGAACGAAGCCAGCACGTCGGCAACGGGCTTTTCGAGCGTCTTCAGATGCGAGCGCAACACCTCCTGCTTGACCTCGAGGAGTTGGCTCGGATGCATCGAAAACTCGGTCAGACCCATGCCGAGCAGCAGACGCGTCAACGCCGGATCGCCCGCCATCTCACCGCACACCGACACGGGCACGCCCGCGCGCTTCGCCTCGCGCAGCGTGAACGCGATCAGATGCAGCACGGCCGGATGCAGCGGGTCGTACAGATGCGCGACCGCGTTGTCCGCGCGATCGATCGCGAGCGTGTACTGAATCAGATCGTTGGTGCCGATCGACAGGAAATCGAGCCGCTTCAGAAACAGCGGCAACGCGATCGCGGCGGCCGGGATCTCGATCATCGCGCCCACCTGCACGTTCGGATCGTAAGCGATACCCGCGTCGTCGAGTTGACGCTTCGCTTCGCGGATCAGATCGAGCGTCTGGTCGATTTCCTGCGCGTGCGCGAGCATCGGGATCAGGATCTTCACCCTGCCGAACGCCGACGCGCGCAGGATCGCGCGCAACTGCGTGAGGAACATCTGCGGCTCGGACAGGCTCCAGCGAATCGCGCGCAAACCGAGCGCCGGATTCGCGGCGGTCTCGTAGCCGTCGCCGCCCATCGAATCGAGCGGCTTGTCGGCGCCGACGTCGATCGTGCGGATCGTGACCGGCAAGCCGTTCATCAGTTCGACCGCGCGACGATACGCGCTGAACTGCGCCTCCTCTTCGGGCATCCGGTGCTTGTGATTCATGAACAGAAACTCGGTGCGGAACAGACCCACGCCGGTCGCGCCCGATTCGACCGCCGCGCGCGCGTCGTCCGGCAACTCGATGTTCGCGCACAGTTCGATGCGCGTGCCGCACAGCGTTTGCGTCGGCGAGAACTTGAGCCGTTGCAGCTTGCGCTGCTCGAGCTCCTTCTCGCTTTGCCGGTACGAGTATTCCTCGAGCACGATCGGCGCGGGATCGACGATCACGATGCCGTGGTCGCCATCGACGATGATCAGATCGTCCTGGCGGATCAGCGCGCTCGCATGCTGCACGCCGACCGCGGCCGGAATGCCGAGGCTGCGCGCGACGATCGCGGTGTGCGACGTGCGTCCGCCCAGATCGGTGACGAAGCCCTGGAACGTCTGCGTCTTGAACTGCATCATGTCGGCCGGCGCGATGTCGTGCGCGACCACGATCATCTCGTCGCACGCGCCATGCACGTTGCCGACGATGCCCGGGGCGCCCGCGAGCGCCTTCAGCACGCGCTCGACGACCTGCTCGATATCGGCCTTGCGCTCGCGCAGGTATTCGTCTTCGATAGTGTCGAAATGGCGCGACAGTCTTTCGAGCTGTTCGGTCAGCGCCCATTCCACGTTGTAGCGGCGCGTGCGGATCAGGTCGATGGTTTCCTGAACGAGCATGACGTCGTTCAGGATCATCGTGTGAACGTCGATGAACGCGCCCATTTCGCTCGGGGCATCCGCGGCAAGATCGGCGCGCAATACGTTGAGTTCTTCATGCACGCGTTGCTGAGCCGCGCGAAAACGCCCGACCTCCCCTTCGATCTGGGGCGGTTCGATCAGATAGTGGTCTACGTCGAGTGCTGCCGGGGCGATCAGATAGGCCCGCCCGATGGCGATACCGCGTGACACGGGAATTCCATGCAGCGTGAATGACACGCGCACCTCCTCTAGTTGTGTAATGCCGCGGCAAACCGCTGCAATGCTCTCAGACTGTACTGGGCATTATAAATTCCGCGCCTTTTTGAAGTGTGTCGGCGGTGTGTGCAGCGCAGCACGGATTATCGCAATGAGGTGCCCTCGTACCCGGCGAAGCTTCGCTTTATACACGTCGCGCAAAACATATGGTTTAAACATTGAAAACGCATGTCGTCTTACGCATTCTTCCCGATGGCTTTCGCGCCGCTTCTAGATCCCTTTAATCTCGATTAACGGCGCGCCTCTTCTGATATTCAGATGTCGGCGGCGATAAAAAAACCGCGGACTGAGCCGCGGCATTTTCGGGTTTGTCGAACGCAAAGCGCGCGGCTTTATTGACCTTCGCCAAATTTATCGGCGATCAGTTTCAAGAGCGCGTCCATCGCGTCCTGTTCGTCGGTGCCTTCCGTTTCGATCAGCACGGTACTGCCGATGCCCGCGGCCAGCATCATCACGCCCATGATGCTCTTCGCGTTGATACGACGGCCATTGCGGCTCATCCAGATTTCCGCCTGGTAGTTGCCCGCGAGTTGCGTCAACTTGGCCGACGCGCGCGCGTGCAGCCCCAGCTTGTTCACAATTGTCGTTTCCTGTTGCAGCATGTGATGGTCCGAAGCGCGGGTGAATGAAATGGTGAAAAGTGTTACTGCAAAGCGGCTTCAATGCGATCGGCATCGTTGTGAAACCGCTTGAATCCGTCGAAGCTTGCCTGCGAACCAGCCCGGCTTACAGGCCGGTCGCGTCCGTCTTTTGCGTCAGATCGGCATCGGCCGGCAAAGCGGGAACACAGTCGGCGGCCGCCGCGTCAGGCGGCAGCGCCGGCAGGCACTCGGCAGCGCACACTGGCGGCGTGACCGGTGTCGGCATCGCCGGTCCGATCGCGTGCACGCCCTTGGTCGCGCCGGCGAGCGCCTTGTCGACGAGCGTGTCGAGCGGCGTCGCGCGATAGCAGACCGCGCGCACCAGCATCGGCAGATTGACGCCGCACAGCACACGCACGTCCGGCACGGTGGCGAGCCGGCCCGCGATGTTGGCCGGCGTCGCGCCGAACATGTCGGTCAGCACGAGCGCGCCGTTCTCTTCCTTCAGCCGCACGACTTCCGAATTCGCGAACGCGACGACCTGCGCAGGGTCGCAATCCGGCGACACGTCGATCACGCCGATACGCGCCGGCAAACCGCCATAGATGTGGGAAATGCAATCGCGCAACGCGGTGGCGAATGGAGCGTGCGCAATGATCAGAATGCCTGCCATGTCAGCCTTACTGCAAAAGAACGGCCCCAAACCGTGGACCGGGACTCGAGCCCGGTTCGCCATCGCCCCGGACCGGCCGTGGGTCGCGAGGGCGGGAATGCATCGTCGGGCGAGCGGGCATTGTAGCAGCCTCATTTTCGCGCCAATTCCGACGCCACGCCTGATGCGGATTTACTACACAGATTGGGGGTGCAGCCGGGCAATCAAGGCCGCTGCGTCGGCGCGCCACGCGTCAGCCGACCGCGCGCTCCAGCGCGTCGACGAACATCGCGGCGACGTCGAAACCGGTCTGGTCCATGATCTCGCGGAAACACGTCGGGCTCGTGACGTTGACTTCGGTGAGCCAGTCGCCGATCGCATCGAGTCCGACCAGCAGCAGGCCGCGCGCCGCCAGCACCGGCGCGAGCGTATCGGCGATCGTGCGATCCTGCTCGCTGAGCGGCCGCGCGACGCCCAGTCCGCCGGCCGCCAGATTGCCGCGCACCTCATTACCCTGAGGAATGCGCGCGAGCGAGTACGGCACCGCTTCGCCGCCGATCAGCAGGATGCGCTTGTCACCTTCCTTGATCTCGGGGATGAATTTCTGCGCCATCACCGAGCGCGCGCCGTCGTGGCTCAGCATTTCGACGATCGAGCCGAGGTTCATGCCGTCCGCCTTCACGCGGAATACGCCCATGCCGCCCATGCCGTCGAGCGGCTTCAGGATCACGTCGCCGTGCTGTTCGTGGAACGCGCGCAGACGCGCCGGGTCGCGAGTGACCAGCGTCGGCGCGACGAACTGCGCGAACTCGCCGATTGCGAGCTTCTCCGAATGATCGCGGATCGCCTGCGGTTTGTTGAAGATGCGTGCGCCGCCACGCTCGGCCAGTTCGAGCAGCCAGGTCGACGTCACGTATTCCATGTCGAACGGCGGATCCTTGCGCATCACGACCGCGCCGAAGCTCGCGAGCGCGCGCGGCGTGGCGGCATCGGCGGCAAACCAGACATCACGATGCAGATCCGTGGTATCGCCGACGATCGCAATGCGCTGCACGTTCGCCTCGACATCGCCGCCCGTCCACGCCAGATGCTTCGGCTCGCAGGTGTACACCGTGTGACCGCGCCGCGCCGCTTCGGCCATCATCGCGTAGGTCGTGTCTTTGTAGATCTTGAAATGACTGAGCGGATCGGCGATGAAAAGAATGTCCATGAAAGTCCCGGTGCGCCCTGAGGGGCGTGACATTGTTCGTCAATATAGTCTTTGAAGACGGCGATGGCGGCACGCATGCCGCCATCCTGCCGTGCGAGGCGGCTTAGACCTGGATCGCTTCAGGATCGGTCTTTTCGAGTTCGACCGATGCGGCCAGCAACCCGAGCCGCGCCACGACGCCATACATATAGAAGCGGTTCGGCGGCGCCGCGCCGGGCTTCGCGTGCGCATCGGGCAGCGCCGTGTGTTCGAAGCCGAGCGGCACGAAGTGCATGCCCGGCGCGTTCAGGTTCTGGTCGCGCTCGCGGCTGCCGTGCACGCGATAGAAGCCGCCCACCACATAGCGGTCGATCATGTAGACGACCGGCTCGGCGACTTCCTCGCCGATGCGCTCGAACGTGTAGACGCCTTCCTGCACGATCACGTCGTGCACTTCGAGGCCGTCTTTGGTCGCGGCCATGCGCGTGCGTTCGCGCTTCGTCAGCGCGGCGACTTCCGACGCGTCGTGCACGGTCATCACGCCCATGCCGTAGGTGCCCGCATCGGACTTGATCACGACATACGGTTTTTCGGAGATGCCGTACTCGCGATACTTGCGCGCGATCTTCTTCAGCACGCCGTCGATCGCATCGGCAAGGGCTTCCTCGCCGGTGCGCTGCTGGAAGTCGACGCCCTCGACGTGCGCGAAATACGGATTGATCATCCACGGATCGATCTCGACCATCTTCGCGAACTTCTTCGCGACGTCGTCATAGCACGAGAAATGCGTCGACTTGCGACGCACCGCCCAGCCCGCATGCAGCGGCGGCAGCAGGTACTGCTCGTGCAGGTTTTCGAGCACGGGCGGAATACCGCCGGACAGATCGTTGTTCAGCAGGATCGAGCACGGGTCGAAGTTCTTCAGACCAAGGCGCCGCTGCGAGCGCTCGAGCGGTTCGAGCACCAGCTTCTGGCCGTCCGACAGCGCGATCGTGACCGGGCCGTTGATGGTTTCGTCGAGCGTGCCGAAGCGTACGTTCAGACCCGCCTGGCGCATGATCGACGCAAGCCGGGCGACGTTTTCGAGGTAGAACGCGTTGCGGGTGTGACGCTCGGGAATGACGAGCAGATTCTTCGCGTCCGGGCAGATCTTTTCGATCGAGGCCATCGCGGCCTGCACCGCGAGCGGCAGCACTTCCTGCGACAGATTGTTGAACGCGCCGGGAAACAGATTGGTGTCGACCGGCGCGAGCTTGAAGCCCGCGTTACGCAGATCGACGGAACAGTAGAACGGTGGCGTGTGCTCCTGCCATTCGAGCCGGAACCAGCGTTCGATAGCGGGCGTGGCGTCGAGGATCTTCCGCTCGAGGTCGAGCAGCGGGCCGTTTAACGCCGTAACTAGGTGCGGAACCATTGATCACTCGCAGACTGGAGAAAAAAGATTGTAGAGCAAATGCTTTGTCCATTTGGGGACGGTTTCTCCATTCGCAAGCAGACTCGAATGCATTCTCCCTATCTCGATGATAGGCGCGGAAAATCGCCGTTCGCAACCCGATCAGCAAGAAAAAAGCCCGCCATGAAGGCGGGCGAAATTGCTGCGCTTGCTTAACCATTTTTTCTTACTGACGGGCCCGGGAGCCCGGGCCGAACCGGGACAGGTTCTCCGTTATTCGACTTTCTCGCCGTGCAGGCTCACGTCGAGGCCTTCGCGCTCCTGCTCTTCGGTCACGCGGATGCCCATCACCAGGTCGATGATCTTCAGCAGCACGAAGCTCACCACGCCGCTGTAGATCAGCGTCGTCAGCACGCCCTTCGCCTGCAGGATCACGCTGCCGTCCGAGCCGCTGATGTCCTTGACCGCGAACACGCCGGTCAGCAGCGCACCGATGATCCCGCCGATGCAGTGCACGCCGAACGCGTCAAGCGAATCGTCGTACCCGAACTTGTGCTTGAGCCACGTGGCCGCCCAGAAGCAGACCACACCCGCGACGATACCGATCACGAGCGCCCCGACCGTGCCGACGAAGCCCGACGCCGGCGTAATCGCCACCAGACCCGCGACCGCGCCTGACACGATACCGAGCACCGACGGCTTGCCCTTGGCTGCCCATTCGGCGAACATCCACGCGAGCGCCGCCGCG
>NZ_VZQN01000027.1:0-110030 GCF_014397645.1 Paraburkholderia sp. 31.1
CTTTGCTACGCGCTTCTTTCAGACCCCGCCTCACGACGACGCCCTTGCGCTTCGCTAATCCTTCACCACCATCAGGCTGGATAGGGGACTTTCACCCCCGAGCTGTTGAGCATGCTCGGCACACAACAAAAACCCCGCAGAGCCTAGACTCTGCGGGGTTTCGCCACCATTGCTGGCGGAGACGGAGGGATTCGAACCCTCGATCCAGGTTTTGGCCCAGATGCTCCCTTAGCAGGGGAGTGCCTTCGACCTCTCGGCCACGTCTCCCAAACTTTCGGTCGCACAGGGAGTCAGTGCGACGAAGCCAAGATCATAGCGGGCCGGGCCGATAAGGTCAATGTCTGACGAACATTATTTGTGCCAACGTGGCGTCTCATCACGCAATTCATTCACATGAACGCCACAAAACAAACGGGACGCTCCAGAGCGCCCCGTTTTTCCCGCCACTTATGCCTGATCGAGTTCGAAGGCCTTATGCAGCGCGCGTACCGCGAGCTCCATGTACTTTTCGTCGATCAACACCGAAATCTTGATCTCCGAGGTCGAGATCATCTGAATGTTGATGCCCTCTTCCGACAGCGTGCGGAACATCTTGCTGGCGATGCCGACGTGCGAGCGCATCCCGACGCCGACCACCGACACCTTCGACACCTTCGGGTCGCCCAGCACCTGCTCGGCCTGGACGTGCGCCTTTACCGTGCCGGTGAGGATTTCCATTGCACGCGCATAGTCGCCGCGGCCAACCGTGAACGTGAATGCCGTCTTGCCCTCGACGCTCTGGTTCTGGATGATCATGTCGACATCGATATTCGCGTCCGCCACCGGGCCGAGAATCTGATACGCGATGCCCGGCTTGTCGGGCACGCCCATCACGGCGATGCGAGCTTCGTCGCGCTGGAACGCGATACCCGAGATGACTGCTTTTTCCATGGTCTCGTCTTCTTCAAAAGTAATCAGGGTGCCCGACTTCATTTCTTCGTCGAGTGGCATCAGCGGATCGGTCAGGCTCGACAGCACGCGCGTTTTCACCTGATATTTGCCGGCGAATTCCACCGAGCGGATCTGCAGCACCTTCGAACCCAGGCTGGCCATTTCCAGCATTTCTTCGAACGTCACGCGGTCGAGCCGGCGCGCTTCTTCAACGACGCGCGGGTCCGTCGTGTACACACCGTCGACGTCCGTGTAGATCAGGCACTCGTCGGCCTTCAGCGCGGCCGCGACCGCGACTGCCGACGTGTCCGAGCCGCCGCGGCCGAGCGTCGTGATGTGGCCGTCCGGGTCAATGCCCTGGAAGCCGGTGATCACGACCACCTTGCCGGCTGCGAGGTCTTGCATGACGCGCTCGCCGTCGATGTCGCTGATGCGCGCTTTCGTAAACGCGCTATCGGTCTTGACCGGCACCTGCCAGCCTGCGTAGCTGACCGCTTCGACGCCGGCTTCCTGCAGCGCGATCGCGAGCAGACCCGAGCTGACCTGCTCGCCGGTGGCGGCGATCATGTCGAGTTCACGCGGGCTCGGTTGAGTCGTGATTTCTTTCGCGAGGCCAAGCAGGCGATTGGTTTCGCCGGACATTGCCGACGGCACGACGACCATCTGATGGCCGGCCTTGTGCCATTTCGCGACGCGCCTGGCGACGTTCTTGATGCGCTCGACCGAGCCCATCGAGGTGCCGCCGTATTTATGTACGATGAGTGCCATTGTCGTTCTGAACTGGAAGAGAAACCGCGCTGGCGCGCTGGAGACGACCGCACAGAAAGCACAGGGGCGCAACGTCTCGTGAACGGCGGCAAAGTGTGTGGCGGCGTAGATGCAGCACGCGTGCAGCACGCGCGGATTTGCCCGGGATGAAATCGCAAATGGCTGATCGGAATTGAACGGCGACGACGGATCACGCACGCCTGCCGACACTAACGACCGATAGCGACAAAAGCGACGGCGAAATCGGGTCGGGCAAACAAGCTAAAGTACCTGATTAGGCGCAAAAAGACAAGACGCAACGAGCGCTCAAATGCGGCGAATCAGGCCTGCAATGGCCTGTTTTATCGTTGATTTGCGCCCTGTTTCACGCTTTCGACATCTGCACGCACGGCTTGCGCGACTGTCCGACCGGCGCTCAGGCGATCAGCAGATCCTCGCGCCAGACGATTTTCACGCACGCTTCGCGCTCCGGAGATGCGTCACGCACAGTCCCGCGATTCACGCCGATCAGCGGCACGAACAGCAGTTCATCGCCAACGTAAAGCAATGGCACGTCGCGCTTCCATGCGGGAATGCCGCGCTCCTGAAACAGGTTCTTCAGCGTGCGGCTGGGCGTGTTCGGCACACCGACGCGCATGCGTTCTCCGCCGCGGCGCGCCCGCACGCTTAGAGAGGCTCGTTGCAGGACGCTGACGGGAACCATGTCGCATGCTTCGTTACGTGGCGCTGCGTGCGTTGCGTCGGCTACGTCGGAAGCAGCGGCTGCATCCACCATCGCGAACACGAACGTGCCGCGCCATTGCGGCAAATGCCAGATCTCTTGCCCTTGCCACGCGAGTTCACTGATCTCGCGCTCGACGAGCGCGGTTTCGTCGGCGGGTTCGCTGCTATCGCCGGCTTCCCAGTAGACGAGGCCGCGATAGCTGCGCAACGCATGCCCCGCATGATCGATGCGCAGCCGATGTCCGTCCTGCCCCGCTGCCACTTCGCGCAACTGCCGCAGTGCATCCGCGACACGCGCGCTCGATGCCGCGACGAAGCCGAGCGTACGCATCCAGTAGCGCAGCAGATTCAGCGCGCGATCGTCGTCGAGAGCGAGCAGCACGTCGTGCGCGAGGGCGCGTCCTTCATCGCGCGACGCGCTTTCCATATCGGCGCGCGCGAGCGTGTCGAGCAATCGCTGCGCCGATGCCGAATGCGCGGCCGTGCGCGCGAGCGCATCGCGAAAGCCCGGGAAGTGCACCGCGAGCACCGGCATCACCTGAAGACGCAAGGCGTTGCGCGCATAACGCGTGTCCGCGTTCGATTCGTCGTCGATCCAGCGCAGCTTGCGCGCGCTCGCATAGTGTTCGAGCTGCGCGCGCAGCAGATGCAAAAGCGGCCGCACACGTGTCGTCGACGCACCTGTCGGCAGCGTGCCGGGCGCCATCGCCGCGAGACCCGCGAGCCCCGCGCCGCGCAGCAGTTGCAGCAGCACGGTCTCGGCCTGATCGTCCGCATGCTGCGCGAGCCATAGCGTGCCAATGCCGTGCGTCGCGCACATCGCTTCGAGCGCGCGATAACGCGCGTCGCGTGCCGCGGCCTCGATGCTCAGGCCCGGCGCGCGCGAAACATCCACGCGTCGCGCGTCGAATTCGACGCCACGTTCGCGCGCGAAAGCCTCGCAGTGCGCGAGCCACGTATCGGCATGTGGACTCAAACCATGATGCACGTGCAGCGCGATACAGCGCGACGCACCCGCGATGCGCACCGCCGCATCGAGGAGCACGCTCGAATCGACGCCGCCGCTGAACGCGACCGCAATGCGCGCGTTCGAATCGAGCCCGGACAGCGCGGCGCCGAGCGCCTCGATCACGAGGCGCTCGGCGGATGAGTCGGCGGTGGTGGTCACGTCGTTAGCGCGGAAAGCGCCGGTGGACGAAAGAGACAGGCCAACGCGCGGGCTTATGCGCCCGGCGTCGTTTCCTTGAATTTGCCGTACGCCATCAGCCGTTGGAAACGGCGTTCGCGCAGGTCGTTGGTGCTCATACCCTGGAACTGGCGCAGCGAATCGGCGAGCGCACGGCGCAGCATCGCCGCCATGCCCTTCGGATCGCGATGCGCGCCGCCGAGCGGCTCGTTGACGATCTTGTCGATCAGACCGAGCGCCTTCAGACGATGCGCGGTCAGGCCAAGCGCCTCCGCTGCTTCCGGTGCCTTGGCGGCACTTTTCCACAGGATCGATGCGCAGCCTTCCGGCGAGATCACCGAGTAGGTCGAGAACTGCAACATCAGCACGCTGTCGCCCACCGCGATAGCGAGTGCGCCGCCCGAGCCGCCCTCGCCGATGATCGTCGCGATCAGCGGCGTCTTCAGCTCGGCCATCACGTACAGATTGCGGCCGATCGCTTCGGACTGGCCCCGCTCTTCCGCGCCGATGCCCGGGTACGCGCCCGGCGTGTCGATGAACGTGAAGATCGGCAGGCCGAACTTCTCGGCGAGGCGCATCAGCCGCTCGGCCTTGCGATAGCCTTCCGGACGCGGCATGCCGAAGTTGCGCAGCGCGCGCTCCTTGGTGTCGCGGCCCTTCTGATGACCGATCACCATGCACGCCTGGCCGTTGAACCGCGCGAGACCGCCGACGATCGACAGATCGTCCGCGAAGTTGCGGTCGCCATGCAGTTCATGGAAGTCGGTGAACAGCTCGCTTACGTAATCGAACGTGTACGGACGCTGCGGATGACGGGCGATTTGCGAAACCTGCCACGGTGTGAGGTTCGCATACAGATCTTTGGTGAGCTGCTGGCTCTTCTTGGACAGCCGCTCGATCTCTTCCGAAATATCGACGGCCGAGTCGTCCTGCACGAAGCGCAATTCTTCGATCTTCGCTTCGAGTTCAGCGATCGGCTGTTCGAAATCCAGAAACGTGGTCTTCATTGGTTGTAATCCTTGGACTTACCGGGCAGCGCGTATTCTAACCGCGTGCGCCGATGTCAAAACCATTTCTCAACTATCGATATCATATACGCGATAGTCTTTGAAACGGCTTCGTTTCCTGTTCTTCTTTAGTAGTCGACCGGTAACGGATCGAGACTACGCCACATGTACCAGGTCGCCACCGTGCGCCACGGCTCCCAGTTCGCGGCAACCTCGCGCGCTTCGCTGCGCGTGACGGGTTCGCCGCTGAAATAGTTGACGCTGATCGCGCGGATCAGGCCGAGGTCGTCGAGCGGTAGCACATCGGGACGCGACAGGTTGAAAATCAGGAACATCTCCGCGGTCCAGCGGCCGATGCCGCGAATCTGCGTGAGTTCGGCGATCACCGCCTCGTCGTCCATCGACGTCCACTTGCCGACGTGCAACGCGCCCGACACCAAATGCCTCGCGAGATCGAGCACGTACTCGGCCTTGCGTTTCGACAAACCGCACGCGGTCAGCTTCTCGAGACCGAGCTTGATGAACTGCTGCGGCACGAGCTTCGGACACGCGACTTCGACCCTCGCCCACACGGCCTGCGCCGAGGCGACCGAGATCTGCTGGCCGACCACCGAGCGCGCAAGCGTGACGAAAGGATCGCCACGACTCAGCAAATGCACGGGGCCGAACTTCGGAATCAGCTTCTTCAAAATGCGATCGCGCTTGACGAGATCCGCGCACGCCTTGTCCCAATACGCGGGACGCGTGACTTCAGGCGCGAGACCGCCGATCTGCACCGGCACCGCGACTTCGTTCGCGAGCGATGCGACACCGGCCGCTTCGCCGCCCGCGCTGGCCGTGCTCGCCGAGGTGGCCGATACGCGCGTCTTGCGCACGACTTCGCCCGCGTTCTTGTCGCGCGCGAGTTCCTGCACGTCGCCGGCGAGCTCGGCCGCGAGTTTGGCCGGCAACGCACCGTTGCCCTTCGCACGCGACGCCGTTTTCGCGCGTTTCGCAGGCGCGTGCGCAGCTTCAGTGCCCGCGCCATTGAGCGAGCGTTTGGCCGCGCTCTTCTTTGCCGCGGCCGAGTCGGCTTTCGCCGCCGCCCCGCCCGCTTTCGAGGGCGCTTTGTCTACCGCGCCGCCGCCCGCACGAGTCGACTGAGCTGCGGCAGCCGATGCTGCGGCAGCCGATGCCGCGGCTGCCGCACTGGTTTGAGACGCCGCGCGTTTAGCCGGCGTCTTCGTGGCCGTTGCCATCCTGCCTCCTGCCTGGCGAGTCGTTCAGAGGGAAGTACGAGGTGCGCTCACACGCGCCGCCACTCGGTCAACCCGCCGGGTTTGTCTTCAAGGGCAACGCCGGCATCGAGCAATTCGGCCCGGATCCGGTCTGCTGCCGCATAGTCCTTTGCCTGCTTGGCGGCGATGCGCGCGGCGATCTTCGCTTCGATCGCGACGGGCTCGAGCGCGCCTTCGGCTGCAGCACCCGCTGCCTGCTGCAGGTATGCACGCGGTTCGCGTCCGAGCAGCCCGAGCACCGCGCCAAGCGCGCGCAATTGACGGGCCAGCGCGGGGTCGCGCGTGCGGTTCACTTCGGTGGCCAGCTCGAACAGCACCGACACGGCCACCGGCGTGTTGAAGTCGTCGTTCATTGCCGCCTGGAAACGCTGCGCGTGCGCTTCGTTCCAGTCGAGCACGGCGCTATCGGGCGTCACGTCTTTCAACGCCGTGTACAAACGCGCGAGTGCATTGCGCGCGTCGTCGATATGTACGTCGCTGTAGTTCAACGGCGAGCGGTAATGCGCGCGCGCGATGAAGAAACGCACCACCTCTGCATCGTACTGCGCGAGCACTTCGCGAATCGTAAAAAAATTGTTCAACGACTTCGACATCTTCTCATTGTCGATCTGTACGTAGCCGTTGTGCATCCAGTAATTGACGAATGTTTGTCCGGTCGCGGCCTCACTTTGCGCGATCTCGTTTTCGTGGTGCGGAAACTGCAGATCCTGGCCGCCACCGTGAATGTCGAACTGTTCACCGAGCAGCGTGCAGCCCATCGCCGAGCACTCGATGTGCCAGCCGGGACGACCGCGCCCGTACTTCGAATCCCAGCCGCTGTCGGCCGGTTCCTCGGGCTTCGCCTGCTTCCACAGCACGAAGTCGAGCGGGTCCTGTTTGGCGTCGTTGGCCGCCACGCGTTCGCCAGCGCGCAGGTCTTCGAGCGACTTGCCCGATAGCTTGCCGTAGCCTGCGAATTTGCGTACCGCGTAGTTGACGTCGCCGTCGCTCGCCTGGTAGGCGTAGCCGTTTTTCTCGAGCGTCTCGATCATGCCGAGCATCTGCGGAATGAAGTCGGTCGCGCGCGGCTCGATATCCGGACGCTCGATGCCGAGCGCGTCCGCGTCTTCATGCAGCGCGGCGATGAAGCGATCGGTCAGCGATTTGATGGTTTCACCGTTCTCGACTGCGCGCTTGATGATCTTGTCGTCGATATCGGTAATGTTGCGCACGTAAGTCACGTTGTAGCCAAGCGCACGCAACCAGCGCTGCACGATGTCGAACACGACCATCACGCGCGCATGACCGACGTGACAATAGTCGTACACGGTCATCCCGCAGACGTACATCCGCACGACACCTTCGCGCAGCGGCACGAAAGTCTGTTTGTCACGCGCGAGCGTGTTGTAAATGCGCAGAGATTCCATAGAGAGCGGTGCGTGGGCCGAAAGAATTCCGCATTGTGCTTCATGCGCGCCACGACCCGCGAAACGAACAGGATAACGGGGTGCATCGCATACAGCTGAAACCGGCGCACCTCGTGCGGCGATCAGGCTGCAGACGAGGCTGCGAACCGGGCGGAGACGGCCACGAGTGGCGAAAAGACAGTCGGCGGTTCGACGGAACGCGCAGACCTTTTGTTAGAATGGCTCGGAGTATAACATCCAGACCTGAGCCTATGAAACACTCCAGCGGCCGCGCGCACAGCGCTGCGACCCTCGCCGCGACTGCGTTTGGCAACGTTGTCGGTGGCGTTACTTTCGAAGCGGCGCGTGCCCTCGCGTGGCGCGTCACCGTCCTTGCCGCACTTGCCGCGGTGCCGGTCGCGAGCGCTTATGCGCAGAAGACCGCGGTGATGCCGCAAGGCCCCGCCGTGCGTGACAATACGCCGGAAATCGACGCGTCGATCGCGCAGAAAAACTGGCAAGCCGCGCTGACCCAACTCGATGCGCGCGTCGCCGCGAATCCGCGCGACGCACAAGCGAAGTTCAAACGCGCAAACGTGCTCGTGCATCTGAATCGCGACGACGAAGCGATCACGGCGTTCACCGAACTCACGCAGCTGTATCCCGAGTTGCCCGAGCCGTACAACAACCTCGCCACACTCTTCGCGAGACAAGGCCGTCTGACCGAAGCGCGCGCGGCGCTCGAGATGGCCACCCAGGTCAATCCGAACTACGGCCTCGCGTTCGAGAACCTCGGTGACCTCTATCTGCGCCTCGCCGATGCCGCGTACCGTCGCGCGGAGAGCCTCGGCAAGGCGAGCCCGAGGACCGCGCAGCGTCTCGCGGATATCCAGAAGGTCGTGTCGCCGGCAACGCCCGCTGCCGCGGCGTCGCAGCCTGCCGCCGAGCAGACGACCGTGCCCGCCGCGCACCCCACGTCGAACATCACGGACAGCCCGAGCTTCCAGTTCGGCGGCCCGAATGGCTCGCTCGCCATGCCGCCGTACATGGCGCCGTCGCGCTGAGCGCCGGGCTCGTTGCCTGCCGCAAGTTTTCTCCAACCCCGAGGACTTTCATGAAATGGTTGATGTTGGCGCTCGGCAGCGCCGCCCTGATCGCAAACGCACCCGCCTTTGCGCAGTCCGGTTCGCAGGCCGCTCATCCTTCCGTGCTGCTGAAGACGTCGGAGGGTGACATCCGCGTCGAGCTGTATCCCGAGAAAGCGCCAAAGACGGTCGCCAATTTCCTCGACTACGTGAAAGCCGGCCAATATAGCGGCACGATCTTCCATCGCGTGATTCCGGGCTTCATGATCCAGGGCGGCGGCTACACGCAGAGCTTCGTCGAGAAGCCGACGCGCGCGCCGATTCCGCTCGAAAGCCGCACCGGTCTGAAGAACACCGCTGGCACGATCGCGATGGCGCGTACCAGCGACCCGAATTCGGCCACCGCGCAGTTCTTCATCAACACGGTGGACAATGCCAATCTCGACTACCCGAATCCGGACGGCAACGGCTACGCGGTATTCGGCAAGGTCACGAGCGGCATGGACGTCGTGAAACGCATCGAAGCCACGCCCACCACCACGCGCGGCCCGATGAGCGATGTGCCGCAGAAGCCGATCGTGATCCAGTCGGCGACGGTGGTGAGCAAGTAAAAGCGAACGGGCAAGCGAACCCGCGCGGCCGAAGCCCGGCCCCAACCAACGCCCCGGCGCGGCCGGTCGTCAGCACATGACGACGCGCCGCGCCTTTTATCCACCTGTTCATCAAAGGATTCCATCATGGTTGAACTGCATACGAACCACGGCCTCATCAAACTCGAGCTGAATGCCGAAAAGGCGCCGAAGTCGGTCGAGAACTTCCTGAACTACGTGAAGGCCGGCCACTACGACAACACGGTGTTTCACCGCGTGATCGACGGCTTCATGATCCAGGGCGGCGGCTTCGAACCCGGCATGAAGCGGAAGCCGACGGCCGAGCCGATCACCAACGAGGCGAACAACGGTCTGAAGAACGAGAACGGCTCGATCGCGATGGCGCGTACCAACGACCCTCATTCGGCGACCGCGCAATTCTTCATCAACGTGAACGACAACGACTTCCTGAACCACTCGTCGCCGACGCCGCAAGGCTGGGGCTATGCGGTGTTCGGCAAGGTCGTCGAAGGCATGGACGTGGTCGAGAAGATCAAGAAGGTCAAGACCGGTTCGAAGGGCTTCCATCAGGACGTGCCGGTCGATGATGTCGTGATCGAAAAAGCTGTCGTCGTCGGCTAAACCGTGAGTGAGTCGCGCCTCATGCGGGCGTCGACTCCTTTGAACTGAAATCAGGCACCTTCAATGCTGCAAGAGACGCCGCTGCGAAGCGTCGCCGCGGGCGTGCCAGGCGAGGGCCAACGCCCGCACGCCGCGCGCCCTTTTTTCTTCCTCTCCGATCTGCATCTGAGCGAGGCGATTCCGCGCACGGTCGCCGCGTTCGAGCATTTCATCCGCGTGAGCGCGGAAGCGGCCGACTCGGTGTTCATCCTCGGCGACCTGTTCGAGTACTGGGTCGGCGACGACATGCTGAGCGAGCCGTTCGTCGCCCATATTGCGGCGCTGCTGCACACGCTGTCCGAGCGCGGCATCGCGCTTTACATCATGCACGGCAACCGCGACTTTCTGCTGGGCAAGCGCTTCATGAAAGCGGCCGGCGCGATCTGGCTGCCCGATCCGTTCGTGATTACCGCGTTCGGCACGCGCATTGCGCTCGCCCATGGCGATGGTCTGTGCACCGCGGATCGCGGCTATCAGTTGTTCAGGTGTTTCGCGCGCAATCGACTCGCGCAGATTCTGTTTCTCGCGTGGCCGTTTCGTTGGCGTCGCAAGCTCGCCGAGAACATGCGCTCGAAGAGCGAGCATGGCCGCACGCGGCCGATGCCGATCAAGTATGACGTGACCCCGCAAGGTGTCGCCGCGCTGTTCAGGAAATCGAAGACCGCGACGATCATTCATGGGCATACCCATCTGCCCGCGCGGCATCGCGAGCCGGGCGGCACGCGCTGGGTTCTGCCCGACTGGGATCTCGATCACGGCGAGCGCCGGGGCGGCTATCTGAAGATCGATGCCGACGGGATTCGAGCGTTGCCGCTGGATTGACCTCGTGGGTACGGCGTGCGCTTCGCGCTGCCGAGGCGCCGATACCTAGCGCTCCCCCGCCAGCCCCTCCACCTTCCCCGCGATCGCCGCCGATAGCCGCCGCAAATCGAGCAACGCCGCATCCGCGCCTTGCAGACCTTCGAGGCTCGTGCCGAGCCGCTCGAGCGCATCGACGATTTCATCGATACGTCGCGCCTGAGTAGCCGCATGGTCGATCAGACCGTGAATTGCGAGCGAAACCGGATCGTCCGCGTTGGGCGTGATGCCGTATGCGCAAAACGCGCTGATTTCGCTGCCGCGCTTCGCGTCACGCGCGGCGTCGTTCGCATTCGGGTTCGCACCGTTCGCACCGTTCGCAGCCGCCGCGGCCGGCACGATGATCCGCGCCGGATTGCCGAGCGCAGTGCCACGCGCGGGCACCGGCTTCGTCACGACCGCGTTCGATCCGATCTTCGCGTCCGCGCCGACGGTGAAGCCGCCGAGCACCTTCGCGCCCGCACCGACGATCACACCACGCTCGAGCGTCGGATGCCGCTTCGCGCCGCGCGTGAGCGACGTGCCACCGAGCGTCACCCCCTGGTAGATCGTGCAGTCGTCGCCGATCTGCGCGGTCTCGCCGATCACGACGCCCATGCCGTGATCGATGAACACGCGCCGCCCGACGCTCGCGCCCGGATGAATCTCGATGCCGGTCATGAAGCGCGCCATCTGGGACACGAAACGCGCGAGCCAGCGGCGCTTCGCGCGCCAGCACGCGTGAGCGATCCGATGCAGCACGAGCGCGTGCAGCCCCGGATAACACGTGAGCACTTCCCATGCGCTGCGGGCGGCGGGATCGCGCTCGCGGATGGTGGCAACATCTTCGCGAAGTCTCGTGAACATGGCAGGGACTGTATTGTTGGGGGAAAACCGTCTGCGTGAGCGAATCCGCGCGGTTTGCGCATGCGCGGGACTCTGCATTTCGCGCCATAGCTAATGGCATCGCTGCCGCTTAGCACGGCGGCAGCTTTGCTTCTAACGTTTCGTGGATTGTAGGGCGATTGTGCGAAACCTGCCGGAAGTCCCCGTCACTTGCAAGGTTGTCGTCAGACGAAGGCGGCGCATCAGGTGCGCCGTCACGGGCTGGTCAACGGACCGTCAGCCGGTCCGCCTGGTCTTGAGCAGGATGTGCTTGGCGATGCCGCGCACGATGTTGACCTCCTCGCGCTCGAGGCCCGAGCGCGCGAAGAGCCGCCGCAGCCGTGACATCAGCTTCTTCGGATTGGCCGGATCGAGAAACTCGAGCGCGACCAGTGCGCTTTCCAGATGCGCGAACATGCTCTCGATCTCGTCGCTGGCCGCCATCTGCGCGCGTGGAGCGGCGGATTCGGCCGGCGCCGCGTGTGCTCCCGCGGTGGGTGCGCCGTCGCTCGCTTCGTCGGCGCCGAGGTACGCGGTGCGTAGCTCGTAGGCGAGCACCTGCACCGCCTGCGCGAGATTGAGCGAGCTATAGGCCGGATTGGCCGGAATATGCGCGATCGCGCTGCATCGCTCGACGTCCTCGTTCGACAAGCCCGTGCGCTCGTTGCCGAACACCAGCGCGATCTCGCCGTGCATCGCCTCTGCGTGCGCGGCGGCGGCAGCCGCACGCGGCGTCCATTGCGGCGGACCGTATTCGCGCAGCCGCGCGGTTAGCGCAATCGACCAGTGCACGCCAGTCAGTGCATCGGCGAGCGACGGCACCACGTGCACGGAGGCGAGTACGTCATCGGCGCCGCTCGCCATCGCGATCGCTTCGGGGTCGTTCTGCACGTTCGGCACGCGCGGCGACACGAGCACGAGCCGCGAAAAGCCCATGGTTTTCAGCGCGCGCGCCGCGGCGCCGACATTGCCCGGATGGCTGGGCTCGACCAGCACGAAACGCGTCGACGTGAAGCCGCCGCGCAAATCGGCCACGGCGGGGTCGGAGGAATGGTGGGTGTGATCCACGATGAAACTCGGCTGGCTAGGACTCAAGACGCGTATGGTAGCGCCAACGGGCACTTATGCCGAATCAGGCGCACGCGCGAGCCACGCGCGCAGACGAGGGCGCAGCATCTGACCGGCACCGGCGGGCGCCTGTGCGGTACATCAGCCGCACGTGAGCGAGCATGCGCGAGGGCGCCCGGACTCAGGTAAAATACCGCTTTTCGCGTCCGGCGCCGACGTTTGCTGAAGCTTGCGTCGAACCGGTCGCACCGTTCTTATTCAATTCGTCTCCGTCGACGGAATGCTCTCCGGTTTGATAGCCGGTCTGCCGTTCCGTGCTGTTTTTGCGTCGTTGCGGCGCCCGTCAGCGCAGTTTCGCGCTTATTTACCGGCCGGCAGCCGTGCTGCCCCGGCACAAGGATCAGTTTATGCATCCCATGCTCAATATCGCTGTGAAGGCCGCGCGCCGCGCAGCTCAGATCATCAACCGCGCATCGCTCGATCTCGACCTGATTCAGGTCAGCAAAAAGCAGCACAACGATTTCGTCACGGAGGTCGACAAAGCGTCCGAGGCGGCGATCATCGAAACGCTGAAGACCGCTTATCCCGATCACGCCATCCTCGCCGAAGAGTCGGGCAAGTCGGACCACGATTCCGAATACCAGTGGATCATCGATCCGCTCGACGGCACCACCAACTTCATCCACGGCTTCCCTTACTACTGCGTGTCGATCGCGCTCGCGCACAAGGGCGTCGTCACGCAGGCCGTCGTCTACGATCCGACCCGCAACGATCTGTTCACCGCATCGCGCGGCCGTGGCGCGTTTCTCAACGATCGCCGCATCCGCGTCGCCAAGCGTGACCGCCTGGCCGACTGCCTGATCGGCACCGGCTTTCCGTTCCGCGCGCAGGACAGCCTCGAATCGTACGGCCGTCAGTTCGCCGAGATGACCGAAGCCTGCGCCGGCCTGCGCCGTCCGGGCGCCGCCGCGCTCGATCTGGCCAACGTCGCGGCCGGCCACATGGACGGCTTCTTCGAGCAGGGCCTGAACGCATGGGACGTCGCGGCGGGCAGCCTGCTGATCACCGAAGCCGGCGGCCTGGTCGGCAACTACACCGGTGATTCGGAGTTCCTGCACGTCGGCGAAGTCGTCGCGGGCAACCCGAAGGTCTACGCGCAGATGATTCCGATCCTGTCGCGCTACAGCCGCACGCGTCAGCAGTCGGCGTAAGGTGCGCCGCCGCGGCCGGTCCGCGGCAACGCATAACGGTTGCAGAGAAAAGCGGCTTCGGCCGCTTTTCTGTTGGCGGCGCTCCAGTGTCCGGAGCGTCGTGCTAAAAAGCGGAAAGTTATTCGGGGCGGTACTCCGCCGGGACCATTCCCTGCTCCATGCCGCTTTGACCCTGCCCGACTTTCGCCCCGGGCGCAGCCTCCAATCTGCCCCATGAAAAAAGGCTTCCATACGATCATCGCGGCACAGTTCATTTCGTCGCTGGCCGACAATGCGCTGTTGATCGCCGCCATCGCCCTGCTTTCCGTGATGCGCTCGGCCGCGTGGGTTACGCCGCTGCTGCAGATTTTTTTCACGATCTCGTACGTGATGCTCGCGCCGTTCGTCGGCGCGTTCGCCGATTCGATGCAGAAGCGTCACGTGATGTTCATCTCCAACGCGCTGAAAGCGAGCGGCTGCCTGATGATGATTCTGGGCGTTCATCCGATGATCGCCTACGGCGTAGTCGGCTTCGGCGCAGCCGCGTATTCGCCCGCCAAGTACGGCATCCTCACCGAGCTGCTGCCCGCCGAAAAGCTCGTGCAGGCGAACGCGTGGCTCGAATCGGCGACGGTGCTGTCGACGATCGCCGGCACGATGCTCGGCGGTGCGCTGATCAGCACCGTCTTCGAGCATTTCGTCACGCGTGCGCATATGCCGCTGATCCGCTCGGCCGCCGATCTCGCGATGGGCGCGGTCATGCTCACCTACGCGATCGCCGCCGCGATCAACATCTTCATTCCGGACACTGGCGCGCGCTATCCGAACCGGCTGACCGAGCCGAATAAGCTGGTCGGCGATTTCCATCACTGCTTCCGGGTGCTGTGGGCCGACAAGCTCGCGCAGATCGCGCTGTGGGTGACCACGCTGATGTGGGGCGCCGCCGTGACGATGCAGTTGCTGGTGCTCAAATGGGCGAACGTGAACCTCGGGCTGTCGTTGTCGAAGGCGGCGGTGATGCAAGGCGTGACCGGCTTCGGCATCGCGATCGGCGCGGCGGGCGCGGCCGCGCTGATTCCATTGCGCCACTCGCTGAAGGTGTTGCCGGTCGGCGTGCTGACGGGCGCGGTGGCGATCGCGATGGCCTTCTACAACAAGGACCTGTTCCCGGCGGGCGCGGGCCTGCGCTTCGGCACGCACGTCGCGCCCTACTACATTCTGCTGGCCTATCCGCTGATGATCGTGCTCGGTGCGTTGTCGGGCTTTTTCATCGTGCCGATGAATGCGATCCTGCAGCATCGCGGCGCGACGCTGCTGTCGGCCGGTCACTCGATCGCTGTGCAGAATTTCAACCAGAACCTCGCGGTGCTGCTGATGCTCGGCGTGTACGCGCTGCTGCTCACGGCGAAGATGCCCGCACAGTGGATCATCGTCGTGTTCGGCACCTTCATCACGCTGCTGATGTGGCTCGCGAAACGCCGCAGCGCGGCGAACGAACGCAGGGTGGACATGCGGGCGATGATCAAGGAATGAATGCACCACGGTGCTCCAGCAAAGACAGCGCGAGGCTCGGCTCGACGGCCGTAACCCGCCGCGACGGCGTGCAACCCCCGCTTTGATCGAATAGGTCATGCTGACATTCAGCTCTTGTGTTGGGCATCGTCCGTTCGGCCAGGGTCCGCTCGCCGCGCCGGCGGGTTAAACTCACGCCCTGAGCATCTACCGCAAGAAGACACGAAGGATGGGTATTCAAACCGCAGCGGCCAACGACGTCGCACAACACACGCCGATGATGCAGCAGTACCTGCGCATCAAGGCGGAGCATCCGGGCACGCTGGTGTTCTACCGGATGGGCGACTTCTACGAACTCTTTTTCGACGACGCGGAAAAAGCCGCGCGCCTGCTCGACCTGACGCTCACGCAGCGCGGCGCGTCGGCGGGCAATCCGATCAAGATGGCCGGCGTGCCGCATCACGCTGTCGAACAGTATCTGGCCAAGCTCGTGAAGCTCGGCGAATCGGTCGCGATCTGCGAACAGATCGGCGACCCGGCCACCTCGAAAGGCCCGGTCGAGCGCAAGGTCATGCGCGTGGTTACGCCTGGCACGCTGACCGACGCCGCACTGCTGTCCGACAAGAGCGACGTCTATCTGCTCGCGCTGGGCGTCGCGCACAATCGCCGCGGCGTCGCCACGAGCGTCGGTCTCGCATGGCTCAATCTCGCGAGCGGCGCGCTGCGCCTCGCCGAAGTCGCGCCCGATCAGGTCGCCGCCGCGCTGGAGCGCATCCGTCCCGCGGAAATTCTGGTCGCCGACGCCACCGCCGATTCGACCAGTTGGACACCGCCTGTCAACGCCAGCGCGCTCAAGCGTGTACCAGCCTGGCACTTCGATATCACCTCGGGCACGAAGCGCCTGTGCGACCAGCTCGAAGTCGCGAGCCTCGACGGCTTCGGCGCGCATTCGCTCGGCTGCGCGTGCGGCGCGGCCGGCGCGTTGCTGCTGTATGCGGCGTCCACGCAGGGCCAGCAACTGCGCCATGTGCGCAGCCTGAAGGTCGAATACGAATCCGAATACATCGGCCTCGATCCGGCCACGCGCCGCAACCTCGAACTCACGGAGACACTGCGCGGCACCGAATCGCCGACGCTGTGCTCGCTGCTCGACACCTGCTGCACGACGATGGGCAGCCGCCTGCTGCGGCACTGGCTGCATCATCCGCCGCGCGATTCGGCAGTGGCGCAGGCACGTCAGCAGGCGATCGGCGCGTTGCTCGACACGCCGCCGGGCGCCGACCTCCATACCTTGCGCAGCGCATTGCGGCAGATTTCGGACATCGAACGGATCACCGGACGTCTCGCGCTGCTGTCGGCGCGGCCGCGCGATCTGTCGAGCCTGCGCGATACCTTCATCGCGCTACCTGCATTGCGCGCGCAGCTCGCGGCGGTGGCCTCGAACGCGGATTCGCTCGCGCGCATCGACGCGGCGCTCGAACCGCCGCACGCGTGCGCCGATTTGCTGAAGCTCGCGGTCGCGCAAGAGCCGGCCGCGATGGTGCGCGACGGCGGCGTCATCGCGCGTGGTTATGACGCCGAGCTCGACGAACTGCGCGATATTTCGGAGAACTGCGGACAGTTCCTGATCGATCTCGAAACACGCGAACGCGCGCGCACCGGCATCAGCAATCTGCGCGTCGAGTACAACAAGGTGCACGGCTTCTATATCGAAGTCACGCGCGGCCAGACCGACAAGGTGCCGGACGACTATCGCCGTCGGCAAACGCTGAAGAATGCCGAGCGCTATATCACGCCCGAGCTGAAGACCTTCGAGGACAAAGCGCTGTCCGCGCAGGAACGCGCGCTCGCGCGCGAACGCGCACTGTACGACGCGTTGCTGCAATCGTTGCTGCCGTTCATTCCCGACTGTCAGCGCGTTGCGCTCGCGCTCGCCGAACTCGATCTGCTGGCCGCGCTCGGCGAACGCGCTCGCGCACTCGACTGGGTTGCGCCGACGTTCTCGGCAAACGCGGGTATCGACATCGAGCAGGGTCGTCATCCGGTGGTCGAGGCGCAGGTCGAGCAGTTCATCGCCAACGATTGCTCACTCGCGACCGAGCGCAAGCTGCTGTTGATCACCGGTCCCAACATGGGCGGCAAGTCGACCTTCATGCGCCAGACCGCGCTGATCGCGCTGCTCGCTTACGTGGGCAGCTATGTACCAGCGCGGCGCGCGGCCTTCGGACCGATCGACCGCATCTTCACGCGCATCGGCGCGGCCGACGACCTCGCCGGCGGCCGCTCGACCTTCATGGTGGAGATGACCGAAGCCGCCGCGATCCTCAACGACGCGACATCGCAAAGCCTCGTGCTGATGGACGAGATCGGCCGCGGCACGTCGACGTTCGACGGCCTCGCGCTGGCGTGGGCGATCGCGCGCCACCTGCTCGCCCACAACGGCTGCTACACGCTGTTCGCGACGCACTATTTCGAGCTGACGCAACTACCCGCGGAGTTTCCGCACGCGGCCAACGTGCATCTGTCGGCAGTCGAGCACGGGCACGGCATCGTGTTCCTGCACGCGGTCAACGAAGGGCCCGCCAATCAGAGCTACGGTCTGCAGGTCGCGCAGCTCGCCGGCGTGCCGAACGCGGTGATCCGCGCGGCACGCAAGCATCTCGCGCATCTGGAGCAGCAATCGGCCGCGCAGCCCGCGCCGCAACTCGATCTGTTCGCGACGCAGCCTGCCATGCTCGCCGAAGACACGGACGACGACCACGAGGCGGCGAGCGACGCAACGCCTGCGTCGCCCGCGATGCAGACACTCGTCGAGCGTCTGCGCGGCATCGATCCGAACGATCTGCGGCCGCGCGAAGCGCTCGATCTGCTGTACGAACTGCATGAACTGGCCGTCGCGCCGGATGCGGACCACTGACACGCCGGGACACCCGCCGCGCCCGCGCGGGCTTCGCGCGGCGCTGCGCCACGTGCTCGCACCGGCAGGCGGCATCGTCGTGCTGGTGGCAGTGTGCGCATGGACCGCGCCGGCGCGCGCTGAGGCCTCGCGCTTCGCGTTCGCGGTGATTTCCGGCACGATGCACAGCCCCGCCGACGAAGCCGCCACGCAACGGCTGCTCGAGGCGATCGGCCGCGAGCGCGACGTGCGCTTCATCGTCTACGACGGCAATCTGAAGGGGCCGAAGGAAGTTTGCCGCGACGCGCTGTTCGAGCGCCGCCACGCGCTGCTCGACAGCTCGCGCACTGCCCTCTTCTTTATCCCCGGCCAGCATGACTGGGTCGATTGCGGCACGGCGGAAGCCGGCGGCTTCGATCCGGTCGAGCGGCTCGACCAGTTGCGGCAAACGCTGTTCGCCGATCCAACGTCGATGGGGCAGAACCCGATCGCGTTGACGCGCGAGAGCGAGGTGTCGCGCTTCCGCCCGTTCCGTGAAAACGTGCGCTGGGTGGTCAACGAAAAAACGAACGACAAAGCGAACACCAACGCCGGCGACATCGTCTTCATCGGCCTGAACGCGCCGGGTCCGAACAACCACTACCTGAGCGCGGGCGGCCGCAACGGCGAGTTCGAAGATCGCGTGATCGCCAACGCATTCTGGCTCGAGCACGCGGCCGAATACGCGAAGCGCCGCGACGCGCGCGCGATCGTCGTGTTCATTCAGGGCGACTTCGACCCGGAGCGCTACGAGCGACCCGAACGGTTCGCCTGGCTGCACTTCGCACATAGCTCGCGCCGCGACGGCTTTCTGGAATTCAAGCGCAGTCTGGTCAAGCTCGCGCAGATTTTCCCCGGACCCGTGGTCGTCATTCATGCAGACGACGACCGGCCGGCCGGCGGTTTCGTCATCGATCAGCCGCTACGCAACGACAAGGGGATGGTCGTGACGAACCTCACGCGCATTGCGCTCGCGCCGCATGATCGTCTCAACCAATGGATTCAGATAGAAGCGGATTTCGGCAGGAAGCCGCCGTTCGGAGTCAGCGTGCGCGACGTGCCGAAGCAGATGCCGCTGCCCACCACGCCGCCGGTCTTGCCGCCCGCATCGCCGCGCGACGAATCCGGCGCGTCGATGCCGGTTGCGCCGGAGATGCCGAATGTGGAAGGTTTCGGGCCGGCGTCGGAATTGCCGCCCGTATTGCAGGCACCTGGAGAGTCGCAGGAGCAGCAGCCGCGCATCCCGTCCGACCAGGGCGGCGGCGACTATGGGCCCGCTATCTCGATGCCGCCGGGGTCGATACTGCCAGCCTCGCCTGCGTTGCCCGCATCGGTGCCGTCTGCCCCCGCGACGACACCGCGCATGCCCGCAAGCTCAGTGCAGGGTCGGTTTTGAGCTGTCTTCTTCGTCCTCGTCTTCATCGTCGTCGAGAACTTCGAGGCCGTCCGCGCCATGCGCGTGCTCGTGCTGGATTTCGTCTTCAGTTGCCGGACGCACGTCTTTGACGGTCAACGCGAAACGCAGCGCCATGCCGGCGAGCGGATGATTGCCGTCGAGCACGACCTTGTCTTCCGCGACGTCGGTCACCACGTACACCAGCGCATCGATTTCCTCGTCGCCATCTTCCGGGGTGCCTTCGAACTGCATGCCGACTTCGAGCGGTTCCGGGAAGCGATCGCGCGGCTCGATCTTCACAAGGTCAGGATCGTATTCGCCGAACGCGTCTTGCGGCTCGAGCTGGATCTGGGTCTCGAAGCCAGCCTCTTGGCCGTCGAGCTCTTCCTCGATCTTGGGGAACGTGCCATCATAGCCGCCGTGAAGATAGACCATCGGCTCTTCGCTTTCCTCGATCAGATTGCCCTGCGCATCCGACAGCTTGTAGGCGACCGACACGACGGTGTTCTTTGCGATTTTCATTCGATTCTCCAGAATACAACTCACATTATACGATGCCCAGGCGGCCCACCCACCTCCCGGCCGATGCAGGTTCGGCAAGCAATTCGCCGTCTGCTGCAAAGCCGGCCACGCGGCCCATTCTTCCGCCCTCGCCCGACGTTCCGACCGCACTTCTCGGCCATCTGAGCCCGTCGCAATTCATGCGCCGCTACTGGCAGAAAAAGCCGCTGCTGATCCGTCAGGCGATTCCGGACATCGAAGCGCCGCTGTCGCGCGACGAGCTGTTCGAGCTGGCCGATCGGGACGACATCGAAGCGCGCCTGATCACGCACTTGCGCAACAAATGGCAGCTGGAGCACGGCCCGTTCGCGCCCGACGAACTGCCGTCCGTCAAACAGCGCGCATGGACACTGCTCGTGCAGGGCGTGGATCTGCACGACGACCGCGCGCGCGCGTTGCTCGACCGTTTCCGTTTCGTGCCGGACGCCCGTCTCGACGACCTGATGATTTCGTATGCGACCGATAGCGGCGGCGTCGGCCCGCACTTCGATTCCTACGATGTGTTTCTTTTGCAAGTAAAAGGCAAGCGCCGCTGGCGCATTAGCGCGCAGAAAGATCTGACGCTGCAGCCCGGCTTGCCGTTGAAGGTTTTACAGCACTTCGAGCACGAACAGGAGTGGGTACTCGAGCCCGGCGACATGCTGTACCTGCCGCCGCACATCGCGCACGACGGCATCGCCGAGGGCGAATGCATGACCTGCTCGATCGGTTTTCGCGCGCCCTCCGAAAGCGAGCTGACCGCGCAGTTCCTCTACCACCTGGCCGAGCGCGGAGAGGCCACGGGCAAGGCGGGCGCCCTTTATCGCGACCCACGGCAGGCCGCCGTCGAACAGCCGGCCGAGTTGCCCGCGGCGCTCGTCGAACGGGTGGGCGCGATGCTTGCTAAAGTGCGATGGAATGAGCAGGACATTGCGTCGTTCCTTGGCACGTACCTCAGCGAACCCAAGCCGAGTGTCGTCTTCGATCCGCCGCAA
Source organism: Paraburkholderia sp. 31.1 (assembly GCF_014397645.1). Taxonomy (NCBI): domain Bacteria; kingdom Pseudomonadati; phylum Pseudomonadota; class Betaproteobacteria; order Burkholderiales; family Burkholderiaceae; genus Paraburkholderia; species Paraburkholderia sp. 31.1. The sequence goes on from NZ_VZQN01000027.1 coordinate 20,991, forward strand.
CGGCCGCTCAACGAAGCCCGTTTCATCGGCGCGGCGTCGAGATCCGGTCTACGGCTCGATCGCAAGACTAACCTGTTGTATGAACGACGTTTTTTCTTCGTAAATGGAGAAGAAATATCGTGGACCGGCGTGAAAAAATGGCTGTTTGAACTCGCAAATCTGCGGTGCATGAGTGCGATACGCTTTGTAACACTATCACACGATTCATCGGTGACAGCACTGCTACACGAGTGGTATTGTGCGGGCTGGATACAGGTAGGCGAGATTGCGTAACTCTGCCCGCCTGTTATACCGTACGGTGAAATTTTGTATGAGAAAGACAACGTATTGACCCGCATTTATCGACTGTCAGTACGAAAGTGCATATAATTTCCGCCCAAGCCGTAGGGAAGATTCCAGCTCGTCAAAAGAGCATCTCCACCAGCGGCCCAGGTCGGTGTTGGAGCACATTACCGGTTTTATTTTGCGCTGTTGCTTACCTTTAAACCATAAAAGGACGTGATCATGAAGAAATCCCTCCTCGTAGCATCCCTGTTGGCAGTTGTGGCACTCGCTGCATGCAACAAGAGCAACGATCAGGCTGCTGCACCGTCGGAAGCTGCGTCCGCACCGGCGGCAGCATCGCCTGCTGAAGCAGCATCGCCGGCAGTTGCGGCATCGCCGGCCGAAGCAGCATCGCCGGCCGAAGCAGCATCGCCGGCCGAGGCGGCATCGCCGGCTGAAGCAGCATCGCCGGCAGCAGGCGCAAGCCAGTAAGCCGCAACGGTTCGGCGCTGTAGCGGCGCTCCCGCTACAGCGCCTGCGCACGAAACGTTTGGAGGCTGGCCGGAAACGGCGCGGGCCGCAAACGGGCAAAGAAAAACGCCACGGATTCACATCCGTGGCGTTTTGTCATTCAGGGCCGCTTTCCGCTGCGGAGCTCGTCGCATGTGTGGAACACATCCCCTATCGAACCGGCGCCGCTGGCCCAGCGCTCTCCTCAAAGAACTCACGCACCACGTCGATCTCGCGGGTGCGCTTGAACGGCGGCAGACTCTGCCAGATGCGGCGGCCATAAGGTTTATCGACGAGACGTGTATCGCAGATCATCAGCACGCCACGATCGGTCTCCGCGCGAATCAGCCGGCCGGCGCCCTGCTTCAGCGTGATGACGGCCTGCGGCAGCTGATGCACGGCGAACGGGCTCAAGCCCTTCTTCGTCAGTGCGTCGAGCCGCGCGGCCAGCACGGGATCGTCCGGCGGCGCAAACGGCAGCTTGTCGATCACGACCAGCGACAGCGCGTCGCCGCGCACGTCCACCCCTTCCCAGAAGCTCTGACTGCCGACCAGGATCGCATTGCCGTAGGCGCGAAAGCGGTCGAGCAGTTCGGTGCGGCTCGCGTCGCCCTGCACGAGCAGCGGATAGTCCCAGCCGCGCGACTCGATCGCGTCGCGCAGCTTCGCCGAGATACGATCCACCGCGCGCAGCGTCGTGCACAGCATGAAGACGCCGCCGCCCGAGGCTTCGATCGCGGGCAATGCGGCATCGAACACGGCGTCGGTGAACATCGGCGATGACGGCTGTGGCAGATTGCGCGGTACGTACAGAAGCCCTTGCGATGGATAGTCGAATGGGCTCGGCAATGTCATCGAGCGCTTCGAGTTCAAGCCCATCTGCGCCGCATAGTGCGTGAAGTCGCCGCGCACCGACAGCGTCGCCGATGTGAAGATCCACGCGCGCGGTACGCCGGCGCGCTGCTTCGCGAAAATCGGCGCGACCGACAACGGCGTTTCGTGCAGCTGCACCGTCTGCGAGAACACCTCGATCCAGCGCACCTTTTCATTCGGATCGGCGCGCTCCGCGCTGGCGTCACCCTCGCGGGTCGCAACCGCGTCGCGTTCTGCACTCGTGGGTGGCATGGTCCAGCCGCTCAGCACGTCCTGCAACTCGCGCGCGCGACGCAAACACGCGCCGAGCGATTCGGCTCGCTCGGCCTGGCCCGCCAACACCGAGGCCAACGCGTCGAGCTCGGCATCGAGCGTCTCGAGCGCGGCGAACAGCGGGTGATCGTCGGGCAGCTGGCCGATCGACAGACGCACCGAGTCTTCCTTGAACGCGAGCCGCACGTCGCGCGCGGCGCGCTCGAGCGTCGCGCCGAGCTTGACCCAATCGACCGCATCGCGTGCGTGACCGAGGCCCTCGGCGACCGAATCGCGTGCGAGTTCGAGAAACTGCGCGGTCGATAGCGTCTCGCCGAAAAACAGCGTCGCGGTTTCGGGCAACTGGTGCGCTTCGTCGAAGATGACCGTATTCGCAGTCGGCAGCAGCTCCGCCATGCCGGTATCGCGCAGCATGATGTCGGCGAAAAACAGATGGTGGTTGACCACCACGATATCGGCCTGCTGCGCTTCGCGGCGCGCCTGCATCACGAAGCAGTCCTTGTAGTGGGGACACTCCTGGCCGAGACAGTTGTCGCGCGTCGACGTGACCATCGACCACACCTGCGCCGTTTCCGGCACGCTCGCGAGTTCGGCCTTGTCGCCGGTGCGCGTGATCTTCGCGAAGCGCACGATGTCCTGCAGATACGAGGTCTCCTGGCGCGACGGCAGACGGCCGTTGTCCGCGGTGCGTTGCAGGTAGTAGTGGCACAGGTAGTTCGCGCGGCCCTTCAGCATCGCGACCGACACCGGCACCGCGAGCGCGTCGCGCACGGTCGGAATGTCGCGCTGGAACAGCTGATCCTGCAGATGCTTGGTGCCGGTCGAGACGATCACCTTGCCGCCCCACAGCATGGCCGGCACGAGGTACGCATAGGTCTTGCCGGTGCCGGTACCCGCCTCTACGATCAGCGTATTCTCACCACCGTCGACACCATCGGCTTGCGCGTTGCTCCCGGTCGACTCAGAGACGGCTTCAGCGCCGGTCTGCTGCAGGCGCCGCGCCGGGCGCTTCTGCGTCTCGAACATCGCGGGCTCGGGCATCGCGCGGCCCGACGCCTCCATCGCCGCGGCAACCGCGCGCGCCATCTCGATCTGCGACGCACGCGGCCGATAACCGTCGATCTGCCGTGCGAGCAGACCGTTGTCGGCGAAGATGTCGTCGAGCTCGCTCGCGCGGCGCCGATTCAGCGACACACCTGGCACCGGTGCTGCCGCGCGCGGCGCGGGCGTGCCCGAAGCAGATGCGTTGTCCGGCGCGGCCCGGGATGAAGTGTCATGCGATGAATTCAAGGCAAGCGTTCCTGCTAAGTCCGGCTCGCGCGCTGCGCGCCCGGCGCCTGCCAGGCCGCGAACTCAGGCGCGCGCGTCCGGTTCGAGCTGCAATTGCAGCAAGATGATGGTGTCCTTGACTTTAAGTTTGCGCTTTTTCAGGCGCTGTAACTCGAAGTCGTCGATGCCGGGTTCATCCGACATCCGGTCGATCAACCGGTCGAGTCCACTATGCTCCGATTCCAGTTGCAGAATGCGGTCGCGAAGTGTGTTTGCGTCGATGACGTGATGACGATCGCGCATGCTCGCCTCCTCTGGTCGGCGGCACGAACCGCGTGCGCGCGGTCCGATGCCTGAGGTTGCTGTCCGCCTCAAAACGCATTACGGCGACTACGGCGGCCCTGGCCACGACCGCCACGGCTTACTCTACGATACAGCCACTACAGCACGCTTACTGTTGCTCTTGTTGCTGCTTTTGCTGCTCTTCGAGCTGTTGCTGCTTCAACTCGTCCTGACGCTTCTGCCCGGCCTTCTCGGTGGCCTGCTTTTGACGTGCTTCGACATCGAGCTTGTGCTGCGCGGCCTCGGCCTGCTTCCGCTCGAAAGTCTCCTGTTTCTGCTGGCGCTCCGCGGCCTTTTGCGCACCCTGCCGACGCGCTTCCTCGAGCTTGCGCTGGTAGTCGCTCTGCTTCTGGTCGTAGGCCTTCTGATTGGCCGCCGCCTGCGCAGGCGTGACACCACGCTGCGCCTGATCGAGCGCGTGCTGGCGCTGCTTCTCCTCGTAGGCCTGCGCATTGGCTTCGTGCTGCGGTGCCGCGGCGTTGCGCTGCGCCTGATCGAGCGCGTGCTGACGTTGCTTCTCCGCGTAGGCCTGCGCATTGGCTTCGCGCTGCGGCGCCTCGGCGTTGTGCTGCGCCTGATCGAGCGCGTGCTGATGCTGCTTTTCCTGATACGCCTGCTCGTTGCGCGCGTCTTCGGCGGCACGTTGCGGCGCTTCCGCCTCGTTTTGCGCGCGCCGCAACGCGGTGCGTTCGTCGCGTTCACGGGCGCGCTGCGCACGCTGCTCGGCGTCGAGCGCGAGCTGTTCCTTGCGGATGTCCGCCTGCACGCTGCGCATCGCGTCGCGTGCGCGGTTCAGACAGTGATTGACGAAGAAGCGGCTGTAGCAGTTGTGTTGCGCGACAGCGAATTGATAGTTGTTGTCGTCGGTGCGCTGATTGAGCACCTGTTGCCGCTCGTCGAACGACTTGTCCAGCACGGCTACGTCACTTGCGCTTTGAGGGCCGTCGGCGGTTGCGGCGGCTTGCGGGCCCGAGGCCGCGACGGGTCCCGTACCTTGCGCCGGCGTCGCACTTTGCGCCACGGCCGACACCGGCACGACGAGCGCTGCGGCGATCACGCACGACGCGGCGGCCGTTAAAGCCGACCGACCGAACGAGCGCAAAGAAACCAGCGGCAATTGAGACGAACCCGGCAGTGAACCCGGCAGTGAACCTGACGCCAGCGAAGAGACCAGGCGGTTGAGGGACAAGGAGATTGGCAACGTCGTAGAGGGTCAACGGAACATGCCCGAAATTCTAACACCCCACGGTTGAGCCCTTTGGCATTTATGGCAAAATGCCCCGCTCTAGACTTGGTCGCGGCACATGCCCGGCCTGTCCCGATTTGCCGCCCGCGCGCGGCCCATCACTGAGTCCGCAGGAACACCAAGACCTTATGACGGAAACCGTAGCACTCAAGATCGTCCAGCGCATCGCCACCGAACTGTCCGTCCAGCCGCGCCAGGTCGCGGCCGCAGTGGAACTTCTCGACGAAGGCGCGACCGTTCCGTTCATTGCCCGTTATCGCAAGGAAGTGACCGACAATCTCGACGACACGCAACTGCGCAATCTCGAGGAACGCCTAGTCTATTTGCGCGAGCTGGAAGACCGGCGCGCGGCGATCATCGCGAGCATCGACGAACAGGGCAAGCTCACCGACGAGCTGCGCGGCGCGATCGAAGGCGCCGACAGCAAACAGGTGCTCGAAGACCTCTATCTGCCATACAAACCGAAGCGCCGCACGCGCGCGCAGATCGCGCGCGAAGCCGGCTTGCAGCCGCTCGCCGACGCGCTGCTCGGCAATCCGCTGCTCGATCCGCAAGCCGAAGCCGCGGCGTACGTGGACGCGGACAAAGGCGTCGCCGATGTGAAGGCCGCGCTCGACGGCGCGCGCGACATCCTCTCCGAACAATTCGGCGAGACCGCCGAGCTGCTCGGCAAGCTGCGCGACTATCTGTTCAACCAGGGCGTGGTGTCGTCGAAGGTCGTGGAAGGCAAGGAAACCGCGGAAGAGGAGAAATTCCGCGACTACTACGACTACGCGGAAACGATCCGCACGGTGCCGTCGCATCGCGCGCTCGCACTGTTCCGCGGCCGCAATGCCGGCGTGCTGATGATCAAGCTCGGCCTTGGCGAAGAGCTCGACGCGCAGGTGCCGCACCCGGGCGAAGCGCTGATCGCGCGGCACTTCGGCATCGCCAATCAGAACCGCCCCGCCGACAAGTGGCTCTCCGACGTGTGCCGCTGGTGCTGGCGCGTGAAGGTGCAGCCGCACCTCGAAAACGAGCTGCTGACCAATCTGCGCGACGAAGCCGAACACGAAGCGATCCGCGTGTTCGCGCGCAATCTGAAGGACCTGCTGCTCGCGGCGCCGGCTGGTCCGAAGGCCGTGATCGGTCTGGATCCGGGCTTGCGCACCGGCGTGAAGGTGGCGGTGGTCGACCGCACCGGCAAGGTGCTCGCGACCGACACGATCTACCCGCACGAGCCGCGCCGCGACTGGGACGGCTCGCTCGCGAAGCTCGCGCGAATCGCCGCGCAAACGCAGGCCGAGCTGATCAGCATCGGCAACGGCACCGCGTCGCGTGAGACGGACAAGCTCGCGAGCGAGCTGATCGCGCGTCATCCGGAGCTGAAGCTGCAGAAGATCGTCGTGTCCGAAGCCGGCGCGTCGGTGTACTCGGCGTCCGAGCTTGCCGCGAAGGAATTCCCCGCCATGGACGTGTCGCTGCGCGGCGCCGTGTCGATCGCGCGACGTCTGCAGGACCCGCTCGCCGAGCTCGTGAAGATCGAGCCGAAGGCGATCGGCGTCGGCCAGTATCAGCACGACGTGAACCAGCGCGAACTCGCGCGCTCGCTCGACGCGGTCGTCGAGGACTGCGTGAATGCGGTCGGCGTCGATGCGAACACCGCGTCGGTCGCGCTGCTCGCGCGGGTGTCGGGTTTAAACGCAACGCTCGCGCGCAACATCGTCGACTATCGCGATGCGAACGGGCCGTTCCCGTCGCGCGAGCATCTACGCAAGGTGCCGCGTCTCGGCGACAAGACCTTCGAGCAAGCTGCCGGCTTCCTGCGCATCAATAACGGCGAGAATCCGCTCGACCGTTCGTCGGTGCACCCGGAAGCGTATCCGGTCGTCCAGCGCATCCTCGCGAAGATCAGTAAGCAGGTCGGCGAAGTGCTCGGCAATCGCGACGCGTTGCGCGGACTGTCACCCACCGAATTCGTCGACGAGCGTTTCGGTCTTCCAACCGTGCGCGACATCCTGGTCGAACTCGAGAAGCCGGGCCGCGATCCGCGTCCCGAGTTCAAGACCGCGACGTTCCGCGAAGGTGTCGAGAAGGTCAGCGATCTGATCCCGGGCATGGTGCTCGAAGGCGTCGTGACGAACGTCGCGGCGTTCGGCGCGTTCATCGACATCGGTGTGCATCAGGATGGCCTCGTGCACGTGTCGGCGATGTCGACGAAGTTCGTGAAGGATCCGCATGAGGTCGTGAAAGCCGGTCAGATCGTCAAGGTCAAGGTGCTCGAAGTCGACGTGAAGCGCCAGCGTATCGCACTGACGATGCGTCTCGACGACGAACCCGGTGCAGCGGCCGCGCGCAGCGGCGGCGGTGCGCAGCAGGATCGCGGTGGCTCGGGCGGCAGCTTCAATCGCGGCGGAGCGGGACGCGGTGCGCCGCAACGCTCGCGCGAACCGGAGCCGGGCGGCGCGATGGCGGCTGCGTTTGCGAAGCTCAAGCAGAAGTGAGCGTCACGGACCGGAGCACGTCGTCGCACGCGCTCCGGTCCGTGACATGACTGCGTCGCGCGCTCAACCGCTTGCACGCGCGCATGAACAAAAAGCCCACGCAATGCGTGGGCTTTTTGTTTGCGCTCCCGCACGTCACGCGCGAGCCGTCAAATCTCGATCTTCGTTCCCAGTTCCACGACCCGGTTAGCCGGGATGCTGAAGAAGTCGGTCGGCTTCGCGGCGTTCTGATGCATCCACGCGAACACACGCTCGCGCCATACCGACATGCCCGGCAATTGCGTCGGCACCACCGTTTCGCGTGCGAGGAAGAATGACGTGTCCATCAATTCGAAGCTCATGTCGTGCGTGCGGCCGACGTCGAGCAGCACCGCCTTCACGTCGGGCGTTTCGTTAAAGCCGTAGGCTGCCTTCACCAGCCACAGGCCACCGTTCATGTCCTTCACGGTCACGCGATCGGCGTCCTTCACGTACGGAATGTCGCGCGTGACGAAGGTCAGAAAGATCGTGCGCTCGTGCAGCACCTTGTTGTGTTTCAGATTGTGCAGCAGGCTCACCGGCACCAGCGAATCGCTGCCGGTCAGATAGATCGCGGTGCCCGACACGCGATGCGGCGGATGCGCGAGCAGGCCTTGCAGGAACGGCATCAGCGGAATACCGTCGGCGGCCGTGCGTTCCTTCACGATCATCCTGCCCTTGAACCACGTCATCAGCAGGAAGAACAGCAGGCCGCCGATGCACAGCGGCAACCAGCCGCCCTCTTCGACCTTCAGCAGGTTCGCGCCGAAAAAGCCCAGGTCGACCACCATGAACACGCCGATAATGAGCCCAACCAGCAGTTTGTTCCAGTTCCACACCTTCACCATCACGACGCAGGCAAGGATCGTCGTGATCACCATCGTTGCCGTCACCGCGATACCGTACGCGGCCGCCAGATTGTCCGAGCTCTTGAACGCGATCACGATGCACAGGATGATGAACAGCAGCATCCAGTTCACGACCGGCACATAAATCTGCCCGATCGCGAGTTCGGACGTGTGCAGGACCTTCATGCGCGGCACGTAGCCGAGCTGGATCGCCTGGCTCGTCAGCGAGTACGCGCCCGAAATCACCGCCTGCGACGCGATCACCGTCGCGACCGTCGACAGCACGACGAGCGGCAACAACGCCCAGTCCGGCGCGAGCAGGAAGAACGGATTTTCGATCGCCTTTGGGTCGTGCATCAGCAGCGCGCCCTGGCCGAAGTAGTTCAGCACGAGCGAAGGCATCACGAGCACGTACCACGCCATGCGGATCGGCTGCGCGCCGAAGTGGCCCATGTCCGCGTACAGCGCCTCCGCGCCGGTCAGCACCAGCACGACCGAGCCGAGCACCACGTAGGCCTGCAGTACGTGCGCGGCCATGAACGTGTACGCGTAGTAGGGATTGAGCGCCTGGATCACATTCGGCGACTGCATGATGTGCCACAGGCCGAGCACGGCGAGCACGAGGAACCAAAGCGTCATGATCGGCCCGAACAGACGGCCGACCGTGGCCGTGCCGTGCCGCTGGATCCAGAACAGCACGATCAGGATCACGATGGTCAGCGGAATCACCAGATGCGCCAGATGCGGCGCGGCGATCTGGAGACCTTCGACCGCCGAGATCACCGAGATTGCCGGCGTGATCACCGCGTCGCCGTAAAACATGCAGGCGCCGAAGATGCCGAGCATCATCAGAAGGCCGGCCATTTTCGATTTCTGATCGACCGAGCGCATCGCCAGCGCCATCAGCGCGAGGACGCCGCCCTCGCCGTTGTTGTCGGCGCGCATCACGAACAGCACGTACTTGACGCCGACCACGATCACGATTGCCCAGAACAGCAGCGAAATAACGCCAAGGATCGACTGATCGGTCAACGGGATGCCGTGCGACGGACTGAAGGCTTCCTTCAGTGCGTACAACGGGCTCGTACCGATGTCGCCGAACACCACTCCGATCGCGGCAATCGCAAGGGAAGGCAGTGGCTGTTTGTGTACGTGATTGTTATCTGTCATGGACGCGAGGAAATCCGTTCCGGGGCGGAAAAAACGACCGCTATTTTAAACTGCCCATCCGGTACCGCCCGGCTTGTTGTGGATACGCCACGTGGATGTCCGCGCAGTGTAGCACTGCGATATGGACGCGCCTGCCGCGGTGCGGACGTCCTGGCGCGGCGCTTGACGCATAAAAAAACGGAGCCCGACTGGGCTCCGTTTTGTGACACCGCGATGACGCACGAGATCCGATGCGACAAAGCGTGAGGCGCGCGGCTTCGCGTCAATTGCCCGACGCCTCATCGGCCTGGGCGATGCCGCGCTTGATCCACGCGCCGAGGTTATGCGGACGCACCGTGTCCCACTCCTCGAACGGCTGATGAATCCACGGGTTGGTCGGCAGATACTGCACGTGGTAATCGGGCTTCACCTTCGAGCAGCCCTTGTACCACAGCACGGCCGAGCGCACCGCGGTGATGGCCGGATAGCGTTCCTTCAGATGCTGCTGCACGCGCGCGAGCGTGACGCCCGAATCGACGAGGTCGTCGACGAGCAGCACGTTACCGTGCAGTTCGCCGCGCGTCATCGTGATGTATTGCGCGATGTCGAGTTCGCCCTGCTGCGTGCCCGCTGCCTCGCGATAAGAGCTCGTTGCCAGAATCGCCAACGGCAGATCGTAGATGCGCGACAGCTGGTCGCCGACGCGCAGACCGCCGCGCGCGAGGCACAGGATCTTGTCGAACTTCCAGCCCGATTCGTGCACGGCAAGTGCGAGCATCTCGATCAGCCGGTGATATTCGTCCCAGCCGACCCACAGGTTCTTGTCGTCGTTGCGCGGATCTTTCATCGCGATCATGGGTACACCTTGCATCGCTTAGACCTTGAACGGATGACGCAGCAGAATCGTTTCGTCGCGGTCCGGACCGGTGGAGACCATGTCGATTGGAATGCCCGCGACCTCCTGCACGCGCGTCAGGTACGCACGCGCGTTGGCGGGCAGCTTGTCCCACTCCTTGATGCCGACCGTGCTTTCCTTCCATCCCGCAAAGGTTTCGTAGACCGGTACGCAGCGCGCGACTTCCGTCGCGCCGCGCGGCAGCAGATCGACGTTGTGGCCGTCGATCGTGTAGCCGACGCACAGCTTCACTTCGTCGAGACCGTCGAGCACGTCGAGCTTGGTCATGCACAGCCCCGTCACGCCGTTGATCTGGATCGAGCGACGCAGCGCGGAGACGTCGAGCCAGCCGGTGCGGCGCGGACGGCCGGTGACCGAGCCGAATTCCTTGCCGACGGTGGCGAGTTCGAGGCCGATCGGGTCCTGGCGCGAGGCATTGTCCGCATCGTACAGTTCGCTCGGGAACGGGCCCGAACCGACACGCGTGCAGTACGCCTTCGTGATGCCGACGATGTAGTTGAGCTTCTGCGGACCGACGCCCGCGCCCGCCGTCGCGGCACCCGCGACGCAGTTGCTCGAGGTGACGAACGGATAGGTGCCATGGTCGATGTCGAGCAGCGTGCCCTGCGCGCCTTCGAACAGCAGATTGCCACCGTTCGCGTTGACGTCGTAGAGACGGCGCGACACGTCGGTGACCATCGGCTTCAGTCGGTCGGCGTAGCTCAGCATCGTGTCGAGCGTTTGCTGGAAGTCGACCGCGGCGGCGCCGAGGTACTGCGTGAGCACGAAGTTGTGATAGTCGAGGTTTTCGCGCAGACGCTCGGCGAAGGCTGGCGCGTCGAACAGGTCCTGCACGCGCAGGCCGCGGCGCGCGACCTTGTCTTCGTAGGCCGGGCCGATGCCGCGGCCGGTCGTGCCGATCTTGCTCGCGCCGCGGCGCGCTTCGCGGCCCTGGTCGATCGCGACGTGGTACGGCAGGATCAGCGTGGTGGCTTCGGAAATGAACAGGCGCTTCTGGACGTCGATGCCGGCGGCTTCGAGTTCGCCGATTTCCTTGAACAGCGCTTCCGGCGACAACACGACGCCATTGCCGATGTAGCACGCGACGCCGGGATGCATGATGCCCGACGGAATCAGACGCAAGATGGTTTTCTTGCCGCCGATGATAAGCGTGTGACCGGCATTGTGACCGCCCTGGAAGCGAACGACGCCCTCAGCGTGGTCCGTCAGCCAGTCGACGATCTTGCCCTTGCCCTCATCACCCCATTGGGTACCCACGACGACGACGTTGCGCCCGGGGTTCACATTCACTGCGCTGGCAGACATGTTGTTTCGTAAGCTGGTTAAAAACGTATTTTACCTGGGTTCGCGGAAGCTTCCGGAATTTTTCCGTTTCCGCTCAACGGTATGCACGTTATGTCGAATATTGGGAGGGATGCGCGGCCGCGCAGAGTCGCTCGACCGCGCGCGATTCGGGCGGTGGTTGCGCCGCCCTCGGGCGAGCGTCGGGGGACGGGTCCCCGGCAGCGTAGATCGGAACGCGCGGCTCAAGCGCGCGGTTCAACCACCCATGCGCCATTGCGCTCGACCAGCACCCGGTCGAACGCGAATTCATCGAGATCGTGCTTGTGGCCAGGCAGCGCCTGGATTACCACTTCACCGCCATCGCGCAATGCCGCGACCGCCACGCGCAACGCTTCGTCGTGCCGCCACGGCGCGAGGATCGCGCTGCTGCGCGCTTCGACCGGCGAGATCCGCGCGACTTCGCGCAGATCCAGCGAAAAGCCGGTTGCCGCGCGAGCGCGGCCATAGGCCTGACCGACGTGGTCGTAACGGCCGCCGCGCGCGACCGCGTTCGGCACGCCGTCCACGTAAGCGGAGAACATCACGCCGCTGTGGTACGCGTAGCCGCGCAGATCGGCGAGGTCGATCATCACTTCGGCGCCGTCGACCTGGCTCGCGAGGAACGCGAGGTCGTCGAGCGCGCGGGCGATCGCCGGTGAATTCGGCAGACGCGCGCGGGCCTCTTCGAGCACCGACGCGTCGCCGTACAGCGTCGGCAGCGCGCGCAGCGCATCGCGAATCACCGGCGAGAATTGCGCGGTCATCTCGACCAGGCGCGGCACGTCCTTGCCGGCCAGCGCGTCGTAGAGCGCCGGGCCCAGTTCCTCGGCGGCCGGCTCGGCTTTGATCAGCGCCGCCAGCACACCCGCGTGACACAGGTCCAGACGCACCTTCGCGAGGCCGGCGAGACGCAGCGCGTCGAGCATCAGCTGCTGGATTTCGAGGTCCGCTTCGAGCCCCGCGTGGCCGTAGATTTCCGCACCGATCTGGATCTGCTCACGCGTCGCATGCAGGCCGCGCGGGCGCGTATGCGCGACGTTGCCCGCATAGCAAAGACGCGTGACGCCCTGGCGGTTCAGCAGATGCGCGTCGATGCGCGCGACCTGCGGCGTGATGTCGGCGCGCAGACCGAGCGTGCGGCCCGACAGCTGATCGACGAGCTTGAAGGTGCGCAGATTCAGATCGTGCCCACCGCCCGTCAGCAGCGACTCGAGGTATTCGAGCAGCGGCGGCATCACCATCTCGTAGCCGTACGAGCGGAAACGGTCCAGCAAATGACGCCGCAATTCTTCGATCTTGCGGGCCTCCGACGGCAGCACGTCGGCGATATTCTCAGGAAGCAACCAGGTCGACATCGATACAGTCCTACGGCGTTGAACACGGCGTCTTGCAGCGCCGATGATGAGTGTGAATGACGTAGAGCGGCTTGATTCTGGCGGCTGACACAGACGCTCGGGCGGCGCTTTGCGGCACGCGCGCGACGCGCGGCGGCGTGGCCGGTCAGTACGCGTTTTGCTCGGGCCGGCAAAACACGCCGCAACACGCGGCGTTCGTCAGACGAGCAAGCCGGCTTCAGGTCGCGATGAACAGTAGAACCAGCCCGAGCAACATCACGATGAGCCCTCCGACACGAATCTGATGCGGCGGTCGTTCCGCTATTTTACGGAACGTGTCGCGCCAGGCGGTTGGAAAAACGAACGGAAACATCCCCTCGATAATCAGCATCAGCGCGATCGCGAGCAATAACGAACCAGCTATGTCCATGCGAGTGAAGCGGCCGCGATGCGGATGCCGCGGCCTTCGGTAATCAGCGTTTGCGCGCAGCAGGCGCGGAAGCGTCCGGGGCGACGCCGCCGGTCGGGCTACGCATGAAGCGGAAGAACTCGCTACTGGAGTCGACCACGATCAGGTCGCCCGGCTTGAAGGTCTTCCGGTACGCCTGCATGCTTTGATAAAACTGGTAGAACTGCGGATCCTTGCCGAACGCTTCGGCAGCGATCTCCGCGGCCTTTGCATCGCCTTCGCCGCGAATGCCCTGCGCCTGCGCGAGGCCGTCGGCGAGCACCGCCTGCTGCTTCGCGAGCGCGTCCGCGCGGATCTGGTTCGCTTCGGCGGCGCCCTTCGCTCGCTCGTCCGCCGCGACCTGCTTGCGCGCGGCGATCATGCGCTTGAATACCGAGTCGGCCACCGCGGCCGGGAAATCGACGCGCGTGAGTTGCACATCCACGACCGATACGCCGAGCGATGCCGCGCCCTTGTCCATCGCACCGCGGGCCTGTTCGGCGATCGCCGGTTGTTTGGCGAGCGCGTCGGACAGCGTGAACTTGCCGAACGCGTCGCCGAGCGCGCCGCGCGACAGCAGCGCGAGCCGGTCGGGCAGGCTCTGCGGATCACCCTTCGTTTCGGCGATCAGCTTCAGCGGATCGGTCACGCGGAACTTGATGACCGGGTTGACCAGCAGATCGGTTTTGTCGGACGTGACGTAATGATCTTCGTCGGGTGCGTCGAGCGACTGGATGCGATTGTCGACGAACGCGACCGTTTGCAGCGGCGGCGGCAGCTTCACGTGCAGCCCCGGGCCGAGCAGCGTGGGCGTCGCGTCGCCGCGCGCGGACAACACAGCCATATGCCGTTGATCGACGACGAACACCATCGACGATGCCGCGAACAGCACGATGACGAGCGCGACGACGAGCGCAATGATTCGGTTCATATTCTTGTGCGCTCCTTATTGAACGTCGTCTTCGCGCATGCGATTGCGGAACGCTTCGCGCGAGCGCAGCGACGCGGCGCTCGGCCGGCTCGCTGGCGCAGGCGCGGAAGCGGCGGGTGCGGATGCGCCAGCGGCGGCGGAGCCTGCCGCGGCACCGGTCTCAGCGGCCGACGCGGCCGACGGCGCGGCCGCACTCGCCGCTTGCGGCGCGCCCGCGACAGCAGGACCCGAAGCGGCGGCGCCCGCCGCCGCGGCCTGGCGTTCGCGGTTCTGCTCGACGAGCCTGTCGAGCGGAAGATACAGCACGTTGTTGCCGTTCTTCGCGTCGACGAACACCTTGGTCGCGTTCGCGTATATCTGCTGCATGGTTTCCATGTACAGGCGGAAGCGCACGACGGCCGGCGCCTTCGCGTATTGGGCGTAGACCTGGTTGAAGCGCTCGGCCTCGGCCTGCGCCTGCGCGACCGTGGTCTCGCTATAGGTTTTGGCTTCCTGGACCTGACGATCGACGTCGGCCTGCGCGCGCGGCAGGAGATCGGCCGCATAAGCCTGCGCATCGCGTTTCGCGCGTTCGTTTTCGTCGTGCACCTTCGCAGCGTCGGCGAACGCGGGTTGCACCTGCTCGGGCACCTGCACGCTCTGGATCGTCACGCCCGTGACTGCCAGACCGGACTGGTACTGATCGAGCGATTGCTGGATCGCCGCGATCAGCTGCTGGCGCAAAGTTTCGTGATCCTGATCGAGGATATCGCTAGTGCTCTGCGCGCCGACGATGCCGCGCACCGCCGCCTGCGCGGCATGCATCACGCTCTGATCGGGATCGACGCTGCGAAACAGAAAGTCGTTGGGCTTGCGCACCTGGTACTGCACGGCGAAGCGCACGTCGACGATGTCGCCGTCGTGCGTGAGCATTGACGCGTCCTTCACGTTCGCGAGACGCACCACATTGCTACGGCCGATCTCGACCTGGCGGATCTGCCCGACATTGACGAACTCGTGGGACTCGAACGGAAACGGCAGACGCCAGTGCACGCCCGGCGCCGCGGTATAGCGATACTTGCCGAACTGCAGCACGACGGCCGCCTGGCCATCCTGCACGACGAACACACCGCTGCCGAGATAGATCGCGATCAGCACGCCGATCACGATGCCGACGCCGATGCGCGCGCCACGGCCGTTGTCAGGACGGCCACCGCCGACACCGCCGCCCCTGCGCCCGAAAATCCGGGACAGACGGCGATTGAAATCACGCCACATTTCGTCGAGATCGGGCGGACCTTCACCGTCGCGTGCCGGTCGCTTCGGATCGTTCGGCCGTTGCCGGTCGCCGTTGCCGTCGCCCCGGCCCCAACGCGGATCGTTCAGTGAAAGCAAGGCGCGCATACGCAGCCAGATACTCCGCTCGTTGTAATCGTTCACCTGTGTTCGTTCACCAGAGTAGACAGCGGGTCAGTGCAATTTTGGAACGGGTCAGTGCCCGAGTTCTGGAACCTTGTGGTCGTCGCGCAGTTGCGCCGGGCGGTCATCTTGCGACGCATCGAACGGCATGTCGGCAAGCGGTTCGGCTGTAGCGATTTCGGCGATGGCAGCGCGCAATGCATCCAGCCCCTGCCCGGTGCGCGCGCTCAAAAAGACGCGCGAAATATTACCATACTCGTCCCGCTCGACCGCGTCGCCACGGGCTGCCAGCTCTGGCACCGCGTCGATCTTGTTGAACACGAGCACCTGACGGATCGTGTCCGCGCCGATCGCGTGCAACACCTCGTTGACCTGATCGATCTGGTCGAGCCGCACCGCGCTCGATGCATCGACGACATGCAGCAGCAGGTCCGCGTGAATGGTTTCCTCGAGCGTCGCGCGGAACGCGGCGACGAGCTGGTGCGGCAGCTCGCGGATGAAACCGACGGTATCGGACACCACCACCTGCCCCGCTTCGTCGCCCAGATACACGCGCCGCGAGGTGGTATCGAGCGTGGCGAACAACTGGTCGGCGGCATACGCCTGCGCCTTGGTCAGCGCGTTGAAGAGCGTCGATTTGCCGGCGTTGGTGTAGCCGACGAGCGACACCGACACCGTCTGGTTGCGATGCCGCGCCCGGCGTTGCGTGCCATGCTGGCGGCGCAGCTTGTCGAGGCGGATCTTGAGCGCCTTGATGCGCTCGCCGATGAGCCGGCGGTCGGTTTCGAGCTGCGTCTCGCCTGGACCGCGCAATCCGATACCGCCCTTCTGACGTTCGAGGTGGGTCCACGCGCGAATCAGCCGGGTCGACAGATATTGCAGCTGCGCGAGTTCGACCTGCAGCTTGCCTTCGTGGCTGCGCGCGCGCTGCGCGAAAATGTCGAGGATCAGACTGGTGCGATCGACCACGCGCCGATTAAGCGCCCGCTCCAGATTGCGCTGCTGCGCAGGCGCCAGAGCATGGTTGAAGATCACGAGTTCGATGTCGTTTGCTTCGCACGCAAGGCGCAATTCTTCGGCCTTGCCGCTGCCGACGAACATCTTCGCGTCGGGACTGGAACGGCGTCCGGTGAGGGTGACCAGGGGGTTCGCGCCCGCGCTGTGCGCGAGCAGGCTGAGTTCTTCGAGACTGGCTTCGAAATCGATCTTGCCGAAGTCGATGCCAACAAGCGCTGCATTGATCAAATTGGAGGGTATCAAAATGACGCGGCCGGGAGTGATCGCCAACGGGCGACAGTGTGCCGGCCGCGGCGAGGGT
The DNA here is from genome assembly GCF_014397645.1 of Paraburkholderia sp. 31.1. Taxonomy (NCBI): domain Bacteria; kingdom Pseudomonadati; phylum Pseudomonadota; class Betaproteobacteria; order Burkholderiales; family Burkholderiaceae; genus Paraburkholderia; species Paraburkholderia sp. 31.1. The sequence goes on from NZ_VZQN01000027.1 coordinate 37,934, forward strand.
TAGGACTGTTCGGAATCCGGGTGGAAATTCACCGGACGGGCAGGCACGACCGTCGAAATGGCGTGCTTGTAGACCATCTGGGTGACCGTATTCCGGAGCAACACGACGTACTGGTCGAACGATTCGATGTTCCCTTGAAGCTTGATGCCGTTGACCAGGTAGATCGACACCGGCACATGCTCTTTACGCAGTGCGTTCAAAAACGGGTCTTGTAACAATTGCCCTTTGTTGCTCATAGCAAACTCCGTATTTTTTTGCAGGTTGACTGAATTGACGGCGAAGAAAAAGAGATCCGCCGCCAACCGCTACACTATAGCTGATTTTCATTTCGACGCGCGGGCCCGGGACCCCCGGCCAAACCCAGCATACACGCGGGTTTCAGCCCAGCTTTAAGACCAGCTTCAGCTTGCTTCAGCCTTTGTCCGCGTAAGGGTTCGTCGACGATCTGAACTCTATTCGCAATGGAGTCCCCGTCAGCTTGAAAGTTTCCCGGAAGCGATTTTCGAGGTATCGCTTATACGTGTCGGTGATCGCGTCGAGCGCATTGCCGTGAATCACGATAATCGGCGGATTCTGTCCGCCCTGGTGTGCGTAACGCAGCTTCGGACGCACTGGACCGCGACGGCGCGGCTGCTGGAATTCGACCGCCTCGATCAGCGCGCGCGTCAGCTTCGGCGTCGGCAGCTTCGACATCGCGGCCGTGTACGCGTCGTCGACCGAACGCATCAGCGGCCCGATTCCGGTTTTTTCCGCGGCGGAAATGAAATGGAATTTGGCGAAGTCCAGAAATTTTAGTTTGCGTTCGAGGTCGGCTTTGGTGCGCTCGCGCACATGCGGATCGAGACCGTCCCATTTGTTCACGCCAACCACCAGCGCGCGGCCCTGCTCGACGACGAAGCCAGCGATGTGCGCATCCTGATCCGAGATGTCCTGACGCGCGTCGAGCAGCAGGATCACGACGTTCGCATCGGAGATCGACTGCAGCGTCTTCACGACCGAGAACTTTTCGATCGCCTCGAACACCTTGCCGCGGCGGCGCAGGCCGGCCGTGTCGATCAGCGTATACGGCTTGCCGTTGCGCTCGAAATCGACGTAGATCGAGTCGCGCGTAGTGCCGGGCATGTCGAACGCGATCACGCGCTCTTCGCCGACCAGCGCATTGATCAGCGTCGACTTACCAACGTTCGGCCGGCCGACGATGGCGATCTTCACGCCGCGCGCTCCCTTGTCTTCCTCGCTCTCTTCCGGCTGACCGGCATACGCGACTTCGAGCGCCTCGTTGATCATGTCGGTGACGCCGTCGCCGTGCGCGGCCGAAATCGCGCGCGGATCGCCGAGACCGAGTTCGTAAAAGTCGGCCGCGACGTTGGCGTACTTCATGCCCTCGGCCTTGTTCACGACGAGGAAGATCGGCCGGCCGACCTTGCGCAGATAGTCGGCGATCGACTTGTCCTGCGGCGCGAGACCGTTGCGCCCATCGACGATGAACACGACGACGTCCGACTCCTCGACCGCCTGGCGGGTCTGGCGCGCCATCTCGTGCAGGATGCCGTCTTTCGCGACCGGCTCGAAGCCGCCGGTGTCGACGACCAGATACGGCCGCTCGCCGGCGCGTCCTTCGCCGTAATGGCGATCGCGCGTGAGACCGGGCAGGTCGGCAACCAGCGCGTCACGCGAACGCGTAAGGCGGTTGAACAGCGTGGATTTCCCCACATTGGGGCGCCCAACGAGGGCAATAACGGGTTTCATCTGATGTTGTTCACGGTGAAACGCGGGATCGCAATCGATCGCGCGCGTAGCGACGCCAGGCGGCCGCCACGGGGTGGCGTTCTGACGAAATTATCACGAATTCAGCCTGCTCCGGATGCGCGATCGATATGCGCATCCAGGCGGACGGGCGTGGGCTGCCCAGACGCCGCCGGGGGCGCCTGCTTCAGACCGGGCTGCTCGACGGCTGACGCGCTCGTGTTCGAGGGCGTCTTTAATTTGCAAGGCCGCCGACGAAGCGCACGCGCCGCCTTGCATGCCGGCGGCCACAGCCTCGATCCGACTTGCCGGACCAGCCCGTCCGGCGATTTTTTCTATTGAGCCTGCCCGATCACGCGACGGGCAGCGTGGCAACCCGACGCAGGAGCCGCACGCCAAAGCCAGCGCAGACTTCAATTAAAAAGCGCGCGGCCGGCAAAGCCGGCCTGCGCGCCTGACATCATCTATCGCGATCAGCGCGGACGATAGCCGAACAGGCCGCCGTCGCGCGTCTGTACGACCAGCGTGTCGCCAGCCAGCACCGGCGCCGCGGTAATCGCGCTGCCGTCGGTCTTCACTCGTGCGACGAGCGTGCCGTCGACGGTCGACAGGAAATGCACGAAGCCCTTGTAGTCGCCGAACACGGCCGCGCGGCCGAGCAGCGTCGGCACGCTCAGGTCGCGGTTCTTCAGCGTGTCGTTCTTCCACAGCACCGAGCCGTTGTTCACGTCGAATGCGGACACGACCGACCAGTCGTCGGCGGCGACCACGCTGCGCTCATCCTGCGCGAGGCCGGTCGTGCTCGAGAACGGCTTGCCCCACAGCGCGCGGCCCGAGTTGGCGTCGAAACAGCCAATCTGGCCCTGGAACGTCACCGCGCAGGTCTCCGAACCCACCAGCGTGGGCGGGCCGGTCACGTCGTTGATACGCTCGACCTCGGTCACGCCCTTCGGATACGACACCGGCGTCTGCCAGTAGGCGTCGCCCGTCTGCAAGTTGATCGCGGCGAACGAGCCGCCCGGGAAGCCGGCCAGCACGGCCGCGTCACCTGCGAACGTCATGCCCGACGACACGCGCAGGTTCAGCGGCACGGCGCGGTTGCGGAAGTTCCACTTCTGCTCGCCGGTTTGCGCGTTGAACGCGACGATCTGGCCGTCGATCGTGCGCACGATCACGAGGCCGTTGCCAACGAGCGGCGGCGTAATGATCTCGCCCGGCGCCTTCGCGGTCCACAGCTGCTTGCCGTCCGCGCCTAGCACGTACACGTCGCCCTTCAAGCCGCCGACCGCGGTGAGCGTGCCATCGCTGCCGACGCCCGCCGACAGATCATCGTGCAACTTGACGCGCCACACGTCCTTGCCCGTTTGCGCGTCGATCTTGGCGACCGTGCCATTCGTGCCGGCAGCATACACGGCATTGCCGAGCGCAACCGGCGAGAACAGGTAGCGGCCCGCCTTGCCGACGCTCGCCGACCAGGACTGCTGCACGTCGAGCACGGGTTTGAACTCGGTGAGCGGCGTCGGCACACGGCGCTCGTCTTTCGTGGATGAGCAAGCCGCCAGCGTGAGAACGGTCATCGCACAGATAACGGGCACGGCGTAACGTTTCAGCAGATTCATCGGTGGACGAAGCATTCAGGAAATTGGATTAAAGGAGACCGCCTTGCGGTCGTGGCTCGCGGCGCGCCGCGCGGGACGCTCAGCCGCCAAGCGCATCCAGCTTGAACTGGATCAGCTGGCGCGCCGAACTGTCGCTGTTCGACAGCGAGTCGAGCGCGAGCTTGTAGGCCGCGCGCGCGTCGTCGCGCTTGCCCTGGGCGGCGAGCAGGTCGCCGCGGCGGTCCGCCACGACGCCCTTGAAGGCATCGGATTGTGGCTCGGCCAGGAGCGCGAGGCCCTGGTCGTATGCCTTGTCGTCGAGCAGCAGCGATGCCATGCGCAGCTTCGCGATCTGCTTGAACTCGTCGTCCTTCGCGTGATCGATCGTCCATTGCAACTGCGCTTTCGCGCCGGCTTCGTCGCCAGCGGCGTACAGCGCCTTGGCGGCGCCCAGCGCGGTCATCTGCGCGTAGGCAGTGCGGCCGAACTTGTCTTCCATGTCGGCGGCGACGCGCGCAATCTGCGCCTTATCGCCCGATGCCGCGGCTTGCTGAACCTGGTCATACAGCACCGCGGCTTCCGCGGCCTGACGACGCTGCCAGAAATTCCAGCCGTTCCAGCTCGCGCCTGCCAGCAACACCACCAGCACGATCCACGTGGTCGCATTGCCCCACTGCGTCCACCATGCCTTCAGACTTTCGATCGATTCTTGTTCGTCGTGGTAACTCATTGCCCGGCGATTTCCTCATTCTTGCTACGTGTGCGTGTCGAGCCAGCCGGCCCAACGACATCGCGATCAGTCGTCGCCGTCTTCGGCGGATGCAACCATCGCATTGATTAGATATTCGGTCAAGTCTTCGGCGGGCACGTTCTGTTGCTCGTTCTTACCGCCGTGGGCTTGCGTATCGCGCAGCGGTTTCACGCCGACCGTGCCGTTGGCGATCTCATCTTCGCCGAGCACGACCGCGAACGCGGCGCCGCTCGCGTCGGCGCGCTTCATCTGCGACTTGAAGCTTGCCGACTGACCGTCCGCGCTGCAATGCAGGATCACGTCGAGACCGGTATCGCGCAGACGCTCGGCGATGATGAACGCCTGCTCGCGCGCGGTGTCGCCCTGATGGACCACGTACACGTCGCAACCTTCGTCTTCCGGCACGAGCTGTTCTTCCTTCAGCAGCTCGAGAATCCGCTCGACGCCCATCGCCCAGCCGCACGCAGCCGTCGGCTTGCCGCCGAGCTGTTCGATCAGCGGATCGTAGCGGCCGCCCGCCGCGACCGTGCCTTGCGCGCCGAGTTTGTCGGTCACCCACTCGAACACGGTCAGATTGTAGTAATCGAGACCGCGCACGAGACGCGGATTGATCGTGAACGGAAGGTTGTTCGCCTTCAGCAGACGCTGCAGAGCTTCGAAGTGCGCGCGCGATTCTTCCCCAAGAAAATCGATCAGCTTCGGCGCGTTCCGCGCAACTTCCTGCAGCGCAGGATTCTTCGTATCGAGCACGCGCAGCGGGTTCGTATAGAGACGGCGCTTCGCGTCTTCGTCGAGCACGTCCATGTGCTTTTCGAGATACGCGATCAGTTCGACACGATGCGCGGCGCGCTCTTCAGCGAGGCCCAGCGAGTTGATTTCGAGCTTGATGCCAGTCAGGCCGAGGTCGTCCCACAGACGCTGGCACATCATGATGATTTCCGCGTCCGCATCCGGACCCGCGAAACCGAGCGCCTCGACACCGACCTGGTGGAACTGGCGATAACGGCCGCGCTGCGGACGCTCGTGACGGAACATCGGACCGATATACCACAGACGCTTCGGGCCATCGTACAGCATGTTGTGTTCGATCGACGCGCGCACCACGGCCGCCGTGTTTTCCGGGCGCATCGTCAGGTTTTCGCCGTTCAATGCGTCGGTGAAGCTGTACATCTCTTTTTCGACGATGTCGGTCACTTCGCCGATACCGCGTGTGAACAGCTGCGTATGCTCGACGATCGGCGTGCGGATATTCTGGTATCCGTACGAACGCAGCATCGACTTGACGGTGGTTTCGAAAAATTCCCAGAGCCCGGCTTCCTGCGGAAGGATGTCGTTCATGCCCTTCACGCCAGACAGCTTCTCGAGCTTTTTCTTCTGTTCAGTCATCTGTGTTTCGATAGCGGTTTTTAGTTGAGCGCGTCGGCGCGGCCATAGCGGCGCTCGACGTAGTCGCTCACGATTTGCTGGAATTCTTGCGCGATGTTCTCGCCGCGCAGCGTCTTCACCTTTTCGCCGTCGATGAACACCGGCGCGGCCGGATTCTCGCCCGAGCCCGGCAGGCTGATGCCGATATTCGCCTGCTTCGATTCGCCCGGACCATTGACGATGCAGCCCATCACCGCGACGTGCATCTGCTCGACGCCGGGATACTGGTCGCGCCACACCGGCATCTGCTGACGCAGGTAGGTCTGGATCTGCGACGCGAGTTCCTGGAACAGCGTGCTCGTGGTGCGCCCGCAGCCGGGGCACGCGATCACCATCGGCGTGAACGACCGGAGGCCCATGGTCTGCAGAATCTCCTGACCGACGATCACTTCGCCTGTGCGCGACGCGCCCGGTTCCGGCGTCAGCGAAATACGGATCGTATCGCCGATGCCCTGCTGCAGCAGAACCGACAGCGCCGCGGTTGACGCGACGATGCCCTTCGAACCCATGCCCGCTTCGGTCAGGCCAAGATGCAGCGCGAAATCGCAACGGCGCGCGAGTTCGCGGTACACGGCAATCAGATCCTGCACGCCGCTGACCTTGCACGACAGGATGATCTGGTCGCGCCCGAGGCCGAGTTCGACCGCACGTTCCGCCGAGCCGATCGCCGACTGGATCAGCGCTTCGTACATCACGCTTTGCGCTTCCCACGGAGTGGCGCGCGAGCCGTTTTCGTCCATCATCTTCGCGAGCAGGTCCTGGTCGAGGCTGCCCCAGTTCACGCCGATGCGCACCGGCTTGTCGTATTTGACCGCCGTCTCGATCATCTGCGCGAACTGCGTGTCGCGCTTCGCGCCGTGCCCGACGTTGCCCGGATTGATCCGGTACTTCGACAGCGATTCCGCGCAGCCCGGATAGTCGCGCAGCAGCAGGTGGCCGTTGTAATGGAAGTCGCCGACGAGCGGCACCATCACGCCCATGCGGTCGAGTTGCTCGCGGATCGCCGGCACGGCCGCCGCCGCTTCCGGCGTATTCACGGTGATACGCACCAGTTCGGACCCGGCTTGCGCCAGTTCCTTGATCTGGATAGCGGTACCGATCACGTCGGCGGTGTCGGTGTTGGTCATCGACTGCACGCGCACCGGCGCATCGCCGCCGATGGTCACGAGCTCGCCGCCCCAGCGGACGTTGACCGCATGCGACTTGCGCCGCATCGCGGGGCCGCCGAACACCGGCTCGTCTGAAACGATCTTGCTACAGGATTGGGATTGAGCGTCGGTTTGCATCGAAAAACCCATTTACGCCGCACGCGCTATGCAAAAACGCAGCGCCTGAATTGAAAAAGCGCCGCGGACCGGTTGACCGCGGCGCGTACCGTATCTGTCAAGGCAGCGCAAAGCGCGCCACGTTGCCCTTGGCTGTCGCATATTTCGAGGGATCGACCGGCTGGCCGTCGAGCGTCACCGACTCGAGACCCGCCTTGTTGCCGACCGTGACCTTGAACGGACCGACACCCGTCACTTGCTTCGGATCGCCGGCATGCACGAGGCCGGAGAACAGTTCCTTGCCGTTCTTGTCACGCACGCTGAACCAGCTGTCCTGCGTCACGCGCAGCGCGACGACCGCCTCGCCGAGCGCTGGCGTGACCGCCGGTGCCGACGCGTTCGCCACGACTGCCGGTGCATTTGCGCTCTCCATGGCGGCCTGTGCCTGAGCCTGCGAGCCGGCCTTCGGTGCCGGCGTTGCCGCTGGATTCGCTGCCGGGGCCGAGCCCGGCGCGGTGCCAGTGGCAAGCGGAGCCGGCATCGGCGTTGCCGACGCAGACGCCGCGCTATCCGCGCTCGCCGCGTTGTCAGCCGTGGCCGCCGCGTCCGGCGCCGATGCCCCTTGCGCCGCCGTCGCCGGACCCTTAGCGACCGCGCCCGAAGCCGCCGTGTCGCTGATAGTCGAACTATTCGCGCTTGCCTTCAGGCGCGCAAGCCACGCGGACGAATCACCGCCGTTAGTGCGCCACATCCCGAGTGCGATGACCGCGACGACGATCGCCGCAATGCCCCACAGCCACGAACGGCTCTTATGCCCGCTGTCGCCGAGCGACAGCGAAACCTTGCCGCGCGGCAGATCCTTGCCCGATGACGCCGGCATCGACAGATTCGGCGCCGGCACGCCCTTCTCGCGACGCAGCGCCGCCGTAAAAGGCGCCGGATCGGCGCCCAGCATTTTCGCGTAGCTGCGCACGACGCCGAGTGCGAACGTCGTGTCCGGCAGATGGCTGACGTCGCCCGCCTCGAGCGCGCTCAGCTTGACGACCGACACCTTCAGCCGCGCCGACACGTCCTCGATAGTCCAGCCTTTCGCCTCGCGCAACTGGGTCAAGCGCGCGCCAACCGCTGCCAACGAATCAAGGGCCGGCTGCACGACAGGCTGGACCACCGCCCTTGCAACGGGTGCCGGATGGCCATCGCTCGTGTCTGTCTCGTGCGGCTGCGGGTGCTGCGGCTCACTCATCCCAAATCCTTTCGCGTCGATTCTTTTAATCGTGCGACCGGACGGGCTCGAGCGTCACGTCCAAATCGCAGACCGTTTATAACAAAATGTGCGGCTTTGTGTACCGCTCCCGATCGATTCTGCAAACTTTCTTTTAATCGCCGGTGGCATGCGAGCATTTTTGCGCTCGCGGTACTTTCCGCCGAACGCCGACGCCCTGCCGCCCTCGCGATTACACGGCGTTACACGGCGCGAACCTCGATCACCTTCGCCGCCTTCCCGGTGCGCTCAGCAAGACGCGTGCGGTCTTTCACCGCGCCGGCCAGCTGACCGCAGGCAGCATCGATATCGTCGCCGCGGGTCTTGCGCACAGTGGTGACCACGCCAGCGTCCATCAACACCTGCGCAAACCGCTTGATCTGTTCCGGCTTCGAACGGATAAGGCCCGATTCGGGGAACGGATTGAACGGAATCAGATTGAACTTGCACGGCACGTTACGCGTGACGGCGAGCAACTCGCGCGCGTGCGCCTCGCTGTCGTTCACGCCATCGAGCATGCAGTATTCGAACGTAATGAAATCTCGCGGCGCGACTTTCAGATAGCGCTCGCACGCCGCCATCAGCTCGCGCAGCGGGTACTTTTTGTTGAGCGGCACCAGCACGTCGCGCAGCGCGTCGTTCGAGGCATGCAGCGACACCGCGAGCGCCACGGGCAGATCCGCGCCGAGCCGGTCCATCATCGGTACGACGCCCGAAGTGGACAACGTAACGCGCCGGCGCGACAGGCCGTACGCATTGTCGTCGAGCATCAGGCGCATGGCCGGCACGACCGCGTCGTAATTGAGCAGCGGCTCGCCCATCCCCATCATCACGACGTTCGTGACGACGCGCTCGCCCTTGCCGTCGCCCCCCATCGCGCGGCCGCCGGCATCACCACGCGACGCGCGCAGCGCAAACTCAGCCATGCGCAACTGGCCGATGATTTCGCCGGTGGTGAGATTGCGGGAGAACCCCTGCTTGCCGGTCGAGCAGAACCGGCAGTTGACCGCACACCCAGCCTGTGACGACATACACAGCGTGCCGCGCGTTTCTTCGGGGATGTAGACGGTTTCAACGGCGTTGCCGTTTCCGACGTCGATCAGCCACTTGCGTGTGCCGTCCGACGAAACGTGGTCGCTGACGACGCCCGGCATCGTGATCGCGGCGCGCCCTTTGAGCTTTTCGCGCAAGGACTTCGCGAGATCGGTCATGCCGTCGAAGTCGGCAGCGTTGTATTGATGAATCCAGCGCTGCAATTGCTTGGCGCGAAACGGTTTCTCGCCCAGGCTGTCGCAATAGGCGACGAGCCCTTGGGCGTCGAGGTCGAGAAGGTTGACGGAGGGACTGCTCGTCATATCGAATCCTGCCATTTCATTGCGAGACTACGTTCATGCAACAAGCTGCATGAACGCCGTGCCCGTTCGCGCCCATTCCTGCTGCTTTTACCTTACTACTTTGCCGTGCAACGCGCGCGATTCATGCGATAAAACAATTCGGCTGCACGAAGCGCGCCAGGCGGACACGGCTTACGACCGAGGCCAGTGCCTGACCTCAGCGCGAGGCGCTCAACGCGAGTAGACGTTGACTTGGGGGAAGAAGAATGCGATTTCAATCGCGGCCGTTTCCGGTGCGTCCGAGCCGTGCACCGCGTTGGCGTCGATGCTGTCCGCAAAGTCGGCACGGATCGTGCCCTTTTCTGCCTTCTTCGGGTCAGTCGCACCCATCAGATCACGGTGTTTCAGGATCGCGCTTTCGCCTTCCAGCGCCTGCACGACCACCGGACCCGAGATCATGAATTCGACGAGGTCCTTGAAGAACGGACGTGCTGCGTGCACGGCGTAGAACTTCTCGGCGTCAGCACGCGACAGATGAACCATGCGCGATGCCACGATCTTCAGACCAGCGTTTTCAAAACGGGTATAGATCTGGCCGATCACGTTCTTGGCCACTGCGTCCGGTTTGATAATCGACAGGGTGCGCTCGATCGCCATAAAAACTCCAAAAAATTAAGAAGTTACAGATTCAAATGAATCCGCTATTGTAGCATGTTCCCGTGCATCATTGCGATTGAACCCTTACAGCACTGAAAGGATCAAAGCAAAGGGCGCGAAATACTGGTAGCGTAGGCGATGTGGGCGACTGGAGGTATTGAAACTCCGTGCTGCCGCGCTAATCTTACGGATGAACGGTGCGCCGCCGGCGCTTCGCAAATTGCCGTATCACCATCACGAAACACGCTTCCGAGGTAAGGAGAGATCATGAACGAACATCCGTATATGTTTGGCCGCAACGGCGCGGTCAGCACGGTCGAAACACGCAACCGCGTGCTGCGGAATACCTACTGGCTGCTCGCGCTGTCCATGATTCCGACCGTGCTCGGCGCGTGGGTGGGTCTTGCCACCGGCTTCTCACTGTTTGCCGCCACCAGCCCCGCCATGAGCATGCTGGCATTCTTCGCGATCGCCTTCGGCTTCATGTTCGCGATCCAGCGCACCAAGGACAGCGCCGTCGGCGTCTTCGTACTGCTCGGCTTCACGTTCTTCATGGGGCTGATGCTGTCGCGCATTCTCGCGTTCGTGCTCGGCTTCTCGAACGGCCCGTCGCTGATCATGCTCGCTTTTGGTGGCACCGGTGTGATCTTCGCGGCCATGGCGACCATCGCCACGGTCAGCAAACGTGACTTCTCGGGCCTCGGCAAGTGGCTCTTCATGGGCGTGATCGTGATCCTGCTGGCTTCGGTCGCGAACGTGTTCCTGCAACTGCCGGCGCTGATGCTGACGGTTTCAGTCATGGCAATCGTGATCTTTTCCGTCTACATCATGTTCGACGTGCAGCGCGTCGTGAACGGCGGCGAGACGAATTACATCACGGCGACGCTGGCGATCTACCTGGATCTGTACAACGTGTTCGTCAATCTGCTTGCGCTGCTCGGCATTTTTGGCGGCAACCGCAATTAAGTTTGCCCGGTCGTGCGGCGTGCCCCACGCCGCACTCGACGCTCAAATTAGAAGCCCATAACGATTGCTCGTTATGGGCTTTTTCATTACCTGACCACCCGGCGCATGGCGTGCAGCGCGACCGGACGCCAACCGGGCGCCACAGTCACACCGTCAACCATGCGAAACCTTCGCTCTGCGACGCAACCACCACCTCCGTGGGAGCCGCGTCAAGCACGCCCGCCAGCGCCGCCTGCGCAAGTTCCGGCAGATTGTTCTGCTGGCTCAGATGCGCCGCGACCAGATGCCGCAAGCGCGAGCGGTCGAGCGACGCCAGGATTTCAGCCGCCGCGTGATTATTCAGATGCCCGTGATTGCCGCCGATACGCGCCTTCAGCGACGGCGGGTAACGACTGCCCGCGAGCATCTGCACGTCATGATTGCATTCGAGCACGAGCGCGTCGCAGCCACTCAGCACCGCGCTGATATGCGGCGTGGACGTGCCCACGTCGGTGAGCACGCCAAGCCGGCTCGCGCCGTTCGAGAACACGTATTGGAGCGGTTCGCGGGCGTCGTGCGGAACGGTATAAGGGAGAACGCTGAGCTCTCCGATCGATACCGCCTCGTCGCCCCACAGCACCTGCAGGTCAACATCGGCTTCGTCGGCGCCCACCGCGCGCGCGGTGCCCCAGCTCATGTACAGCGGAATCGACCACTTGCGCGCCAGCGTCAATGCGCTGCCGATGTGATCGCTATGTTCATGCGTAATCAGGATCGCGTCGAGGTGCTCGGCACTCGCGCCGAGCCGCGTCAGACGCCGCTCGACTTCGCGCGCGGAAAAACCGCAATCGAGCAGCACACGCGTGGTGACCGCACCGCTGCGCGCCTCCACCAGCAGCGCATTGCCTTCACTGCCGCTGCCGAGACTTGCGAAGCGCACGACCCGCCTTAGTTCAGTTGCGCGTGCAGCAGCGACACGATGCGCTGCGCGTCCGACGACGTGTCGATCTGCCCATTCGCGTCGACGACCGCGACCTGCGTCACCGCGTCGCCCTTCGCGCGCACGTTGACGAGGAATTCCTGGCCCGGCTTGCGCGTCGAATTGCCGCTGTAGAACAGTTTGCCGAACAGGCCTTCCTTCTTCAGTTCCTGCATCGAATCCGCGTAGCGCACGTAGTAGATGCCCTTCTCGCGATCGCGGTTGTCGACCGTAAAGTTGGTGCGATCGAGCGCGAGGCCCACACGCAGCCAGGCACGGTCGAACGACTCCTGCAGATCGAGCGTCGACGCACCCGCGTTCTGCTCGATCGTGGTCGGCGCGGCGGCGGTGCGCGCGTCGGTCAGCAACTGCTTCGATTGTGCTTCAGTCAGGCCGAACTTCTGCATCAGCTTGGCGAGAAACAGCGCCTCGAGCGCCGGATCACGCGGACGCTCTTCCCAGCGCGAAGACGTCTTGTCCTGCCCGGTCATCACCTCTTCCATCGCGCTGTGCGTGATCGAGATATCGGTCGCGCTGTCCGGACCGCGCGATACCAGCGTGCGGAAACTGTCGCGGGTGCCCGACGAATAGGCGAAGTCGATGACCTTGCCGACCGTGCGGCGGAACCAGTCGTCCGGAATGTTCGCGCGGTTTTCCGCCCAGTCGGTCGTCATGATGCCGGTGGCCGGCGCATCGGTCTTCAGCACGAAGCCGTTTTCCTGCCAGAACTCCTGCAGCTGCGGCCAGAGCTGTTCCGGGGAACGGCCGTCTACCACCAGCCAGCGACGGTCGCCGTCGCGCTCGATATGCATGCCGAGCGGATCCTGCGCGTTCGGCTGACCTTCGGTTGCGTTGCCGGCCGCCGTGACAGCGCGCGTCGGCGTGCCACCAAGCGCCAGATTGGCCGGCGGTGCCACATAGCGCTGGTCGTTCGGCGACGTGCTCAGATCGCTCGGCACGGCGAGCGGCGGCGCGCTCGAGGTCGCCTTGTAGTTGACGCGGTCGGAAGCGAACCAGTCGTTCAGCGTGTCACAGCCGGCGAGCGTCGACAGGGCAAGCGCCAGCGCCGCCATGCGGGTTGCGTGGAGGGAAAGTGCGGAACGTTTCATGAGGTCCTTCGTGATGCTGGAACGCGATGCCTCGTTCGATCTGCCGGGAACGTGGGCTGAAGCGACGTCGGTTAATGAAATGCCGGTGGCGGTCTTGCGTGGGCGGCGGGACGGTCGGCCCGTTCAGCCGAGCAGGCCCGCTTCGCGCAGCGCGCCGCGCACCACTTCGTGGTATTGCGCATCGAGCGGCGTGAGCGGCAGGCGGATGCCGCCCTGCACACGCCCCAGTTGCTGCAGCGCCCACTTCGCCGGAATCGGATTCGCTTCGGCAAACAGGTACTTGTGCAGTGACAGGAGTTTCAGATGAATCTCGCGCGCGGTCTTCACGTCCGCAGCGAGCGCGGCCTTGCACAGTTCGCTCATTGCGCGCGGCGCGACGTTCGCGGTGACCGAAATATTGCCGTGACCGCCGAGCAGCATCAGCGCGATCGCGGTGGGGTCGTCGCCGCTATAGATGCCGAAATGCGCCGGCGCCGACTTGATCAGATGCGCGGCGCGGTCGATGTTGCCCGTGGCCTCCTTCACGCCGACGATGCCCGGCACCTGTGCGCAGCGCAGGATGGTCTCGTTGCTCATGTCGGCGACGGTGCGTCCCGGCACGTTGTACAGAATCACTGGCAGATCGACGGTTTCGGCGATCTTCGCGAAATGGCGGTAAATGCCTTCCTGGGTCGGCTTGTTGTAGTACGGCACGACCTGCAGCGTGGCATCCGCGCCGACGTCCTTCGCGTGTTGCGTGAGTTCGATCGCCTCAGCGGTGGAATTGGCACCCGCGCCCGCGATGACAGGAATGCGTCCAGCGGTGTGCTCGACCGCGGTCTTGACCATCAGCACGTGTTCTTCGACCGACAGCGTGGCCGACTCGCCGCTCGTGCCGACCACGACGAGCGCATTCGTGCCTTCCTCGACGTGCCAGTCGATCAGTTTGCGAAACGCCGGCAGATCGAGGCTGCCGTCTTCGAGCATCGGAGTGATGATGGCAGGAATGCTGCCGCGGATCTGAACGCCGTCCTGGTGACCGCTGTGGTTGCCGTTAGTCATGAAACGCCATGAATATGATCAGGTAAACCGCGATTGTAGCGGATTAGCCAGCCAACTCGTAACAAGGTGGCGCTGTTGCCCGTGCGGGATCATGCGCCCGGGCCGTTTCCCGAACCGCGCAGATGCGCTGAACGTAGGCCGGACGCGGCTCGGCGAGAAATCCGTCCTGAAATGCGATCACCCGCAGGTGGCCCCGCACGGTGTCGAGCAGCTCGCCAGGCGCGAGCAAAAACGCCGGATTGGAGGGTTTGCCGACGCTTTCGTTTCCTTGCGCGAAGGTCTCGTAAACCAGTACGCCGCCGGGCGCGAGCGCGCGCAGCAACTGCGGAAAAAGCGGCCGGTGCAGGTAGTTGGTGACCACGACGGCGGCGAACGCCGCATCGGCCGGTAGTGGCCACGTCGCGGCTTCGAGATCGGCCACGAGAGGTGTGACGAGCGGCGCGTCGCGCAGCAGGTCGAGAGCAGCCGCGTCGCGATCGATCGCGGTGACCGGATGGCCGAGCGACGCAAAAAAGCGCGCATGCCGCCCGGCCCCCGACGCGACGTCGAGCACCGCGCCGCCCGGCGCGATCAGGTGCGCCCAGTGACGCACCCAGCGCGACGGTTCACCGAGGCCATGCAAGCCACTGGTAACGGGCGTGCTCATCGCTGCACCGCGGTGCGTCGGGTGCGCATCAGTTGTACGACAGCCCCATCGCCTCACGGACGTCGCGCATCGTTTCGGTCGCGAACCGGCGTGCCTTGTCGCAGCCATCGGCGACGATCGCGCGCAACAGCGACGGGTCGTCCATGTACTTCTGCGCGCGCTCGAGCATCGGCTGCTGCTCGCGCAGAATCCCTTCGACGACCGGCTGCTTGCAATCGAGGCAACCGATGCCTGCCGAGCGGCAGCCCTTCTGCACCCACTCGTGGGTCGCTTCGTCGGTATAGACCTGATGCAACTGCCACACCGGGCACTTGTCGGGATCGCCCGGATCGGTGCGGCGCACACGCGCGGGGTCGGTCGGCATCGTGCGGACCTTCTTCGTGATGGTTTCCGCGTCTTCGCGCAGGCCGATCGTGTTGCCGTACGACTTCGACATCTTCTGGCCGTCGAGACCCGGCATGCGCGACGCCTCGGTCAGCATCGCCTGCGGCTCGACGAGGATGATCTTGCGCGAACCTTCGAGATAGCCGAACAGGCGCTCGCGATCGCTCATCGACAGGCTTTGCGATTCCTGCAGCATCGCCCGCGCGCGTTCGAGCGCTTCGTCGTCGCCTTCCTGCTGATACGCGTTGCGCAACTCGTGATACAGCTTCGAGCGCTTGCCGCCGAGCTTCTTCGCGGCTTCGTTCGCCTTCTCCTCGAAGCCCGGCTCACGGCCGTACAGGTAGTTGAAACGACGGGCGATTTCGCGCGTCATCTCGACGTGCGGCACCTGGTCTTCACCGACCGGCACGAGCGAGCCGCGATACAGCAGAATGTCCGCCGCCATCAGCACCGGATAGCCGAGGAAGCCGTAGGTGGACAGGTCCTTGTCCTTCAGCTTTTCCATCTGCTCCTTGTAGGTCGGCACGCGTTCGAGCCAGCCGAGCGGCGTGCTCATGCCGAGCAGCAGCGCCAGCTCGGCATGCTCGGGCACCTTGCTCTGGATGAACAGCGTCGCCTGCGCCGGATCGATGCCGGAAGCGAGCCAGTCGATCAGCACGTCCCACACGCTCTTTTCGATCACTTCGGGCGTTTCGTAGTGCGTCGTCAGTGCGTGCCAGTCGACCACGCAGAAGAAGCACGGGTATTCGGACTGCAGCCGCACCCAGTTTTTCAGCACGCCGTGATAGTGGCCGAGGTGCAGCGACCCGGTGGGCCGCATGCCGGAGAAGATACGGTCTGGGAACATGGTTATTTAGAAAAGCGAAACAAGTGGAGTCAGAATTGCGGTGATCGCGCTATACCCGAGCGTCACGAGTGGCCTCAACCAGAAACGCGTGAGCGTACCCGTCATTACCAGCGCCATCACGATGAAAAAGCCGTACGGCTCGAGCCGCGACAACGCGATCGATTGCTTCGGCGGCAACAGGGCCATCACCACGCGGCCGCCATCGAGCGGCGGCAGCGGAAACAGGTTCAGCACGCCGAGCACGAGATTGACGCCGACGCCCGCGCCCGCCATGCGCGTGAAAAACGGTTCGTTGACATTGAGCCCCGCGAGCGCAACGCCGAACACGCCCCAGAACAGCGCCTGGATGAAATTGCACATGGGCCCGGCCGCCGCGACCCATAGGCTGCCCCAGCGCGGGTTGCGCAGATTGCCGAACGCGACCGGCACCGGCTTCGCATAGCCGAACACGAACGCGCCGCTCGTCGCGAAGTACAGCAGCAGCGGAATGGCAATCGTGCCGAGCGGATCGATGTGCCGCATCGGGTTCAGCGACACGCGGCCGAGCACGTACGCGGTGTTGTCGCCGAGCCAGCGCGCGACGTAGCCGTGCGCAGCCTCGTGCAGCGTAATCGCGAAGATCACCGGCAGCGCGTACACCGCAATCGTCTGTATCAGGGAAGAATCCATAGCTCGCTATTGTAACAATGCGCTCGCGCGTGTCTGTCCGCTTTCGCTCACGACGCTCACGCCGTTTCCTCGAGACCGAACGGCGCGAGCGAGCCGCGCCCTGCCCGCACCAGCACCGGCTCCGAGCCGGTCAGATCGATCACGGTGGACGGCTCGCACACGCACGCGCCGCCGTCGATCACCAGATCGAGCTGCTTTTCGAGCCGCGCGCGGATTTCCTCGGGGTCGTTCAGCGGCTCGGTTTCGCCGGGCATGATCAGTGTCGAGCCGAGCAGCGGCTGGCCAAGCTCCTCGAGAATCGCGAGCGTGATCGCGTGATCCGGCACGCGCAGGCCGATCGTCTTGCGCGACGGATGCGACACGCGCCGCGGCACTTCCTTGGTGGCCTGCAGCACGAACACGTACGGACCCGGGGTCACCGACTTAAGCAGCCTGTACTGCCAGTTGTCCACCATAGCAAAATTGGCGAGCTCCGACAGATCACGCACGAGCAGCGACAGTAGTTGCTTTTCGTCGAGTCCGCGGATGCGCCGCAGGCGTTCGACCGCATCCTTGTCGTCGAGACGGCAGGCGAGCGCGTAGGTCGAATCGGTCGGCAAGGCGACCACGCCGCCGCCGTTGATGATCTGCACGGCCTGCTTGACGAGACGCGGTTGCGGATTGTCGGGGTGAAGCCGAAAGTATTGGGACATGGAGACTCACGATGGCGGCAGACGAACTGCGGCGGATGGGCTGCGGCGAGCAGAGCGCGTGCCGCATCCAGCCGGCCCGCGCGCGCGCCGTGCCGCTCCGGCACGGCGCGCGGTCACAGCCAGCGTTCCCAAACGGGCTTCAGATCAGCGGGTAGCGGCGGCAGTGCACCGAGTTCGATGCGGCCTTCGCCAGGCGCATGGAAGTCCGAACCGCGCGAGGCCTCGAAGCCATAGCGACGCGCGACGTCCGCATATTCGCGGTACTGGTCGGGCGTGTGGCTGCCGGTCACGACCTCGATCGCCTCGCCGCCGAGGTCGATGAATTCGCCAAAGAACGCGTCGAATTCGAGTTGCGAATATGCGTAACGACCGGGATGCGCGACGATCGCGACGCCGCCCGCGGCCTGGATCCAGCCGAGTGCGTCGGCGAGCCTGGCCCAGCGGTGCGCGACGTAAGCCGGCTTGCCGTCGCCGAGATAGCGGTCGAACACTTCCTGGGTGTTTGCGCAGTGGCCGTGCTCGACCAGGAAGCGCGCGAAATGCGTGCGCGACATCATGTCGGGATTCGATACGTAATGCAACGCGCCCTCGTACGCGTCTGGAATGCCGAGCGTGGCCAGTTGCTCGCCGATTGCTTCGGCGCGCGCGGCGCGGCCGTCGCGCGTGCGGGCGAGACCGTCGCTCAGGATCTGGCTGCCCGGATCGATGCCGAGTCCGACGATGTGCACGGTGCGCCCCGCCCACGTGACCGAAATCTCGACGCCGCTCAGGTAATCCATGCCGAGAGCCTCGGCCGCGGTGCGCGCCTCGTGCTGGCCGCCCACTTCGTCGTGATCGGTGAGCGCCCACAGCGTCACGCCGTTAGCGTGCGCGCGGCGCGCGACGTCGGCCGGCGCGAACTGGCCGTCGGAAACGGTGGAGTGGCAGTGAAGATCGGCGTTCATCGTGGTCCTGGAAGGGTTCTGCGGTCATTTTACTGCAATGCAGTAAGGGGCCGCAGGGGTATCTCGCGACGCCAGTGCCGGTTGCCGGCGTGCCGCGAGGCCAAGACCAGTCAGCGCCGATCCCGCGACCTCCGGGCGACCCACGAGCGCCGTTTCAAACGTAGCTTCAGGCGCGGTGTCAGGCGCAGAACCCCTCGATCAACGCGGCGATCTGCTCCGGCTGGTCGTGATGCACCATGTGCCCCGCGCCGTCGATGATCTTCTCGCGCCAATCGGGAAACGCCTGGAAACGCGCCTTGAATTCGTCGAGCGGAATGTCGCCGGCGATCTGCGCGAGCGTCGGCGAGCCGGCGGCCTCGACGTGCAGCACCTTCGCGCTGACCTTACGCCATACCGCCATCACCTCGTCGAGGCGATACAGCGTCGGGCCGCGGACCTTGTGCGCCGGATCGGCGAGCAGCATGAAGCGCCCTTCGCCATCCGGCTTCGACCAGTGCTGCGCGAGAAACTGCGCACGCCGCGGAACGAGGCGCGGATTGGTTTTGATCAGGCGCGCGGCGACCTCGTCGAGCGACGCGTAGCGCCTGAGCTGCGGTGGATCGCGCAATTCGTCGAGCCAGTTGAGCAGGCGCTTCGGCGCCTGCGCCGAATGCGATGGCGCGAGCCCGAAGCCTTCCAGATCGACCACGCGCCGTACCCGCTGCGGCCGCACGCCCGCATACAGGCACACGACGTTCGCGCCCATGCTGTGACCGACGAGGTTCACCTGGCCGTCGGGCGCGTAGTGGTCGATCAGCGCGTCGAGATCGCCGAGATAGTCCTGCACCCAGTAGCTGCCGCCGCCGCGCTCGGCGACCGGCCAGTCGGACAGACCGAAGCCGCGCATGTCGGGCGCGATCACCTGCCAGTCGCCACCGAGCGCATCGACGACGAACTGGAACGACGCGCCGACGTCCATCCAGCCGTGCAGCATGAACAGTATCCGCGCATCGGGATGGCCCCAGCGCCGCACGTGCAGCCGGACGCCGCGCGCGGCAACGAACTCAGAGCGGGATGTATTCATGAACGGCGCACCCGTAAAAAAGAATGGTCGTTCGATTATAGGAACAGCGGCGCAAGAAGTGGTAACGGTTTATTGACGCGATGCTCGGTCGTCCGTTGCCTGCATGGCTTGCTGCGCATCCTGACTCGCGAGCGCGGCGAGTTCGGCGTCGTCGAAACCAGCGTCGCGGCGCGCTTCGAAATTGAACGGGCCACGCAGTTTCGGCGCGTGATACTGGTCGGCGAGACGCACATAGGTGTGGTGCGGATCGAGGCCGTCCGCGTCGCACAGGTGACGAAACCAGCGGTTGCCGATCAGCACGTGGCCGATTTCATCGCGCAGGATCACGTCGAGAATCGCCGCCGACGCGTGATCGCCGGCCTGCTGCAGACGCGCGCGGATCGGCGGCGACGCGTCGAGGCCGCGCGCTTCGAGCGTACGCGGCACGAGCGCCATGCGCGCGAGCACGTCGCCACGGGTGCGCTCGCACATGTCCCATAGGCCGCCGTGCGCCGGGAAGTCGCCGTACGCGTGGCCATATTCGGCGAGACGCGCGGCGAGCAGCGAGTAGTGATACGCCTCTTCAGCGGCGACCTTGAGCCAGTCGGTATAGAACCCGGCGGGCATGCCGGGGAAACGCCAGATGGCGTCGAGCGCCAGATTGATCGCATTGAACTCGATGTGCGCGAGCGCGTGGAGCAGCACCGCGCGGCCCTGCGGCGACTGCATGCTGCGTCGACCGAGTTGGCGCGGTTCGACCAGTTCGGGCCGTTCGGGGCGGCCCGGCAGGCCAGCGGGCTCGGCGAGATCGAGGCCGGAGTCACAGAGCGCGCGACCGTCGAGTACCGCAGCGTACAGCTCGCGGGCCGCCGCGGCCTTCGCGGCCGGATCCCGCTCGCGCAACGCCGCGAGCGCGGCGCGGCGCGCGCACGGCGGCTCGTCGTGAGAATTCGATGCGGGAGAAGCGACAGAAGCGGGCGAAGCGGCGGACGTCATGACAAACGGATCGGCGATGGAAGCGGTAAAGACGGCGGACAGACGGCGGCTGAGCCGCGCGCGAGCGGCCAAGCGGCTCAAGCACACAACCGTTTACAATACCCGATTCGACCAACCGGCGCGCTTTCGGGCACGCCCGTCAGTTGGCGACGCAAGACCGCCAACCTCGCACCGCGCCGGCTGCGCGCCGCCCCGCCCATGCGTGGCAACCGATCAGACCATCATCGTGCACAGGATCGGAGTCACCGAAGGCCCGGCTCTGACCAACAAGGAGACATTGTGACGATTTACAAGCTGGGCGAAGCTGCCCCGATCATTCATGAAAGCGTGTTCGTCGCGGATTCGGCGAACATCATCGGCAACGTAACGCTCGAGGAGAACGCGAGCGTGTGGTTCGGCGCGACACTGCGCGGCGACAACGAGCCGATCACGATCGGCGCCGGCAGCAACGTGCAGGAAAGCGCGGTGCTGCACACCGACCCCGGCTATCCGCTGACGGTCGAGTCGAACGTGACGATCGGCCATCAGGCGATGCTGCACGGCTGCACGATCAAGGAAGGCGCGTTGATCGGAATTCAGGCGGTGGTCTTGAACGGCGCGGTGATCGGCCGCAACTGTCTGGTCGGAGCGGGCGCCATCGTCACCGAGGGCAAGGTGTTTCCCGACAATACGCTGATCCTCGGCGCGCCCGCGAAGGCGGTGCGCGAACTGACGGAAGCGGATATCGCCAACATGCAGCGCGGCGCGGCAAGCTATGCCGGGCGCCGCGAGTATTTCAAGGCGCAGCTCGTACGCATCGGCTAGACGGCCGGCGCGCGGTGCGCAAAGGCGCGGCGTCATGCCGCGTCATTCCAGCGAGGAAAAGTTGTGAGCGACCAGTTGCAAAAATTCATGTTCAGCGCGGCGCCGGTGCGCGGCGAGATCGTTTCCCTGCGCAATACCTGGCAGGACGTGCTGACGCGCCGCGATTATCCGGCGCCCGTGCGAACGATTCTGGGCGAAATGATGGCCGCGTGCGCGCTGCTGTCGGCGAACCTGAAGTTCGACGGCACGCTCGTCATGCAGATTTTCGGCGATGGCCCGGTCAAGATGCTGGTCGTGCAGTGCAGCTCGAACCTGACGATGCGCGCCACCGCGAAGCTGTCCGGCGAAGCCGCCCATACGATCGACGACACGACCTCGCTCATCGATCTGGTGAACGCGAGCGGCTACGGCCGCTGCGTGATCACGCTCGACCCGACCGCCAAGCAGCCCGGCCAGCAGCCGTACCAGAGTATCGTGCCGCTGTCGGGCGTGGACGGAGCGCTGAAGTCGATCGCCGAGGTGCTCGAGCACTATATGCATCACTCCGAGCAGCTCGACACGCGCATGTGGCTCGCGGCGAACACCGAGCGCGCGGTCGGCATGCTGCTGCAGAAACTGCCGGGCGACGGCGGCATCGTCCCGCATCCGGGCGAGCTCGACGCGGATACGTGGGAACGCGTGTGCACGCTCGGCGGCACGCTGTCGCACGACGAGCTGCTGAAGGAAGAACCTGAGACGGTGTTCCGACGCCTGTTCTGGCAGGAAAACGTCCAGCATTTCGAGCCGGTTACCGCGCGCTTCGAATGCACGTGCTCGCGCGAAAAAGTCGGCGCGATGCTGAAGATGCTTGGCCGCGATGAAGTCGACAGCGTGATCGAGGAACGCGGCCACGTCGAGATTCACTGCGAGTTTTGTAATCAGCGCTACGAGTTCGACCCGGTCGACGTCGCGCAACTTTTCGTGGCCGGCGGACTCTCACAGGGTGTGACGCCGGCGGCCGCGCAGCGGCACTAGACCGCGCTTTCGCCGAAGCGGAGTACGTGCCCGTGAACTGATCGGGCTCTTCAACGCAAGTCCTGACCGCGCCGCCCCATGCCTCGTCACGGCTCGGGCGGCGCGTTGCTTTTGAGCGCGGCGTTGATACTTTGGAAGGATGCGGCGCTGCGCGTTGGAAGACGCTTGCTCGAGCCTCGGACCGATGGAGATTCGACCATGAAGCACACGCTTTCGTTGATCCTTGCCGTCCTCACGGGCAGCGCGGTGCTGGCCGGCTGCTCGATCGATCCGCGTGGCCCAGCGCCGATTCTGAGCCGTCTGCCGCCCGATCAGGCCGAAGCCATCAGTCATACGCAGACGCTGACACCGGAGGAACGCGCGCGCTATGACGCGATCGAGCAACAGGTCATGTTCGAACAGAATCAGACGATGGCCGCGGACGCCGCCGCGCAAGCCTGGTCGCGCTATTACTCGCGTTCGCCACCCGTGAGGTTTTCCGCGGGCTTCTCGAGCGGCGGTTGGGGACGTGGCTGGGGAACCGGGATCGGCGTCGGGTTCGGGCCGTATTGGGGCTGGTAGGGCGAACACGGCAGCATAAAAACAAAAAAGCGCGGTTCAGGATGAACCGCGCTTTTTTTGCGCCTTCCTGCGAGGCCGATGCGAAATATCGAACCTCAGTGCACCGGCTTCTTCTCCTTCGCAGCCGCTGCCTTCCCGCCATGCTTGCGATCCGGCTTCGCGCGCGACTCCGGATTCGGCACCACATGCAGCGGCGCAGCCGACACCTCACCGCGCGTCGAGGTGTTCGCCGACGGCGTATTCGCCAACGGCAACGGCTGGTTCGGCGACACGAACTGCACGAACACTTCGCCGTCCTTGACCATGCCCATTTCATAGCGCGCCCGCTCTTCGACCGCGGCCGTGCCATTCTGCAGGTCCTGCACTTCGCCCTGGATGCGCTCGTTGCGCAGCTTCGCGTCGGCATTCTTCTGCAGTTGCTGCGCGAGTTGTCCCTGCAACTCATGCACGCGCAGCCAGCCGCCGTGCCCCCACCAGAGCGGGTACTGGATCAACGCCAGCAGAACGATCAGGACAGCAGTGACAAGCCGCATGAAGTAAGCACAATAAATACGCGCCGCCCTGCGCTATACGCAGGGCGGCGAGGTCAATCAGAAACGAAGGATAACCGGCTCATCGATCGGCGTGAACAATCTGGCGAAGACCGCTTAGCGCAGATTGTAGAAGGCCGACTTGCCCGGGTAGCTCGCGATATCGCCGAGATCTTCCTCGATACGCAGCAGCTGGTTGTACTTCGAGATGCGGTCGGAACGCGACAGCGAACCTGTCTTGATCTGGCCGGCGTTCAGACCGACGGCGATGTCCGCGATCGTCGAGTCTTCAGTTTCGCCCGAACGGTGCGAAATCACCGCCGTGTAGCCCGCGCGCTTGGCCATTTCGATCGCCGCGAAGGTTTCCGTCAGCGTGCCGATCTGGTTGATCTTGATCAGGATCGAGTTCGCGATGCCCTTCTCGATGCCTTCCTTCAGGATGCGCGTGTTCGTCACGAACAGGTCGTCGCCGACCAGCTGGACCTTGTTGCCGAGCTTGTCGGTCAGCGTCTTCCAGCCTTCCCAGTCGCCCTCGTGCATGCCGTCTTCGATCGACACGATCGGGAACTTGTCGGCGAGGTTCGCGAGGTAGTCCGCGAATTCCGTCGACGACAGCTGCAGGCCTTCGCCCGCGAGCTGGTACTTGCCGTCGTGGTAGAACTCGCTCGCCGCGCAGTCGAGCGCGAGCAGCACGTCTTCACCGGCGCGGTAGCCTGCTTTCTCGGTGGCTTGCAAAATAGTGGACAGGCATTCCTCGTTGCTGCCGAAGTTCGGTGCGAAGCCGCCTTCGTCGCCGACTGCCGTGCTCATGCCGCGGTCCGACAGGATCTTCTTCAGCGCGTGGAACACTTCGGCGCCGCAGCGCAGTGCTTCGCGGAAGCTCGGCTGGCTGACCGGCACGATCATGAATTCCTGGATGTCCAGGCTGTTGTTCGCATGCGCGCCGCCGTTGACGATGTTCATCATCGGCACCGGCAGTTGCATGGCGCCCGAGCCGCCGAAGTAGCGGTACAGCGGCAGACCGGCCTCCTCAGCCGCGGCCTTCGCGACGGCCATCGACACGGCCAGCATCGCGTTCGCGCCGAGGCGCGACTTGTTGTCGGTGCCGTCGAGCTCGAGCAGCGTCTTGTCGAGGAACGCCTGCTCGGAAGCGTCGAGACCCATGATCGCTTCGGAGATTTCCGTGTTGATGTGCTCGACGGCCTTCAGTACACCCTTGCCGCCGTAGCGGCCGGCTTCGCCGTCGCGCAGTTCGATCGCTTCGCGCGAGCCGGTCGACGCGCCCGACGGCACGGCCGCGCGCCCCATCGTGCCCGACTCGAGCAGCACGTCGCATTCGACCGTGGGGTTGCCTCGCGAATCGAGAATCTCTCGACCGATGATGTCTACGATAGCACTCATGGTTTCCTCAAAGGATGACGTTGAATTCTTTACTGTGACCTTGCATCGCGTGCCTGCCGGTCTCCCCGACAGACAGCTCGCGCGCCGATACGTTCGACGACCATTATGCGAAAACGCCGCGGGTCGATTATCGAGGGCAATCGTGACACGCGGCGCACACCTGAATCAGTTGAAATCGCTTTCGAGGAACGGCCCGCGCTTGACGGCCCGGTCGAGCGTGACGAGCGTCTCGAGCAGGTCGGCCATGCGATTGAGCGGCACCGCGTTCGGCCCGTCCGACTTCGCTTGCGCCGGATTCGGGTGCGTTTCCATGAACAGACCGGCGACGCCGACCGCGACCGCGGCGCGCGCGAGCACCGGCACGAATTCGCGCTGGCCGCCCGAGCTCGTGCCCTGACCGCCCGGCAACTGCACCGAATGCGTCGCGTCGAACACGACCGGCGCGTTGGTCTCGCGCATGATCGCGAGCGAACGCATGTCCGACACGAGGTTGTTATAGCCGAACGACACGCCGCGCTCGCACGCCATGAAGCGGTCTTCGGACAGACCCGCTTCACGCGCGGCGTCGCGCGCCTTGTCGATCACGTTCTTCATGTCGTGCGGCGCGAGAAATTGGCCCTTCTTGATGTTGACCGGCTTGCCCGAGCGCGCGCACGCGTGGATGAAGTCGGTCTGACGGCACAGGAACGCGGGCGTTTGCAGCACGTCGACGACCGACGCCACCTGCTCGATCTCGTGTTCGGCGTGCACGTCGGTCAGCACCGGCAGACCGAGCTGGCGCTTCACTTCCGACAGGATGCGCAGACCTTCGTCCATGCCCAGACCGCGAAACGACTTGCCGCTGCTGCGATTGGCCTTGTCGTACGACGATTTGTAGATGAACGGAATATTCAGCTTCGCGCAGATTTCCTTCAGGCGGCCGGCCGTGTCGATCGTCATCTGTTCGGATTCGACGACACAGGTACCGGCGATCAGGAAAAACGGCTTGTCGAGCCCGACGTCGAAATCGCCCAGTTTCATGCTTTCTCCTCGACCCTCGACTGCTGATGCGCGAGCGCCGCTTCGACGAACGACTTGAACAGCGGATGACCGTCACGCGGCGTAGACGTGAATTCAGGGTGGAACTGGACGCCGACGAACCACGGGTGCATGCTGCGCGGCAGCTCCATCATTTCCGGCAAATCCTCGCTCGGGGTACGGGCGCTAATGATGAGGCCACCGCCTTCGAGCTGGGGCACGAAACGGTTATTCACCTCATAACGGTGACGATGGCGTTCGTTCACATCGGTGCCGTAGATCTCTTCGGCGAGCGTGCCGGGCTTGATCGGGCAGCGCTGCGAGCCGAGGCGCATCGTGCCGCCGAGATCCGACTCTTCGGTACGCTTCTCGACGCGGCCTTCGCGGTCGTACCACTCGGTGATCAGCGCGACCACGCGGTTCTTCGTTTCCTGATCGAATTCGGTGCTGTTCGCGTCCTTCAGGCCGACGACGTCGCGGGCGAATTCGATCACGGCGAGCTGCATGCCGAGGCAGATGCCGAGATACGGCACCTTCGCTTCGCGCGCATAACGGATCGCGGCGATCTTGCCTTCAGTGCCGCGACGGCCGAAGCCGCCCGGCACGAGCACCGCGTCGAGATGCTTGAGGCTCCCTACGCCTTGCGTTTCGATTTCTTCGGAGTCGATGTACTCGATATTCACGCGCGTCGACGTATGCATCGACGCATGACGCAGCGCTTCGATCAGCGACTTGTACGACTCGGTCAGATCGACGTACTTGCCGACCATGCCGATCGTCACTTCGTGCTTCGGGTTCTGCAGCTTCTCGACGAGGTCCGACCACATGGACAGGTCCGCCGCCTTCGGCGTGAGCTTCAGCTCTTCGCAGATGATCGCGTCGAGACCCTGGTCGTGCAGCATCTGCGGAATCTTGTAGATGCTGTCCGCGTCCCACACGGAAATCACCGCGTCTTCGGGCACGTTCGAGAACAGCGAGATCTTCGCGCGCTCGTCGTCCGGAATGCGGCGGTCGGCACGGCACAGCAGCACGTGCGGCGAAATGCCGATTTCGCGCAGCTTCTGCACGCTGTGCTGGGTGGGCTTGGTTTTGAGTTCGCCGGCCGTGGCGACCCAGGGCACCAGCGTCAGGTGCACGAAGCACGCGCTGTTGCGGCCGAGGCGCAGGCTCATCTGGCGCGCGGCTTCGAGAAACGGCAGCGATTCGATGTCACCCACCGTGCCACCCACTTCGACGATCGCGACATCCGGCTCGCCGCACGTCGCAGACGCTGCGCCGCGCTCGACGAATGCCTGGATTTCGTTCGTGATGTGCGGGATGACCTGCACGGTCTTGCCGAGATAATCGCCGCGGCGTTCCTTGCGGATTACCGACTCGTAAATCTGGCCCGTGGTGAAGTTGTTGGCCTTGCGCATCTTCGTGCTGATGAAGCGCTCGTAGTGGCCGAGGTCGAGGTCGGTTTCCGCTCCGTCTTCCGTCACGAACACTTCGCCGTGCTGAAACGGGCTCATCGTGCCGGGGTCGACGTTGATGTAGGGATCGAGTTTGAGGAGGGTGACTTTAAGACCGCGCGATTCGAGGATCGCGGCGAGGGAAGCGGCGGCAATACCCTTGCCGAGGGAAGATACTACGCCGCCGGTGACGAAAACATATTTGGTCATCGCTGGATGCTCGCGGGAAAAACGGATTATACCGTAAAGGATGGTCCCGACCCAGCAAAAAACGGCCGACCCACGCGTGCCGAGGCCGCCTCGCATGGCAGCCGGCGCAGCGGTTTGGGGCCCGCTTCGTGCGCGCAGCACGTTAGGCGGTTCGCTCCAGCTCACGCAGCATGCGTTGCACCGCGCGCGCGGTTTCGATCGGCTTTTCCATCGGATACAGATGGCTGCCCTCGATCCACTCGACATGCCCGCCGGTCGCGCGTCGCGTCGCGTCGAGCCCGGCCTGGCGGATTTCCTTCGAGCGTGTTCCGGCGATGAACCCGACCGGCACCGGCGCGCCGCGCGCGAGCCGCGCGCCGAGCGTATGCGGCAGCGTCCGGTAGATCTGGTATTCGGTGCGACGATCGAACGCGAGCACCCGGGTGCCGTCGGGCGAACTCTGCGGAATGCCGAAGTCGATGTAGTCGGACAGCATGCGCTCGTCCCAGCGCGCGAACGCGGGCTTCGAATGGAAGTGCCGCCATGCTTCGTCACGGCTCGTCCATTGCGTGCGCCGCTTGCGCGTCGCGGCGGCGGGCGACAGCCGCTCGTCGAGCCCGGTCCATTGCGACACGCGCAGCATGCTGCTGCGCCAGCCGGCGATCACCGGCGAGTCGAGCATCACGACGCCCCTCACCCACTGCGGCTTTTTCAGCGCCGCCATCAGCGACAGATAACCGCCGAGCGAATGCCCGACGAGCCACACCGGCTGCTCGTACTTGCGGGCGATATCGTCAAGCAGTTGCTCGACCAGATGGGGCCAGTCCTGCGTGACCGGAAAGCGCGGATCATGGCCGATCCGCTCGATCGAGCGCACGTCGTAGTCGTCGGAGAGCTCGGCGAAGATCGTCCGGTAAGTCGAGGCCGGAAAGCCGTTCGCATGCGAGAAATGGATGATGTTTTTCAACTGCGGCGATCTCCGTTGTGTTTTTTACGCGTGGGCGGTGCTTTGCCTGTGCCGCTGCTTATACCGCTGCTTGCGCCTGTTGTCTGCGCTGTTGCGCTCATCGGGCCGCGACGCGCTCAGGGCTCCATCCAGTAGCGGCGCTGCGTGTCCCGATAGCGCTCGAGCGTGAGCGCGGCGCCCTCCTCACCGCGCGCGCCCGGATCGACGTCGACCCTCACGGCGCCATCGCGATCGCTGCGCCCGAGTTCGATATGACGCGCCGCGTAGCGCGCGAACACGCCCGCATTCGGATGATGGAAGCGATTCTCGTAGCCTACCTGAAATAACGCGATGGACGGATCGATAGAGTCGAGGAACGGCTCGGTCGACGACGTTTTGCTGCCATGATGCGGCACCATCAACACTTGCGCGCGCAGCATAGCGGGATCGCGCGCGAGCAGCGCGCGTTCGGTCGGCGCTTCGATGTCGGCGGTCAGCAGGGCCGTGAAACGCGGCGCGTTCGCACCGACGAACGCCGCCGCCTGGCTTGCGTTGGTGGGCGGCAACGTGCTGACCCTCAACACGCAGCAATGCTCGTTCGGCTTGCCCGTGAGTGCCCCGACGTCAGGCCACAGCACGGCGAACTCAACACCATCCCACTGCCAGCGCTGCCCCGCCATGCACGGCAGCGTCTGCGTGCCATGCTGTTTTGCCTTCGGCCACAGCGGATTGTCCGGCGCCAGAGCAGCCACCAGCTGACGCACCTCGATCGCCTCGAAAACGGCAGGGGCGCCGCCCGCATGATCCGAATCGGCGTGACTGATCATCAGCGTATCGAGCGTCGTCACGCCTTGCGCCCGCAGGAACGGCACCACCACGCGCTCGCCAGCGTGGCTCGATTCCGGACCGGGACCCGCATCGAACAGCAAGGCGTGATGCGCGGTCTGCACGAGCACCGACGAGCCCTGCCCGACATCGAGCGCAGTCAGACGGAACGCGCCTGATGGCTCGGCGAGTGCGCCGCTTGCGCTGGGCATCAGCAGCGGCAGCCACGACAGCGGCGCCGCCCAGCGCAGGGGCCAGCCGCGCGGCGCGAGACACCACAGCACACCGAGCGCCGCCGCGGCCAGCGCCCACGCATGCGGCTGCGGCAGCCACCACAGCGTCCAGCGCGGTCCCGACGCCAGTTGCAGGCCGGCCGCGAGACCATCGAGCAGCGTGTGCGCGGCGCGCCACGCGAACGCATCGAGCGGCGCGGGCAATGCGACGCCCGCGAGCACCGTCGGCGTGACGAGCAGGCTCACCCAGGGAATCGCGAACGCGTTCGCGAGCGGACCGGCGAGCGGAATTTGCGCGAACCAGTAGGCGGTCAGCGGCGCCAGCGCGACCGTCACCGCGACCTGCGCGTGAGCGGCGCTGCGCAACCGTTCGGCGAGCACGCGCAGACGCCGGATCGATACGCGACGCGCCGCGCTGCCCTCCTCGTCTTCATGATGACGGGACGCCAGTGGAACCCGCACGCGCGGCCGCCCCGACATCGCGAACAGGATCGCGCCGACTGCGCAAAACGACAGCCAGAATCCGGCCGACACGACCGCCCACGGATCGACCAGCAGCACGAGCCCGAGCGCCCACGCGAGCACCGTGGAGCGCGCTAGCTGCCGGCCGCCGACGAACGCCAGCGCGACGAGCGCGGCCATCCACAGCGCGCGTTGCGCTGGCACGTTGAAGCCCGCGAGCGCGGCATGCAGTGCGGCGAACATCGCACCGGCCGTCACGCCGACGAGCTGCGCGGGCAAGCGCAGCGGCCAGTTGCGGCCGAGCCACCCCGAACGTCGCCAGATTGCCGCCGCGAGCCAGCCGGTCAGCGCCGCGACCAAGCCGAGATGCAAGCCCGAAATCGCCACCAGATGACTCGTGCCGGTGCCGCGCATCAATTGCCAGTCGGCGGGGCTCACTTCGTCCTGCGCGCCGATCGCGAGCGCGACGACGATGCCGCGATGCGGCGCATCGGCAAGCACCGCGTCGATACGCGCACGCAACCCGGCGCGCCAGCGGTCGACCAGCACGGCGAGCCCGCGCGCGTGACCGGTCAGGCGCCGCGCATGGTCCGGCACGCTCACGTAGCCGGTCGCGCGGACGTTGCGCGCGAGCAGACTCGCCTCTGCATCGCGCACGCCGAAATTCGCGTTGCCGTGCGGGCGCTTCAGGCGCACGGTCAGACGCCAGCGTTCGCCCGGTTCGAGCCGCGGCGTCGCGGCGCCGCGCGCGATCCAGGCTAGCTGGATCACGCGCGGGAAAGCGGCGAGCCGCGCACCGTTCGTATCGACCTCGAACAGGAAGCGCGCGCCTTTGTCGTCACGCGTCGGCAATCCCTTGATCGTGCCGACCACCTCGATATCGCGCCCCTCCCACTCGTGCGGCAGGCTCACCGCGAGCCGCGTTTGCGCGCGCACGGCCGCGTAGCCGAAGCCGACGCAGATCGCCGCGCACCACACCGCGCCCCAACCGGCCACCCGCCGCATGCGAGCGTCGCGCCATACGCCGCTAGCGAGCTGGTGCGAGAAGCCCCGCTCGTGTTCGCGCTGGAGCGCCGCACCGGCCGCACCTGTCACACCCGCCGCCGCAGCCGCTCCGCCGCCACGCAAACCCCACACCGCAACGCCGGCCGCCGTGCAGCCGAGCAGTATCAACGCGCACCATGTGCCTGTATCCGGCAACACCGCCTGTCGCTGCAGCCAGACCACCCCCAACGCAAATCCACACCAGACCGCCCTCATTCGCCCTCCGTACCCGCTGGCGCCGGGCCTCGTCACCGCGCCAGCGAACGGGCAGCAGCGAGCCCGCCGGGCGTGGGGATCGCCCGACGCGAACCCTTTCGATCAACGGAATCGATTATGCAGAGGAAAGCGCGAGTCGCGGCAGCGCGGCGAGCGCGTTAGCCGTTGTGCCAAGGGCGGCTGCGTCGGAAGTGACACCGCGCAGTCGCGCGAGGCTCGCGCCGATCGCCGGAATCTGCTCGGGTGAATTGCGCTGTCTGTACATCCACGACGGCGCGATATCCGGCGCGTCGGTCTCGACGACCAGCGCATCGAACGGCAGCTGTTCGGCGAGTCGCCGGATCTGCCGGGCGCGCTCGAACGTGAGGTTGCCGCCGAACCCAAGATGCATGCCCTGATCGATGTACGCCTGCGCCTGCTGGAAACTGCCATTGAACGCGTGCGCGATGCCGCGATGGATCTGATGCCGGCGCAGCCCTTTGATCACCTGATCCTGCGATTTGCGCACATGGCAGATGACCGGCAAATCGAATTCGCGCGCGAGCTGCAACTGGCCGTTGTAGAAAAACTGCTGGCGCGCATCGTCGAGGCCGTCGACGAAATAGTCGAGCCCGATCTCGCCGATGCCGACGAAGCGCGGATCGTCGAGACTCGCCTCGATCTCCATGCGCAACAGGTCGAGGTCGGCATCGACGGCGTGCGGCGTGAGGAGCGGATGAATGCCGAGCGCGTACGCGCCGCCGTCGACGCGATGCGCGAGCTCGCGCACCGCCGCGAAATTCTGTCGCCCGATCGCCGGAATCACGATGCGCGACACCCCCGCATGGCGCGCGGACGCCGCAACCGCATCACGGTCGGCGTCGAACTCCGAAGCGTCGAGATGGCAGTGCGTATCGATCCACATGGGTTATCTCGCTGGCAAGAGGACGGACCGTGCCGGCCCGCACTCAGACCGGCACCGGCGGCTCTTCGTGCAGCACGCCGTCGCGCAACCGCATGATGCGATCACAGCGGCCCGCCAGCTCCGGGTCGTGCGTGACGATCACGAAGCTCGTCTCGAGCGTGCGCGACAGTTCGAGCATCAGGTTGAAGACCGTGTCGGCGGTGCCGCCGTCAAGGTTACCGGTCGGCTCGTCGGCGAGCACGCAGGCGGGCTTCGTGACGAGCGCACGCGCGAGCGCGACACGCTGACGCTCGCCGCCCGACAGCTCGCCCGGCCGATGCTTCGCGCGATGCCCCATGCCGACGCGCTCCAGCACCGCCATGGCCTCGCGGCGCGCGACTTCGGTCGTCTCGCGACGAATCCGCAGCGGCATCGCGACGTTATCGAGGGCGGAAAACTCCGGCAGCAGATGGTGAAACTGATACACGAAACCGAGCGCGCGATTGCGCAGGTCGTTGCGCTCGCGCTCGGAGAGCTTCGTGAACGGCTTGCCGAGCACCGACACGTGGCCCGCGCTCGGATCGTCGAGACCGCCGAGCACGTGCAGCAGCGTGCTCTTGCCGGAGCCCGACGCGCCGACGATCGCGAGTTTCTCGCCGCGCCGCACGGCGAGTTGCGCATTGTTGAGCACCTGCACGTTCAGCCCGCCCTGCACGAACGCTTTGGAAATGCCGGTGGCTTCGAGCACGAACGGATGCGACGCGGAGTCCTGAGCGGTCATGGATGAATCGGTTGAGGGATGGACGAGGCGGTCATTCATAGCGCAGCGCCTCCGCCGGACGGACCTTCGCGCCGCGCCAGCTCGGATAGAGCGTCGCGAGCGCCGACAGCACGAACGCGATGATGCCGATGCGCGCGACGTCCGCCGGAACCAGCTCCGACGGCAGCTCGCTGATGAAGTACACCGACGGCGGCAGGAATTGCACGCCGAGCAGATGCTCGATCATCGGCACGAGCCACGGAATGCTCCACGCGATCAGACAGCCGAGCACGACGCCGGTCGCCGTGCCGATGAAGCCGATCGTCACGCCCTGCACGACGAAGATCTTCATGATCGAGCCGGGTTGCGCGCCGAGCGTGCGCAGGATCGCGATATCGGCCTGCTTGTTGGTCACCGTCATCACCAGCGACGACACCAGATTGAACGCGGCCACCGCAATGATCAGCGTCAGGATGATGAACATCATGCGCTTCTCGATCTGCACCGCCGAGAACCAGGTCTTGTTCTGCTGGGTCCAGTCGCGGATGTACAAATCGCCCGACAGCGTGCGCGCGAGCTGATGCGCGACTTCCGGCGCGCGCTGCATGTCGGTGAGGCGCAACCGCACGCCGGTCGGCGCGGGCAGCCGGAACAGCGCCTGTGCGTCCTTGATGTTGATCAGCGCGAGCGTGCTGTCGTATTCGTAATGGCCCGACTCGAAGATGCCGACCACCGTGAACTGCTTCAGGCGCGGCAGCATGCCGGCCGGCGTGATCGTGCCTTCGGGCGCGACGAGCGTGATCTTGTCGTTCAGCTGCACGCCGAGATTGGCCGCCAGATCGGCGCCGAGCACGATGCCGAAGCCGCCGGGCACGAGGTCGGCCAGCTTGCCGCCTTTCATTTCCTTGCCGATATCGGACACTTCAGGCTCGAGGGTCGGCTCGATGCCACGCAACGCGACGCCGCTCACCGCGTCCTGGCGCGTCAGCAGCGCCTGGGCCTCGACGTAAGGCGCCGCGCCGATCACCTCCTTGTTCTGGCGCGCCTCCTTCGCGGTCAGTTGCCAGTCGGGCATCGAACCGGTCGGCGAAAAGATCTCGACGTGCGCGAGCACCGACAGCATGCGGTCGCGCACCTCTTTCTGAAAGCCGTTCATCACCGACAACACGACGATCAGCGCCGCGACGCCAAGCGCGATGCCCGACATCGACACCAGCGCGATGAACGAAATGAAGCCGTTACCGGTCGTGCGTTTGCCGGCGCGTGTGTAGCGCCAGCCAATCTGCCATTCGTAGGGAAATTTCAAGCGAATCCTTTTGTGCGTTCTTCGACTGTATGTCGGGACCGGCGGACATCGACGTCCGCCGTGCGGCCCGAGCGTCGTGATCGTTGGGCTCGCGGCGGCGCGGATCGTTCCTCGCGCGCCCGGCCGCTGTGCGGCTCTGCCGGCGCATAGAGGCGCGGCGCCGCGGTGCGCCACCGTGCCGGGTCCGGCGATCAAGCGCGAAGTTTGCCACACAATGGCGCCGGCTCGCGCAATGGACGTGCCTTGGCCGCGCCATCGACAAACCGGCCGCGCTTCGTCGAAATACTCGCACCGTTTGCCCTACAATGCGCAGCATCATGCCTGCCGACCGCCTCCATCTTCTGCTGCCCTTCGCGCTGCCTGCCGCGGCCGACGCCTCCACCGCGCTTCACGACATCCAGTGTCCCGCTCTCGACAGGCTGATCGCGCGCGCGACGCTGATCGAACGCGTGATCGGCGAGGATTTTCAGCGCACGCTGCCGCACGAGCGCTGGGTCGCGCGACAATTCGGCGCGCTGCCCGACGGCGCCTCGGCCGCCGCCGACGAAGCCCCGCTCGCGCCCTACATGCTGCGCGCCGACGGCGGCGAACCCGGCAACGCGACGTGGGCCTGCGTGCAGCCGGTACACGTGCACATCGCGCACGACCATCTGGTGCTGATCGACCCGGCGTCGCTCAATCTGTCGGACGCCGAAGCGAGCACGCTGCTCGCGCTCGCACGTCCGCTGATCGAGGAACTCGGCGTGCGCATCGAGGCGCCCAAGCCAATCCGCTGGTATCTGTCGAGCGACGCTTTCGGTTCGCTCGCGGGCGCGTCGCCGTTGCGCGCGAGCGGCCGCAACATCGAGATCTGGTTGCCGCACGAAGCGCATTCCGGCGAACGCTCTCGCGCGTGGATGAAGCTGCAGAACGAAGTGCAGATGGCGTGGTTCGAGCATCCGGTCAACGAAGCGCGGGAGGCGCGCGGGCTGCCGGCCGTCAACTCGATCTGGTTTCACGCGCAAGGCGCCGCGCGGAGCGTGCGCAGTCCGTTCGCGCAGGTGCTGTCCGATGCCGCCGCAACGCGCGGTCTCGCGCTCAGCGCGGGGGTCGCGACAGGCGCGCCGCCGGCGTCGTATCGCGAACTGGCCGCGGCGCTGCGCGGTACCACCTACGGCAGCGGCGCAACGCTCGTCGAACTCGACCCCTTCTCCGCGCCCTACGTCGAACAGGACTGGGCGCGCTGGAACCAGGCATTCGCCGCGCTGCAGACCGACTGGTTCGCGCCCGCGCTCGCGGCACTCCAGTCGGGCGAACTCGCCGAGCTCGGCCTCACGCTGTGCGGCGACACCGGCTCGGTGACGCTGACGGTCACGCGCGGCGATCTGCGCAAATTCTGGCGGCGGCGCATGCTGGCCTCGCTTTTCATCGAATGATCCACGGCCCTTCCGCATGACCCGAATCGTTACACGCCCCTGCTCCCCCGTCGACGCCGAAGTGCTGACCCGCTGCGGCCTGCATCCGGTGCTCGCGCGCCTGTACGCAGCGCGCGGCGTGTGCCTGCCCGAGGACGTCGAAACCGGCCTCGCGCGGCTCGTGCCGCCCGCCGAACTGAAGGGCTGCGACGCGGCCGCCGCGCTGCTCGCCGACGCGCTCCAGCAGCAGCGCCGCATGCTGGTCGTCGCCGACTACGACTGCGACGGCGCGACCGCCTGCGCGGTCGCAGTGCGCGGGCTGCGCATGTTCGGCGCGCGCATCGACTACCTGGTGCCGAACCGCATGGAGCACGGCTACGGGCTCACGCCGGACATCGTCGAGCTGGCGGCGCGTAGCGCGGCCGGCAAGCCCGATCTGCTGATCACCGTCGACAACGGCATCGCGAGCGTCGACGGCGTCGCGGCGGCCAATGCGCTCGGCATCGATGTGCTCGTCACCGACCACCACCTGCCCGGCGACGAACTGCCCGCCGCGCGCGCGATCGTCAATCCGAATCAGCCGGGCTGCACGTTCCCGAGCAAGTGCCTCGCCGGCGTCGGCGTGATGTTCTACGTGCTGCTCGCGCTGCGCGCCGAACTGCGCCGCCGTGGGGCGTTCGGCGACGCGCTGCCCGAGCCGCGCCTCGACGGCCTGCTCGATCTGGTCGCACTCGGCACCGTCGCCGATGTCGTCAAACTCGACGGCAACAACCGCGTGCTGGTCGCGCAAGGTCTGCAGCGCATCCGCCGCGGCCGCATGCAGCCGGGCATCGCCGCGCTGTTTCGGGCCGCCGCGCGCGATGCGCGCAACGCCTCCGGCTTCGACCTCGGCTTCGCGCTGGGACCGCGCCTGAACGCGGCGGGACGGCTGTCGGACATGTCGCTCGGCATCGAATGCCTGAGCACCGACGACGTCGGCCGCGCATGGGAACTCGCGCAGCAGCTCGACACGATGAACCGCGAGCGCCGCGAAATCGAGGCCGGCATGCAGCAGCAGGCGCTGGACGACCTGTCGACGGTCGATCCCGACGGCGCGACCACGATCACGTTGTTCAATCCGGGCTGGCATCAGGGCGTGATCGGCATCGTCGCGGGACGGCTGAAAGAGAAGTTCCACCGCCCGTCGTTCACGTTCGCGCCGGCCGACGATACCGGCATGCTCGTCAAGGGCTCGGGCCGCTCGATCGCGGGCTTCCACCTGCGCGACGCGCTCGATCTGATCTCGAAGCGCGAGCCGGACCTGATCGTCAAATTCGGCGGCCACGCGATGGCCGCGGGCCTGACGATCGCCGCCGCCGACGTGCCGCGCTTCACCGCCGCGTTCGAGGCGGTCGGCCGCGAATGGCTGTCCGCGCAGGCGCTCGCGCGCACGATCGAAACCGACGGCGAGCTCGAAGACGCGTACTTCACGCCGCAATTCGTCGAAATGCTCGACGCGGCCGTCTGGGGCCAGGGTTTTCCGGCGCCGGTGTTCTCCGGCGAATTCGAGGTCGCCTCGCAGGCGTTGGTGAAGGACAAGCACCTGAAGCTGCAACTGCTGCGCGGCCGCCAGCGCTTCAACGCGATCTGGTTCAATCACACCGACACGCTGCCCGCGCGCACCACCGTCGCCTACCGGCTCGCGAGCGATACATGGAACGGCGTGTCGCGCGTGCAACTGATCGTCGAGCACGCGGTGAGCTGAAATCTTCCGCAAAATCAATCGCGAACACGCGCTGGATCGCCCGCGAGGCTCCGGCGCGGCGTGCCGATCGGCTATAATTTCTGCTTTTTACGCAGAATAGAAGATCGACATGGAAGCGGAACGTCTCAACGCGATCGAAGCCTCTCTGGCCGACCTGCGCAAGCGCGCGGACGACCTACGGGGGTATCTTTGACTACGACGACAAAGCACTGCGTCTAATCGAAGTCAACCGGGAACTCGAAGACCCGGACGTCTGGAACGACTCGAAGCACGCCCAGGCACTCGGTAAGGAAAAGAAGCTGCTCGACGACACGGTCGGCAAGCTCACGTCGATCGCGAACGACGTGCGCGACGCGCAAGACCTGTTCGCGATGGCACGCGAAGAAGCCGACGACGACACGCTGCTCGCCTGCGAGGGTGACGCCCAGGCCATCGAGGCACGCGTCGCCGACATGGAATTCCGCCGGATGTTCGCTAATCCGGCCGATCCCAACAACGCCTTTCTCGACATCCAGGCCGGCGCCGGCGGCACCGAGGCGTGCGACTGGGCGTCGATGCTGCTGCGCCAGTATCTGCGTTATTGCGAGCGCAAGGGCTTCAAGACCGAAGTGCTCGAGCAGACCGAAGGCGACGTCGCCGGCATCAAGAACGCGACGATCAAGATCGAAGGCGAATACGCGTACGGCTTCCTGCGTACCGAAACCGGCGTGCACCGGCTCGTGCGCAAGTCGCCGTTCGACTCGTCGGGCGGACGTCACACGTCGTTCTCGTCGGTGTTCGTGTACCCGGAAATCGACGACTCGATCGAAGTCGACATCAACCCGGCCGACCTGCGCATCGACACGTACCGCGCTTCGGGCGCGGGCGGTCAGCACATCAACAAGACCGACTCCGCGGTGCGTATCACGCACATGCCGTCGGGCATCGTCGTGCAGTGCCAGAACGACCGCTCGCAGCACCGCAACCGCGCCGAAGCCATGGCGATGCTGAAATCGCGCCTGTACGAAGCGGAAATCCGCAAGCGTCAGGCCGAGCAGGACAAGCTGGAAGCCGGCAAGACCGATGTGGGTTGGGGCCATCAGATCCGTTCGTACGTGCTCGACAACAGCCGCATCAAGGATCTGCGCACCAACGTCGAAATCAGCAATACGAAGAGCGTGCTCGACGGTGACCTCGATCCGTTCATCAGCGCGAGCCTGAAACAGGGCGTCTAGGCGCGCACGGCGCGGCCCCGTTCACCGATCGGGACCGCGCCTTCTTCGTTGCTGCTTTTGCGTTGCTTCCACGCTATTTATTCGCCGTTTTTCCAGTACCGCCTGAGGTTTTTACACTGACTGGCTTCCCGCCAGCGGAGCACTCCGCGGCGGGCCACCGAATACCAAATCATCATGACTGAACCGACCCAGCCGACTGTCGTGCCCGAAGCGGACGACAACAAGATCATCGCCGAGCGCCGCGAAAAGCTGCGCGAACTGCGTGAGCGAGGCGTCGCCTATCCGAACGATTTCCGTCCCACGCACCACGCCGAAGATCTGCAGGCGCAGTACGAGCACGCCGACAAGGAAGCGCTCGAAGCGCATCCGCTCGAAGTCGCGATCGCCGGCCGCATGATGCTGAAACGCGTGATGGGCAAGGCAAGTTTCGCAACCGTGCGCGACGGCTCGGGTCAGATCCAGTTCTTCATCACACCGGCCGACGTCGGTCAGGAGACCTACGACGCGTTCAAGAAGTGGGACATGGGCGACATCGTCGCCGCGCGCGGCGTGCTGTTCCGCACCAACAAGGGCGAGCTATCGGTGCGCTGCACCGAGCTGCGTCTGCTGTCGAAGTCGCTGCGTCCGCTGCCGGACAAGTTCCACGGTCTCGCCGACCAGGAAATGAAGTACCGCCAGCGCTATGTCGATCTGATCGTCACACCGGAAACGCGCCGCACGTTCGTCGCGCGCACGAAGGCGATTTCGTCGATCCGCAAGTACATGGCCGACGCGAACTTCATGGAAGTCGAAACACCGATGCTGCACCCGATTCCGGGCGGCGCGGCGGCCAAGCCGTTCTCGACGCACCACAATGCGCTCGACATGCAGATGTTCCTGCGCATCGCGCCGGAGCTGTACCTGAAGCGGCTGGTGGTGGGCGGCTTCGAGCGCGTGTTCGAGATCAATCGTAATTTCCGCAACGAGGGCGTATCCGTGCGCCACAACCCGGAATTCACGATGATCGAGTTCTACGCAGCCTACACCGATTACAAGTGGCTGATGGACTTCACCGAGCAGCTGATTCGCCAGGCGGCGATCGATGCGCTCGGCACGGCCACCATCACTTATCAGGGCCGCGAGCTCGATCTGTCGAAGCCGTTCCATCGGCTCACGATCACGCAGGCGATCCAGAAATACGCGCCGCAATACACGAACGAGCAGCTCGCCGACGGCACGTTCCTGCGCGCCGAACTGAAGAAGTTCGGCGTCGATGCGTCGCAGCCGCAGTTCCTCAACGCGGGCGTCGGCTCGCTGCAACTGGCGCTGTTCGAAGAGACCGCCGAGTCGCAACTGTGGGAGCCGACCTACATCATCGACTACCCGATCGAGGTGTCGCCGCTCGCGCGTGCGTCGGACAAGGTGGCAGGCATCACCGAGCGTTTCGAGCTGTTCATCACCGGCCGCGAAATCGCCAACGGCTTCTCGGAGCTCAACGATCCGGAAGATCAGGCCGCGCGCTTCAGGAAGCAGGTCGACCAGAAAGACGCCGGCGACGAGGAAGCGATGTTCTACGACGCCGACTACATCCGCGCGCTCGAGTACGGCATGCCGCCAGCGGGCGGCTGCGGTATCGGCATCGATCGTCTGGTCATGATGCTGACCGATAGCCCGAGCATCCGCGACGTGATTCTGTTCCCGCATCTGCGTCGCGAAGACTGAGCGACGCTGGGCGCGAGCGCTCGTTGTGCTTCGCGCGCAATGCGATGGTTTGAAGAGCGCCCGGTTGATGCCGGGCGTTTTTTTATGCGCGCGTTTTCGCTTTGCGGGACCGTTTTCTGCTTCTCATCGTTTGTAACCAGCGGTAAAAGCTGCTCGTTCGCGCGCAAGTCGCCGCGGACTCGATGGTCTTAGAAGTTTGTTGACACCAAAGCGCACCGCGTGAAGGGCGCCTACCCACGCCCGAGGGCGCCACCTGAGCGGTTACAAATAGAAACGCTGCCCGGATCGAATTGCCCGACACTCAGTCTCACAAGAAGTCGGCTCTGTCAGAAACGGAGGCCCTATATGGACAACCCTACTCATCAACCCACGCAGCCACGTCGTCTTCATCCCTTGATCGCGGTGGCCGCCGGCGCGGTGCTCGTCGCGAGTCTCGTCGCTACCGCGGCGATCACCGGCGTGTTCCCGAAGGCGTCGGGTAACGGCGCACAGAACGATCAGACGCAGGCCGCGCAGGTCAGCACGCAAGCGCCAGGCGTCGTGGATTCGGCCGCGCCGGTCAAGCCATCTGCGCAACAGCGGCAAGATCAGGCTCAGCAAGCGGTGCCGGCCGCCCCTGCCGCCGCTCCAACCCAGCAGCAATACGCGCAGCAACAGCAGGCACAGGCCGCGCCGCAGTATGCGCAGCAGCCGGCGCCGCATGCCGCTTATTGCTCGACTTGCGGCACCGTCGTCGCGATCTCGGCGGTTCGGCATGAAGGACATGGCACCGGCATTGGCGCGGTCGGCGGTGCGGTGGCCGGGGGGGGTCGTCGGTAATCAATTCGGCGCCGGCGGCGGGCGTACTGCGATGACGCTGCTCGGCGCGCTAGGCGGCGGGTTCGCCGGCAACTCGGTCGAAAAACATCTGCGCAGCACGACGTCTTATTCGGTGCGCGTGCACATGGAAGACGGCAAGACGCGCTACTTCACCTATAGCCAGGCGCCGCCGTTGCGCGACGGCGAGCGCGTGCGCGTTCAGAACGGCGGCCTCGTCGCCGACTGAGCTGAGCTCGGCGCCCAACGTTCGTCGACGCGCCATGAAAAAAGGCGATTCCATCGGAATCGCCTTTTCTTTGGAGTTCAATGCATCCGTTCGAACACGCGTTCAATAATCCGCGTCTTCGATCCATGCCGCCTGAATCGCTTCGAGAATCTTTTCGCTCGAACGGTTCGGATCGTCGTCGAAGCCTTCGAGCTCGGTCACCCAGCGGTGCAGGTCGGTGAAACGCACCTGCTGTGGATCGACGTCCTGATGCTTGTCCGTCAGAGCCATCGCGATGTCTTGCGTATCGGTCCACTTCATGGCGGCACCCTCCTGTTAGTGATTTTCCTTCGCGTGATTGATCGAGTAACGCGGAATTTCGACGACCAGATCCTGCTCGTCCGGCATGACCGCCTGACACGACAGGCGCGAAGCCGGTTCCAGCCCCCATGCCTTGTCCAACAGATCGTCCTCGTCTTCCTCGGATGGCGTCAAGGCGGCGAAACCCTCACGCACGATTACGTGGCAGGTCGTGCACGCGCACGACTTCTCGCACGCATGCTCGATTTCGATACCGTTATCGAGCAGGTTGTCGCAGATGCTCTTGCCGGGAACGGCGTCGATCACCGCGCCTTCCGGGCACAGTTCGACGTGAGGCAGCACAACGATTTGAGGCATACAGTTTCCGTTTGGGTCTGAGGCACGGCGGCTGCCAGCAATGCCGGGTGCAGGCTCCGTGCCATTTTACTGGCGCCGCGCGGACTTTTTAAGTCCGCGCGGGCGCGATCGGTGGTTCGTGGGGGGCGCAGTTCGTGCGTGGCCTGAGCGCGCGTCGCGTGCACGTTGCTGCCGCTACGCTCGCCCGTTCAGATCTCGTCGAGCTTGCGGCCCGACAGCGCGCGGCGAATTCCCTTGTTCATGCGGCGCGCGGCGAATTCGTCGGTGCCTTCGGCGAGCGCCTTCGTCGCGGCTTCGATCGCGCCGACGTCTTCGGCTGGCGCGACGTTGCGCAGCGCGGCGAGCAGCGCGTCGAGTTCGGCGCGTTCGCTGTCGTCGAGCAGCTCGGCGTCGGCGGCGAGCGCCGCGTCGGTCGCTTCGACGAGACGCTGCGCTTCGACCTGCGCCTCACGCAATGCGCGCGCGCGCATGTCGATTTCAGCGGTCGAAAAGCTGTCTTCGAGCATGCGCGCGATGTCGTCGTCGGCGAGGCCATACGAAGGCTTCACGACGACCGATGCCTCCACGCCCGACGCCAGCTCGCGCGCAAACACCGACAGCAGGCCGTCGGCGTCGACCTGATAGGTCACGCGAATGCGCGCGGCGCCGGCGGCCATCGGCGGAATGCCGCGCAGCTCGAAGCGCGCGAGCGAACGGCAATCGCTGACGAGCTCGCGCTCGCCTTGGACGACGTGAATCGCCATCGCGGTCTGGCCGTCCTTGAAGGTCGTGAAATCCTGCGCGCGCGCGACTGGAATCGTCGAGTTGCGCGGAATGATCTTTTCGGTGAGGCCACCCATCGTCTCGACGCCGAGCGACAGCGGAATCACGTCGAGCAGTAGCCATTCGTCGCCTTCCGCCCCGCGGTTGCCGGCGAGCAGATCGGCCTGGATCGCGGCGCCGAGTGCGACGACCTGATCCGGATCGAGATTGACGAGCGGCGGCTGGCCGAAGAACGCCTCGACCGCGCGGCGGATCACCGGCATGCGCGTCGCGCCGCCGACCAGCACGACGCCCTTGATTTCCTTCGTGGTGACCTTCGCGTCGCGCAGCGCCTTTTTCGTCGGGCCCAGCGTGCGTTGCACCAGCGCGGCCGTGATGGTCTCGAAAGTGGCTTCGTCGATCGTCAGATCGAGCGCGGTGCCGTTGGCAAGCGTGAGCTCGAGGGTAGTGTGCGACGCGCTCGACAGCGCCTCCTTGGCCTCGCGCACGCTATCGAGCAGCAGGCGCACGTCGTGCGGCGCGAGCGTCTTTGACGCGATGCCGGCCTGTTCGAGCACATGGCGATATAGCGCATGGTCGAAGTCGTCGCCGCCGAGCGCGGAATCGCCGCCCGCCGCGAGCACTTCGAAAACGCCCTTGGTGAGCTTCAGGATCGACAGGTCGAAGGTGCCGCCGCCGAGGTCGTAGACCGCGTACAAACCTTCCGCGCCGTTGTCGAGACCGTAGGCGATCGCCGCAGCGGTCGGTTCGTTGAGCAGACGCAGCACGTTCAGCCCCGCGAGGCGCGCGGCGTCCTTGGTCGCCTGGCGCTGCGCTTCGTCGAAGTAAGCGGGCACCGTGATTACCGCGCCGACGAGTTCGTCGCCGAGCGTGTCTTCGGCGCGCTGGCGCAGCGTCGCGAGAATTTCAGCCGACACCTCGACCGGGCTCTTCACGCCGTCGACGGTGCGGATCTGCACCATGCCGGGAGCATCGACGAAGTCGTACGGCGCGTTTTCGGCGCCCTCCACCTCGGCCTTGCCGCGGCCCATGAAGCGCTTGACCGACACGATCGTGTTGCGCGGGTCGGTCGCGGCTTCGGCCTTCGCCCGGCGGCCGATGCGACGGCCGCCCTGCTCCAGGTAACGCACCACCGACGGCAGCAGCACGTGCCCGTCTTCGTCGGGCAGCACATCGGGCAGGCCGTTGCGCACGGCGGCGACGAGGGAGTTGGTGGTGCCGAGATCGATACCGACCGCCAGACGCCGCTGGTGAGGCGCCGGCGCCATGCCGGGTTCGGAGATTTGCAGTAAGGCCATCTGGATCTTCTCGGGGACGTTGTGCCCCGTCCTGAATGTTCGCGTTGCTGGGGTGATGCCGCGGCTCGCGGCCGCTCTGGCTTTTTTGTTTGTCGCTTACTACGTCGCTGCCTACTGTTGCTGCTTGCCCGCGCCGCGCTTTTGCGCGCGTCGCGCGAAACCGCGCTAGCCTTCGAGCCGCTCGATCTGGGCATCGATTTCCGACGCGACGCGCTCGATGAACATCAGCTGCCGCACCGCCTCGCCCGCCGCCTGATTCGCGCCGTGATCGAGCGATGCGCCGAGCTTGTCGAAGCGCCGACGCTCCTCGTCGCGCAACTCGATGAGCAGCGCGTCGAGCGCGTCGACGTTCTTCGCCGCGGCCGCGTCCTCGATGTTCTCGCGCCACTCCATCTGCTGCATCAGGAACGCGGGCTCCATCGCCGTGTTGTTCTCCGCGCCGACGTTGATGCCGCGCAACGACAGCAGATAGGTCGCGCGCTTGAGCGGATCGCGCAGCGTTTGATAGGCCTCGTTCGCGCGCGTCGCCCACTGCATCGCGATACGCTTTTGCGCATCGCCGGCCGCCGCGAAGCGATCCGGATGCACCTGCGCCTGCACGGTGCGGTACGCGTGATC
The DNA here is from genome assembly GCF_014397645.1 of Paraburkholderia sp. 31.1. NCBI lineage: Bacteria > Pseudomonadati > Pseudomonadota > Betaproteobacteria > Burkholderiales > Burkholderiaceae > Paraburkholderia > Paraburkholderia sp. 31.1. The sequence continues at coordinate 82,340 of NZ_VZQN01000027.1, forward strand.
GAGCGTGCTCGCGTCGAGCGCGAATTGCGCCGGCAGACCAAACAGATCGAAGTGGCTGTCGTTCAGCGAGGCCATCGGATTAAAGTCCGTTGATGAAAACTGGAGTGGAGAAGTCGGGCCTTGTCAGGCGTGACCGGTTCAGTGGAGCGCGGATCAAACTAAAAAGGCGGCCCGCGCCGCCTTTTATCCGCCGCACGCGGAAGGTAACGAATCTAGACGCGGAACGACTCGCCGCAGCCGCATTCGTCTTTCACGTTCGGGTTGTTGAACCTGAAGCCTTCGTTCAGCCCTTCGCGTGCGAAGTCGAGCTCGGTGCCGTCGATATACGCGAGACTCTTCGGGTCGACGACGACCTTCACGCCGCCCGTCTCGAACACCTGATCTTCAGGCGCGACTTCGTCCACGTACTCGAGCTTGTAGGCGAGGCCCGAGCAACCGGTGGTGCGCACGCCGACGCGCAACCCGATGCCCTTACCGCGGCGGGTCAGATACTTCTGGACGTGCTGTGCTGCCTTTTCGGTCAACGTAATTGCCATAACGTTTCTCAGTTGCCAGAGCGCGCGGCGCGCGTGTCCGCGCCGCGCTCACCGGTTACTCCGTTCTTACCCAGTTGCTCAGGCGGCCTTGCCGTCTTCGGCAAGCGCTGCTTCGCCGTGGCGCTGCTTGTAGTCGGCGACCGCTGCCTTGATCGCGTCTTCCGCGAGGATCGAGCAGTGGATCTTCACCGGCGGCAGTGCCAGTTCTTCGGCGATCTGCGTGTTCTTGATCGACATCGCCTGGTCGAGCGTCTTGCCCTTCACCCATTCGGTGACGAGCGAGCTCGATGCGATGGCCGAGCCGCAGCCGTAGGTCTTGAACTTCGCGTCTTCGATGATGCCGTCCGCGCCGACGCGGATCTGCAGCTTCATCACGTCGCCGCAGGCCGGCGCGCCGACCATGCCGGTACCGACCGTGTCGTCGTCCTTCGCGAAGGAACCGACGTTGCGCGGGTTTTCGTAGTGGTCGAGGACCTTGTCGCTATAAGCCATGATTACACTCCTTGATTCGTTTCAACCTGCAATGCGATGAACGTTCGATGTCCGCTTCGTCCAGCCGGCGCGTCAGTGCGCGGCCCACTGGATGGTCGACAGATCGATCCCGTCCTTGTGCATTTCCCACAGCGGCGACAGATCGCGCAGCTTGGAAATCTTCGACTTCAGCAGGTTGATCACGTAGTCGACTTCCTGCTCGGTCGTGAAGCGTCCCACCGTGAAGCGGATCGAGCTGTGCGCGAGTTCGTCGTTGCGGCCAAGCGCTCGCAGCACGTACGACGGCTCCAGCGACGCCGATGTGCACGCCGAGCCCGACGACACCGCGACGTCCTTCACCGCCATGATCAGCGATTCGCCTTCGACGAAATTGAAGCTGATGTTCAGGTTGTGCGGCACACGCTTTTCCATGTCGCCGTTCACATACACTTCCTCGATTTGCGACAGGCCTTTCAGCAGCCGGTCACGCAGCATGCGGATGCGCTCGTTTTCGGTCGCCATCTCTTCACGCGCGATACGGAACGCTTCACCCATGCCGACGATCTGGTGCGTGGCGAGCGTGCCCGAACGCATGCCGCGCTCGTGACCGCCGCCGTGCATCTGCGCCTCGATACGGATACGCGGCTTGCGACGCACGTAAAGCGCGCCGATGCCCTTCGGGCCGTAGGTCTTGTGCGCCGAGAACGACATCAGGTCGACCTTCAGCTTCTGCAGATCGATCTGGATCTTGCCGGTGGCCTGCGCCGCGTCGACGTGGAAAATGATGCCCTTCTCGCGCGTGATCTCGCCAATCGCCTCGATGTCCTGGATGACGCCGATCTCGTTGTTGACCGACATCACCGACACCAGAATCGTGTCCGGGCGCAGCGCCGCCTTGAATGCGTCGAGGTCGATCAGACCGTCGTCCTTGACATCCAGATAGGTGACTTCGAAGCCTTCGCGCTCGAGCTCGCGGGTGGTGTCCAGCACCGCCTTGTGCTCGGTCTTCACCGTGATGATGTGCTTGCCCTTGCTCTTGTAGAAGTGCGCGGCACCTTTCAGAGCGAGGTTGTCCGACTCCGTCGCACCCGAGGTCCAGATGATTTCGCGTGGATCGGCGTTCACGAGCGCGGCCACCTGCTCGCGCGCTTCCTCGACTGCGCGCTCGGCGGTCCAGCCATAAGCGTGACTACGCGACGCGGGATTGCCGAACTGCTCGCGCAGATACGGGATCATCTTGTCCACCACACGCGGATCGATCGGCGTCGTGGCGCTGTAGTCCATGTAGATGGGCAGATGGAGAGAGTCGTTATTCATCAATTGCTCCGGGGACGTCATGTGCTCTGGCTTCTGGGTTCGATATGGGGCTGCGGCGAGGGTTTTCTTTTGCGTGCCGCGCTTCACGAACCGGCCATGTTGAAAACGGAATTGGGACCCTTGGGCGCCACGCGCACGGGTTCGACCGCCGGCGCGTCGTTGCGCCTGTCGCGCAGCACGGCCGGCGTGCCTTCGCGCGAACGCTGCTGATCCACCAGATCCTTCAGCGAAACCGAATCGAGGTATTCGACCATTTTCTGGTTCAGCGTCGACCACAGCTCATGCGTCATGCAGTGGCCGTCGTGCTGCTTGGTGCCTTCGCATGTGCCCTTACCGCCGCACTGGGTGGCGTCGAGCGGTTCGTCGACCGCGATGATGATGTCGGCCACCGTCACCTCTTCGGCACGGCGCGCGAGATTGTAGCCACCGCCCGGTCCGCGCACGGATTCGACGATTTCATGACGGCGCAGCTTGCCAAACAGCTGCTCGAGATACGACAGGGAGATGTGTTGGCGCTGGCTGATACCCGCAAGCGTCACCGGGCCCTGCTCCTGGCGCAGCGCCAGGTCGATCATCGCCGTGACGGCGAAACGGCCTTTCGTGGTGAGTCTCATATGATGTGGGAACCGCAATTCTCGACAAGTTTGGTCAAGTATAAATACATGAGCGATTTAGTCAAGTATGGGCGCTAAATTTTGTGTCATTCGCTTAATTGATCGCCATACGTCGACGCCGCGCCCCCACCCGTGTGGTGCGTCTGCGTTCTTCGCTCGATGCCTACGCGAGCAACTGCGGGCGCAGCGCGGCGATCAGCCCGCGGCAGGCTGCTTCGCACTGATCGAGCACCAACTCGAAGCCTTCCACGCCGCCGAAATACGGATCGACAACCTCTCGCGCGCCGCTCCAGCGGCCATCCGACTCAGGCACGAACTCCATCAGCAGACGGATCTTGTCGCGCTGTGCGGGCGGGCACAGTTGACGCAACGCGGCGACGTTTCGGTCGTCCATGGCAATCAGCAGATCGAAGCGCTCGAAGTCCGCGACCGTGATCTGGCGGCCGCGCAGCGCGTCGAGCGCATAGCCGTGCTGGCGGGCCGCGTGTTGCGCGCGTTCGTCGGGCGCCGCGCCGATGTGCCAATCGCCGGTGCCGGCCGAATCGATCAGGATGCAGTCCGCAAGCTTCGCCTCGTCGACCAGATGACGCATCACGCCCTCCGCCGTCGGTGAACGGCAGATATTCCCGAGGCAAACGAAACAGATGGACACAGTTTTCATCAGGGATTTTCGACGCCCGAGGCGCCGCGCGTGAGGTCGTCAGGCAGTCAGCGGACTGCGCCGCGATTATACAAATCTCGACAGATTCGCGCCGAGCGGGGCGCAGCCAGCAAGATCACCGGCTTCGGAGCGTCGCGGTCCGCCGCGCCGGCTTACGATGCCTCGGCGAGCGGCGTCGCCGTGGCGGCACGCATCGGCTTGGCCGGCAATGCCGACGCCGTGTCGATCATGCCGTACGACACCGCGCGTGCGAGTTCGGCGGTCAGATGGTTGGCGTCGAGCGGCATCTGCGAAGCGCGCGAAGCGGTTTGGCCGTTGACGTGCAGAAAGGCGAGCACCGCGAGCGGTACAACGATGGCTAGGGGCCAGTACACCGATATTGTCTTTTTCATGATGTGTTTTTCAATTAGGGGCGCATGAGTTTGTGACGCACTATGCCCTAACGAGATGCTATAGGAATTCACAATCGGGAAAAACTCGCCCGCGCGAGATAGATCGTTGCTTGATACGAAACAGTCAAGTGAGACCTCTTTCGGGATCGATTGGCGCATCGCTGGCACACAAAAGTAAAGCTTACAAACGCATACAAAGCCGCCGCGACGGACGGCGACAATGACGGTCTTATTCTTATTCTTACCCTTACATTTCTTTGCACTGGCATCGGTCCCACAAAATGAAACGCATTGCACCTCTCGCTGGCCTGGTGGCCGCCGCGCTGCTCGGCGGCTGCGCGGTCTATCCGGACGGCACGCCGATGTACGGCAACGGCTACGGCGCCTATAGCGGCTACAACAGTTATGACGATTCCGCATACGCGCCGGGTGCCGCGGTCGTGCCGCAAACCAATGTGTACCTCGGCTACGGCGATTACGGTCCGGGACGCTACTACGGCCCGGCGCCGGGCTCTGGCTATCGCGGCTATCCGGATCGCGGTCATCCGAACGACAACGACTGGCACCACGGCGATCACGGCAACGGTCATGGCAACAATGGCGGCGGTCCTGGACAACCGCACGGCGACCCGCCGCCGCAGGGCGCAGCGGGCGGTCCGCACGGCCCTGGTGGTGCCAATGGCGGCCCGCACCCCGGCGCGGGCGGCCCGCCGCCGGGCCAGCCGCAAGCCGGCAATGGCGGTGGACGAGGCAACGATTTGGGGAGAAATGCGCCCGCGCGTCAGCCGGGGCAGATGACCGAACATTGAAGACGGAGCGGCGCTGAAGTATCCCGCCGCCTCCTTCGCCCATTTCGACGGCTGCGCGAGCGCGCAGCCGTCAAACCAACCCCAATGCCGCCCGCTCAGCCAATATGGCTGCGCTGCGCGGCATACAACTCGCGGAACGTACGACCCACCGGCGCCGGCATGTCGCGCGTATCGGTCCAGCCCGCGCCGCCGAGCGGCAGTTTGGCGATCGACCGATTGCGCCCACCCATGCGCTCCAGCACGCGCACGGCGAGTTTGGTAAACAGCGCATAGGCATCGGGATGCAGCGCGAGCCAGCCCCACAGCGCCAACCCGGCGCGCTCCTTCCACGGCCGCAGGTGTCGCTCCATCTGCTTTTCGCGCAGCTTGCGCAACAGATCGGACAGCGGGATACCGACCGGGCACACGCTATTGCATTCGCCGCATAACGTCGCCGCTTGCGGCAGGTCGAGCGCCTTGTCGATGCCAACATAGCTCGGCGTCAGCACCGACCCCATCGGCCCCGGATAGACCCAGCCATATGCGTGCCCGCCGACCTTCTGATACACCGGACAATGGTTCATGCACGCGCCGCAACGGATGCAGCGAAGCATTTCCTGGAAGTCGCCGCCGATCAGCCCTGTGCGGCCACCGTCGACAAGCACCACGTACATATGCTCGGGCCCATCCTGATCGCCCGCGCCACGCGGCCCGGTCAGCATCGAAAAATAGTTCGAGGTGGCCTGGCCGGTTGCCGAACGCGGCAGCAGGCGCATAGCCGTCGCGAGATCCTCGAGCGTCGGCAGCACCTTCTCGATGCCGGTGACAGCGACATGCACGCGCGGCATCACCGTGCACATACCTTCGTTGCCCTCGTTGGTCACGACCGCGACCGAGCCCGTTTCCGCGATGATGAAATTGCCGCCCGTCACGCCCATGTCCGCGCTCAGAAAGTGCGGCCGCAGCATCTCGCGCGCCTCACGCGTCATGTCGGGAATCTCGGTGAGCCGCGGCCGGCCGTGCGTCTTCGCGAACAGATCGGCGATCTCGTCCTTATCCTTGTGAACGACCGGCGCGATGATGTGGCTTGGCGGCTCGTTGTCGTTGATCTGCAGGATGTATTCGCCAAGGTCGGTTTCGATCGACTGCACGCCCATCTGCCCGAGCACTTCGTTCAGACGCATTTCCTCGGTGACCATCGACTTGGTCTTGATCACCTTCTTCACGCCGTGCTTGCGCGCAATGTCGCCGACGAGCCGCGCGGCCTCCTGCGTGGTCTCCGCGAACAGCACAGTCACGCCGCGCCGGGTCGCCTCGCGCTCGAAGGTTTCGAGCCACACGTCGAGATTCTCGAGCGCGCGATCACGGCGCTCCTTGAGCGCGGCCCGCGTCGCGGGGAAATCGATCGCGGTCATCGCGCTCGCGCGCGCCGACACGAACTTCGTGGACAGCTTGGTCAGGTTCTGCTGCAGGCGCTGGTCGGCGAGTTTCTGGCCGGCGCGAGCCTTGAACTGCATCGATTGGACTTGCATGGCGGCCCTGATGAGATCGGATTGAAACGCGCGGCGCATTCGCGCCCGACGCAATGCGTGACAGACCAGATAAACGTGACGCGAACAATGGCGGTGTTCGCCGCGCGGGGATTACACGTCGCCGGCCAGCACCTGTGCGATATGCAGCACGCGCGTCGTCGAGTCGCCGTTGCGGCGCAGCCGCCCTTCGATATTCAACATGCAGCCGAGGTCGCCGAGCACCACCGCACCGGCGCCGCTCGCGGCGATGTTCGCGCACTTTTCGTCGACGATCGCGGTCGAGATATCGCCGTATTTGACCGCGAAAGTGCCGCCGAAGCCGCAGCAATGCTCGCAGCCTTTCATCTCGGTGACCGCGACGCCGACCTGCGCGAGCAGTTCGCGCGGCTGTTCCTTGACGCCCAGTTCGCGCAAGCCCGAACACGAGTCGTGATAAGTCACCTGTCCCGCGAACTCGCCCGGTTGCAACTGCACCTTCGCGACGTTGACGAGGAAATCCGTCAGCTCGAACACCTTGCCGCGCAGGCGGCCGAAACGGTTCATCAGTTCGGGATCGTCGCGGAACAGGTCGCCGTAGTGCGCGCGGATCATGCCGCCGCACGAGCCCGACGGCACCACCACATAGTCGAACTGTTCGAACTCGCGCAGCGTTTTCTCGGCAAGGTCGCGCGCGAGGCGGCGGTCTCCCGAGTTATACGCAGGTTGCCCGCAACAGGTTTGCGCGGGCGGCACCACGACCTCGAAACCGGCGCCTTCGATCAGCTTGATGACCGAAAAACCGATCTCGGGACGCATCAGGTCAATCAGGCACGTGACGAACAATCCGACTCGCATGAGCCCTCCTTGCGGGGAAACGTCCCTGATTATCCGCTGTTTGCCGGTGCAATACCAACGGCCGGAAGGCATAGGAAGCACGCCGCGCCGGGTTGGAAGCGCGCCTCGAAGCGTTCGCTTTTTTCACAATACGAGATACAATCAGTTTTCGCTGTTTGACGCATCCACCGATTCTCATATGAGCGATACGAACCCGGATCCCAAAACTTCGATCCAGGTGATCGAACGCATGATGCGCCTGCTCGACGCACTGGCGGCGCATAGCGACCCGGTCAGCCTGAAAGAACTGGCCATCCGCACGGAGCTGCATCCATCCACCGCGCACCGCATCCTGAACGATATGGTGATGTGCCGGCTGGTCGACCGTTCAGACCCCGGCACCTACCGTCTTGGCATGCGCCTGCTCGAACTGGGCAATCTCGTCAAGGCGCGCCTGTCGGTGCGCGACGCGGCGCTCACGCCGATGCGCGAGCTGCACCGCGAGACCGGGCAGACCGTGAACCTGTCGGTGCGTCAGGGCGACGAAATCGTCTATATCGAACGCGCGTATTCGGAGCGCTCGGGCATGCAGGTGGTGCGGGCGATCGGCGGGCGCGCGCCGCTTCATCTGACCTCGGTCGGCAAGCTGTTCCTCGCGGCCGACGAAGCCACCCGCGTGCGTGCCTACGCAACACGCACCGGTCTGTCGGGCCACACGCAGAACAGCATCACCGATCTCGCGAAACTCGAGCGCGAGCTGTCGCATGTGCGCCAGCAGGCCTGCGCGCGCGACAACGAGGAACTGGAGTTGGGCGTGCGCTGCATCGCCGCCGGCATCTACGACGATACCGGCAAGCTGGTCGCGGGGCTGTCGCTGTCGGCGCCGGCCGATCGTTTGCAGGATTCATGGCTCGGGCAGTTGAGCCAGACCGCGTTGATGATTTCGGAATCGCTCGGCTACCGCCCGCAGCCGCAGCAGGACCATGCGCACGGCGGGCACGGCTCACATGGCTCGCACGGCCAGCATTAGTAAAGGGGGTGGCCGCCCAACCGCCGTGCACCCTTTGCCCTCCCGCCGGCGCCATGAAAAAAGCCTCGCATCCGCGAGGCTTTTTCTTTGCCCGTCAGCTGCAGCCGGACTGACTACCACCGGCTGAGTATGCGTTGCGGCTTCAGGTACCCGGACCGCCGGCATCGGCGCTCGTGATACGCGGCTGGTCGCCGCCGTTGTCGAGCCACGTACGCAGACGCGTCGCGTCCGCGAAACGCGAGTACTTGCCTGACGAATCGAGCAGCACCAGGATCATCGGCCGGCCGTGGATGGTCGCCTGCATCACGAGACACTCGCCCGCTTCGTTGATGAAGCCGGTCTTCTGCAGACCGATGTCCCACGTCGGGTTGCGCACCAGCGCGTTCGTGCTGTTGTACGCGAGCGTGCGCTTTCCGGTGTACACCTCATAGCTGTGATCGGTCGAGAACTTGCGGATCAACGGGTACTGATACGCCGCGTTGACCATCTTCACGAGATCGCGCGCGCTCGACACGTTCATGCTCGTCAGACCGGTCGGGTTCTCGAAGTGCGTGTCGTTCATGCCGAGCTGCCTGGCCTTCGCGTTCATCGCCGCGAGGAACGCCGGACGGCCGCCCGGGTAGTAGCGCGACAGCGCCGCCGCCGCGCGGTTTTCCGACGCCATCAGCGCGATGTGCAGCATGTCCTCGCGCGACAGCACCGAGCCCACCGACAGACGCGAACCGGTGTTCTTCTCGTAGTCGCGGTCTTCGTCGGTGACTTCGATCTGATCGGTCATCGGCTCTTTCGAATCGAGCACCACCATCGCCGTCATCAGCTTGCTGATCGATGCGATCGGTACCACCGCGCGCGAGTTCTTGTCGAACAGCGTCTCGCCGCTGTTCTGGTCGATCACATAGGCGACGCTCGAGCGCAGCATCAGCGCGTCCGGCGTCTCGTGCAGACCAAACGCCTGGCCGACGCTCGGCTGGCGCGGCTCGTACGCGACGCGTCGCACCACCGAACGGTGCCGGCCGTTCGCCGTGAACGTGACGCGCTTGCGTTTGACGCCGACGTGCGGGGCATCTTCATCCGCCGCAGCGGCTTTCACGGCCTCGCCCTTGCCGGCTTTCGCCGCATGGCTCGACACCTTTCCGGTGGCGGCCGCCTGCGCAGGCTTCCTGGCAGTTTTAGCGTGTTTGGAAGTTTTTGCGGATGCAGCAGACGTAGCTGCAAAAGTGCTGACAGGCGTAGCGAACGCCGCTGCGACGGCCAGCGAGACGGCCACCGACAGAGCGGTGCTGCGCGCCGCGCCGTGGAGCACTTTTAGCGACGAAAACATGTCGGTTTTCATGGGTGTTCGATAGGGAGCGGCGAGAGGTTTCCGCAAGTGTAGTAAAGCAACGAAAAATTAGCAATTTGAAGCACTTATACGCGCTCCTTAAACCGGCTTGTCAGCTCCGATCGCGAAAACACGAATAAGTGCCGCGCCTCGATCGAAAAAAACGATCGTTCGCCAGCAAGCCTCGCCATTGCCGCCGCCCGGCCCAATCGAGCAGATCATTGCAGGATAACGGCAATTTTGAGACAACCTTGATCCGGGGAAATACTGTCAGAGCACAGGCGGAAACTACTGCATCGCGCCATGAAGGCGTTGCGAGCGTGCGACGGACTTTTTTAAGTGTCCGACGAAAGTCGCTAACGCGCGTTCGACTGCCATCGTTCTTTAACGTTCCTTGTCATCTTGTGGTTTACATCGAATTGATGATGATCTGTTTTTCAGGGGCGAATTGCTGCCACACGGAAAAAATAATCTCCCGACGGCCTGCTGAACGGTTGGTTTATGTCGCACCAGCACGGTGCAACGAGCAATCGTTCCGCGTCATATTAATGACATGCCTACTGTATAACCTATTGTTTTGTCGCCATTTTCTTGACATTGTGCGATGCACAAAAACCGCTTGACATTCCTTGTGGGCATCCTAAAATGGGAACCATTGCTGCGATGCACAAAACATCGCGGTCCGGGGAGACGATGAATCTGCGTCTCGCCACCCACCCAATGCGGTCCGCACAGACCGGCCGCAATCCAGGAGCGTAAACCATGACTCTGCTGACCCCTGAGCAATTCGCCGCAGCCCAGAAAGCCAACTTCGAAACCCTGTTCGGCCTGACGACCAAAGCATTTGAAGGTGTCGAAAAGCTGGTCGAACTGAACCTGCAAGTTGTGAAGTCGACGCTCGCCGAAAGCCAGGAAAATGCCCAACGCGCGCTGTCCGTGAAGGACGCGCAGGAACTGCTGGCACTGCAAGCAAGCCTCGCGCAGCCGGTGGCTGAAAAGGCGCTGTCGTATGGCCGCCACGTGTACGAAATCGTTTCGGCAACGCAGGGTGAATTCACCCGCGTCGCGGAAGCGCAATTCGAAGAGCAAAACCGCAAGGTTCAGGCGCTCGTCGAAAACGTCGCCAAGAACGCACCGGCCGGTTCGGAAACCGCTGTCGCCGTGATGAAGTCGGCTATCACCGCCGCCAACACCACGTACGAAACGGTCCACAAGGCAACCCGCCAGGCTGTCGAAATCGCCGAAAGCAACTTCAACGCAGCTGCAACGGCCGCTTCGAAGGCAGCTTCGCAAGCCGCTGCGCAAGCATCGCGCGCCGCCGCCAAGAAGGCCGTCTAAGCTTCACGCGTCAACACGCAAGGCTTTATGCCTCGCGTCGTCTTTCACGCCGGCCCAGCCTATGCGCTGCGCCGGCGTTATCGCAAGCAACAGCGTCGTGCCGTTGCCGCTTATACGGTTTGATGAGCCGAACGCTCCGATACGTTGCAATGACGTATCGTTTGCCCGGCCGCCAAGCCGGGATTTTTTTGCCCGCCACTGGCCGCCACGAAAACAGAAACGGCGCGCTCCGCCATGGAGCGCGCCGTTTTTCTTTGCCGTACGGCTCGACCGGCTTTGCCGCGCCCGCATGTCGTCATGCAGGCGCGGCGCACCGCGTTACTCGTTACTTCTTCTTGACGGGCGGCAGATCGGTACAGACGCCTTCATACAACTCGGCCGCCATGCCGATCGATTCGCCGAGCGTCGGATGCGGATGGATCGTCTTGCCGATATCCGTTGCGTCCGCGCCCATCTCGATCGCGAGACAGACTTCGCTGATCAGGTCGCCCGCGTTCAGACCGACGATACCGCCGCCGATCACGCGATGCGTTTCCTCATCGAACAGCAGCTTCGTGAATCCCTCGTCGCGACCGTTGGCGATCGCGCGACCCGATGCGGCCCACGGGAACACCGCCTTGCCGAACTTGACGCCTTCGGCTTTCAGCTGGTCTTCCGTCTTGCCGGCCCAAGCCACTTCCGGATCGGTGTAGGCCACCGACGGAATCTGCAGCGCGTCGAAGTACGCCTTCTCGCCATGCGCGGCTTCCGCCGCCACGTGGCCTTCGTGCACGGCCTTGTGCGCGAGCATCGGCTGACCGACGATGTCGCCGATCGCGAAGATGTGCGGCACATTCGTGCGCTGTTGCCTGTCGACTTCGATGAAGCCGCGATCCGTCGCCGCGACGCCGGCCTTTTCCGCGCCGATCCGCTTGCCGTTCGGCGAGCGGCCGACGGCCACCAGCACGAGGTCGTAGCGTTGCGGCTCGGCCGGCGCCTGCTCGCCCTCGAACGACACGTAGATACCGTCGTCCTTCGCTTCGGCGGCGATGGTCTTGGTCTTCAGCATCACGTTCGCGAAACGCTTGCTGTTGTACTTCTCCCAGACCTTGACCAGATCGCGGTCCGCGCCGGCCATCAGGACGTCGAGCATTTCGACCACGTCGATGTTCGCGCCGAGCGTCGAGTACACGGTCGCCATTTCGAGACCGATGATGCCGCCGCCGATCACGAGCATGCGCTGCGGAATCTGGCGCAGTTCGAGCGCGCCGGTCGAATCGACGACCCGCGGATCTTCCGGAATGAACGGCAGCTTCACCGCTTCCGAGCCCGCTGCGATGATCGCCTGGTTGAACCTGACGACCTTCTTGCCGCCCTCGGTCTGCACTTCCATGTGGTTCGGATCGACGAACGCACCCGTACCGACCACCACTTCGACCTTGCGCGCCTTCGCCATGCCGGCGAGACCGCCGGTCAGCTTCTTGACCACGCCGGACTTGAAATCGCGCAGCTTGTCGAGATCGATCTGCGGCTTGCCGAACGTGATGCCGTGCGCGGCAAGATCAGCCGCTTCGTCGATGACGAGCGCGGTGTGCAGCAGCGCCTTCGACGGGATGCAGCCGACGTTCAGACACACGCCGCCGAGCGTCGGATAACGCTCGACCAGCACGGTCTTCATGCCGAGGTCGGCGGAGCGGAACGCGGCCGAATAACCGCCGGGGCCCGAACCGAGCACGAGCATGTCGCACTCGATGTCGGCGCTGCCCGAATAGCTGCCGGCTTGCGCAGCCGCTGCGGCGGCCTTCGGCGCCGCAGCGGCAGGCGCCGGCGCGGGAGCCGCCTTCTCGGGCGCTTTCGGCTCCGCTGCGGCCGCAGCCGCGCCGCCCGCCGTTGCCTCGACGAGCGCGATGACCGTGCCCTGTGAGACCTTGTCGCCCGGCTTGATACGCACTTCCTTGACGGTGCCGGCGGTATCGCTCGGCACTTCCATCGACGCCTTGTCGGATTCGAGCGTCAGCAGCGACTGCTCTTTTTCGATGGTGTCGCCCGGCTTGATGTTGACTTCGATGACGTCGACGTCCTTGAAGTCACCGATGTCCGGCACTTTTACTTCGACGAGACTCATGGTGTCCCCTTCTCTTATTGATCGATGATGAGCGGCGCCTTCGACGCGCACAGCGCACGCGAACGCGCGGACGGCGCGACGCAGATCGGTCGAAACCATCCGCGCCCGCGCCGGCGGACCTCACCAGCCGGTCAAAGAATCACACGCCGGAAATCGGCAAGAATCGAACCGAGGTATGCATTGAAGCGCGCGGCTTCCGCTCCGTCGATCACGCGATGGTCGTACGACAGCGACAGCGGCATGGTCAGGCGCGGCTCGAACTGCTTGCCGTCCCACACCGGCTTCATCGCGCTGCGCGACAGGCCGAGAATCGCGACTTCAGGCGCATTGATGATCGGCGTGAAGTGCGTGCCGCCGATACCGCCCAGCGACGAGATCGAGAAGCAGCCGCCCTGCATCTGGTCCGGCTTCAGCTTGCCCTCGCGCGCGGCCTTCGACAGGTCGGCCATTTCCTTCGCGATGTCGACGAGGCCCTTCTTGTCCGCGTCGCGAATCACCGGCACCATGAGGCCGTTCGGCGTGTCAGCGGCAAAACCGATGTGGTAGTACTGCTTGAACACCAGGTTGTCGCCGTCGAGGCTCGCGTTGAAGGTCGGGAATTTCTTCAGGGCCGCCACGCAGGCCTTGATCACGAACGCGAGCATCGTGAACTTGACGCCCGCCTTCTCGTGTTCCTTGTTCAGCTTGACGCGCAGCGCTTCGAGCTCGGTGATGTCCGCTTCGTCGTTGTTCGTGACGTGCGGGATCATGACCCAGTTGCGATGCAGGTTCGCGCCCGAGATCTTCTTGATACGCGACAACGGCTTCGGATCGATCGGACCGAACTTCGTGAAGTCGACCTTCGGCCACGGCAGCAGATTCAGCTCGCCACCGCCGGCGGCCGGCGCGGCCGCACCAGCCGGCGCCGCGCGCTGGCCCGTCATCACGCCCTTCACGAACGCGGTCACGTCGGCCTGCGTAATGCGGCCCTTCGGACCCGTGCCCTTCACCTGGCCGACGTCCACCCCGAGTTCGCGCGCGAACTTGCGCACCGACGGCGACGCATGGCTCGGATGACGCGAGCCGCCTTCTCCAGCCGGGATCAGCGGCGCCTGCGCGAGCGCGGACGGCGCGGCCGGTGCCGGGGTCGGCGTGGCCGGCGCGTCGAACGGCTTTTCAGTCGGCGCCTTCGCGGCCGGTGCCGGCGCGGGTGCCGGGGCAGCGCCGCCTTCCGCTTCGATCACGACGATGACCGAGCCTTCCGACACGGTATCGCCAACCTTGACCTTCACTTCCTTGACGACGCCGGCGGCCGAGCTGGGCACATCCATCGTCGCCTTGTCGGATTCGAGCGTGACGAGCGACTGTTCCTTCTCGACACGATCGCCGACCTTCACCGCGATCTCGATCACGGGAACGTCTTTGTAGTCGCCGATATCCGGCACCTTGATTTCCTGCACGCCACCGCCTGCCGCCGCGGGTGCGGGCGCCGCAGCGGGAGCTGCCGCCGGCGCAGGAGCAGGAGCCGGTGCGGCAACCGGCGCGGGCGCCGCGGCAGCGGCGTTGGCGCCTTCGAGCACGATGATCAGCGTGCCTTCGGACACCGCATCGCCGACCTTGACCTTCACTTCCTTGACGACGCCGTCGGCCGAGCTCGGCACGTCCATCGTCGCCTTGTCGGATTCCAGCGTAACGAGCGATTGCTCTTTTTCGACGGTGTCACCCGCCTTCACCAGCACCTCGATCACAGGGACGTCCTTGTAATCGCCGATGTCCGGCACCTTGACTTCGATCGCTTGACTCATTGTTAGTGTCTCCTGGGCCGCGCACGCCGCCGGCCCCTCGCGACGAGGAGCAAGCGCGTGCATCGTGGCACACGGGTGATGCCTTAGACGGTCATCGGGTTGGGTTTGGCGGGATCAAGGTTGTACTTCTTGAGCGCCTCGGCGACCACCTTGCGTTCGATCGTGCCTTCGTCCGCCAGCGCGTTCAGCGCGGCGACCGTGACCCAGTAGCGATCGACTTCGAAGAAGTGACGCAGCTTCTCGCGCGTGTCCGAACGGCCGTAGCCGTCGGTGCCCAGCACGACGAACTTCTGCGGCACGAACGCGCGGATCTGCTCGCTCAGCGCGCGCACGTAGTCGGTCGATGCGATGACCGGGCCCGGCGCATCCTTCAACAGCTTCTCGACGTGCGACAGCTTCTTCTCTTCGGTCGGGTGCAACAGGTTCCAGCGCTGCACTTCGTGACCTTCGCGCGCGAGCTCGGTGAAGCTCGGCACGCTCCACAGGTCGGCGTTGACGCCCCAGTCGTTTTTCAGCAGGTCGGCCGCGGCGATCACTTCGTTGAAGATCGTGCCCGCGCCCATCAGCTGCACGTGCGGCGCCTTTTTATCGGCTGCGGTCTTGCTGAACGAGTACATGCCCTTGATGATGTCGGCCGCCACGGTCTCGCCCTGCGGGATCGCCGGGTGCTCGTAGTTCTCGTTCATCACGGTGACGTAGTAGTAGACGTCTTCCTGGTCGGCGACCATGCGGCGCAGACCGTCCTGCACGATGACCGCGAGTTCGTAGCCGAACGTCGGGTCGTAGCTGATGCAGTTCGGCACCGAAGCCGCCCACATCAGCGAGTGGCCGTCTTCGTGTTGCAGGCCTTCGCCGTTCAGCGTCGTGCGGCCCGCCGTGCCGCCCAGCAGGAAGCCGCGCGAGCGCATGTCGCCAGCGGCCCATGCGAGGTCGCCGATGCGCTGGAAACCGAACATCGAGTAGAAGATGTAGAACGGGATCATGATCTCGCCGTGCGTCGAGTACGACGTCGCGGCCGCGATCCAGTCGGCCATGCCGCCGGCTTCGTTGATGCCCTCCTGCAGGATCTGACCGGTCTCCGACTCACGGTAGAACATCAGCTGGTCGGAATCTTCCGGCACGTACTTCTGGCCGTCCTGATTCCAGATACCGATCTGACGGAACAGACCTTCCATGCCGAACGTACGCGATTCATCCGGCACGATCGGCACGACGCGCTTGCCGAGCGTCTTGTCCTTCAGCAGGATGTTCAGGATCCGCACGAACGCCATCGTCGTGGAGATCTCGCGGCCTTCGCCCGTGCCCTTCAACAGCGGCTCGAATGCCGACAGTTCCGGCACCGGCAGCGACTCGGCCTTCTGACGACGCGCCGGCAGATAGCCGCCGAGGTCCATGCGTTTCTGGCGCATGTATTCGAGTTCCTTCGAGCCTTCCTCGAACGTCAGGTACGGCACGTCGACGATCTGCTCGTCCGTGATCGGCAGACGGAACTGGTCGCGGAACTTCTTCAACTGCTCCACCTGCATCTTCTTCTGCTGGTGGGTGATGTTCATCGCCTGGCCGGCTTCGCCCATGCCGTAGCCCTTGATCGTCTTCGCGAGGATGACGGTCGGCTGGCCCTTCGAATTCGTCGCTTCCGTGAACGCCGCGTAGATCTTGTGCGGATCATGGCCGCCGCGGTTCAGATTCCAGATGTCGTCGTCGGACCAGTCGGCGACCAGCGCCTTCAGTTCCGGCGTGTTGAAGAAGTGTTCGCGCACGAACGCGCCCGACTCCGACTTGTACGTCTGGTACTCGCCGTCGACGACTTCCATCATGCGGCGCATCAGCGCGCCCGACTTGTCGCGCGCGAACAGCGCATCCCAGCGGCTGCCCCAGATGACCTTGATGACGTTCCAGCCGGCGCCGCGGAATTCGCTTTCGAGTTCCTGGATGATCTTGCCGTTGCCACGCACCGGACCGTCGAGACGCTGCAGGTTGCAGTTGATCACGAACACGAGGTTGTCCAGACGCTCGCGGCCGGCCATGCCGATCGCGCCGAGCGATTCCGGCTCGTCCGTTTCGCCGTCGCCGAGGAAGGCCCAGACCTTGCGGCCGTCGGTCTTCGCGATGCCGCGCGCCTGCAGGTACTTCATGAAGCGCGCCTGGTAGATCGCCATGATCGGGCCCAGGCCCATCGACACGGTCGGGAATTGCCAGAAGTCCGGCATCAGCCAAGGATGCGGATACGACGAGATGCCCTCGCCGCCGACTTCCTGGCGGAAGTTGTCGAGCTGCTTGTCGGTCAGGCGACCGAGCAGGAACGCACGCGAGTAGACACCCGGCGACGAGTGGCCCTGCACGAACACGAGGTCACCGCCGTGCTCGGCCGACGGTGCGTGCCAGAAGTGGTTGTAGCCGACGTCGTACAGCGTGGCGGCCGATGCGAACGACGCGATGTGGCCGCCGACGTTGGTTTCCTTGCCGGCGCGCAGCACCATCGCCATCGCGTTCCAGCGGGTGTACGAGCGGATACGGTGTTCGATGTCCTGGTCGCCGGGGTTCTTGGCCTGGCGCGCGACCGGAATCGTGTTGATGTAAGGGGTGTTAGCGGAGAACGGCAGATGTTCGCCGTGCACGCGTGCGAATTCGATCTGTTTTTCGATCAGGTAGTGGGCACGGTCAGGGCCTACTGCAGAAATCACGCCATCCAGCGCTTCCAGCCATTCGCCGGTTTCCTGGGGATCGTCGTCTTTATCGGCGGCGACATATTTCATGACTTCGTCGGGTACAGCGGACATGCTCGTCTCCTGGGTATGGGAACGCACTTTGAACAGACGACGCGGACGCAGGAATGGCCGCGGCAGCTCCGGCCGATTGTAATAAGGGTCCCGACGTCAGCGCAACCAAATTTTCAAATTACGAGATCAATTCTCATAATGCGGAAAATTGCTGCGACGCAACCTGGTTTGACTGCCGATCGACTGATTCGCCGGCTAGTTTGCGCCGATTAACTGCACTTTCCGTGCTTTTTTGCGCCATTTGTCGGGGACGTGCTGAGCTACAATGCCACGCATGTTGACCGAACGGCTCTTCTCTCGCTCGGCGCGCACCGCGGGTTCGCCGGCGGATTCGTCGCCGTCCTCGCGCTGGCACCACGGACCTTGGTGGTCCAATTCCTATTTGCTGACGCCGCTCCTGTCGATCCTGGTGTTCCTGGTCGTCATGAGCCTGATTCTGTGGAGTCTGAACCGGCGCGAGCAGCAACAGCAGGAAGACACGCTGTACCGCAACGTCGCGTGGGCGCAGCAGCAGATCCGCCTGTCGATGACGGGCGCGCAAGAGCAGATCCAGGCACTCGCGCGCGACCTCGCCGCCGGCCATGCCGACGAGCATTCGTTCCAGGTGAGCACCACGGACATCATGCAGGGGCATCCTGAGATCCTCTACATGAACTGGTACACGGGCCAGCAGCAGCCGCGCTGGCCCAACGCCGCGCCGCCGGTGCTCGGCCAGCGGCTCGCGCGTCCGAACGACGCGCAGATGGACGAAGCTGTCAAGGCCGGCTTCGCCGAGGCGCGCAACACGCGCCGCCAGGTGTACTCGCCGCTCATCTACGACGACCTCGGCAACGGCTTCATCACGCTGCAAACGCCGATCTTCCGCGACCGCGAGTTCCTCGGCACCATCGCCGCGGTGTTCTCGGTGGAAGGCATTCTGAAGCGCGACATCCCGCCCGAGCTGTCGGCCAAATACAAGATCTCGATCATCGACGCGAACAACCGCGAGTTGACCACCACGTCGACCCGCCCGCGCCTGCCGCGCGACATGTTCTACGACCTGCCGCTCGACCCGCCGGGCCAGGGCATTTCGGTGCGCGTGTACGCGTTCCCGCAGATCACCAACTTCACGAACAACACGCTGGTGTGGCTGGTGGCCGGCCTCTCCTGCTTCGTACTGTGGAGCCTGTGGAGTCTGTGGAAGCACACGCGCCAGCGCTTCGAGGCGCAGCAGGCGCTCTACGCGGAAGCGTTTTTCCGCCGCGCGATGGAAAACTCCGTGCTGATCGGCATGCGCGTGCTCGACATGCACGGCCGCATCACGCACGTGAACCCGGCGTTCTGCCGCATGACCGGCTGGGACGAAAGCGACCTCGTCGGCAAGAGCGCGCCGTTCGCCTACTGGCCGCGCGACGCGTACCCCGAGATGCAGCGTCAGCTCGACATGACGCTGCGCGGCAAGGCGCCCTCGTCCGGCTTCGAGCTGCGCGTGCGGCGCAAGGACAGCTCGACGTTCCACGCGCGGCTCTACGTGTCGCCGCTGATCGACAGCTCGGGCCGCCAGACCGGCTGGATGTCGTCGATGACCGACATCACCGAGCCGAAGCGCGCGCGCGAAGAGCTCGCCGCCGCCCACGAACGTTTCACGACCGTGCTCGAAAGCCTCGATGCGGCGGTGTCCGTGCTCGCCGCCGACGAAGCCGAGCTGCTGTTCGCGAACCGCTATTACCGGCATCTGTTCGGCATCCGCCCGGACGGCCACCTCGAACTCGCGGGCGGCGGCTTCGACGCCTCGCAGGCGTCGTCCGATTCGATCGACATGGTCGACACCTTCGTCGGCCTGCCCGCCGCCGCGCTGACCGAAAGCACCGCCGACGCGCAGGAAATCTACATCCCCGGCATCCAGAAGTGGTTCGAGGTGCGACGCCAGTACATCCAGTGGGTCGACGGCCATCTCGCGCAGATGCAGATCGCGACCGACATCACGACCCGCAAGCGCGCGCAGGAACTCGCGCGCCAGCAGGACGAAAAGCTGCAGTTCACGAGCCGCCTGATGACGATGGGTGAAATGGCCTCGTCGCTCGCGCACGAACTGAACCAGCCGCTCGCCGCCATCAATAACTATTGCTCCGGAACCGTCGCACTGGTTAAATCCGGTCGAACGACGCCCGACAATCTGCTGCCGGTGCTCGAAAAGACCGCGCAGCAGGCGGTGCGCGCCGGCATGATCATCAAGCGTATCCGCGAGTTCGTGAAGCGCAGCGAGCCGAAGCGGCAGGCCACGCGGGTCGCGGATATCGTCGCGGACGCGGTGGGTCTCGCCGAAATCGAGGCAAGGAAGCGGCGCATTCGCATCGTTACCGATCTGCGCTCGCGACTGCCGGTGATCTACGTCGACCCGGTGCTGATCGAGCAGGTGCTCGTGAACCTGCTGAAGAACGGCGTCGAAGCGATGGCCGAAGCGCGCCCGAACGCGGTCGACCCAGTCATCCGCGTGGTCGTGCGACTGGAGAGCGGCTTCGTCTGCATCAGCGTCGTCGACCAGGGGCCCGGCGTCGACGAAGCGACCGCCGAGCGTCTGTTCGAACCGTTTTACAGCACCAAGTCCGATGGCATGGGCATGGGGCTGAACATTTGCCGTTCGATTATCGAATCGCACCGCGGCCGTCTGTGGGTGGTCAACAACGTCGAATCCGACGGCCACATCACGGGCGCCACGTTCCATTGCAGTCTGCCCATTGGGGAGCCTGACGGCCCGAGCAACGGCGGGTCCGAGGCGCCGATACCACAAACCGTTACGGGAGAGCTATGAACAGCCCAGTCACCACACAGGAAACCGTCTTTGTCGTCGACGACGACGAGGCCGTGCGAGATTCGCTGCGCTGGCTGCTGGAGGCGAACGGCTACCGCGTTCAGTGCTTCTCGAGCGCCGAGCAGTTCATCGACGCATGGCAGCCGCATCAGCATCCGGGCCAGATCGCGTGTCTGATCCTCGACGTGCGGATGTCCGGCATGAGCGGGCTCGAGTTGCAGGAACGCCTGATCGCCGACAACGCGTCGCTGCCGATCATCTTCGTGACGGGTCACGGCGACGTGCCGATGGCGGTGTCGACGATGAAAAAAGGCGCGATGGACTTCATCGAAAAGCCGTTCGACGAAGCCGAACTGCGCAAGCTCGTCGAGCGCATGCTCGACAAGGCACGCAGCGAAAGCACCAGCGTCCAGCAGCAGCGCGCCGCGGCCGAGCGCCTCGGCAAGTTGACCGCGCGCGAGCATCAGGTGCTCGAGCGGATCATCGCGGGCCGCCTGAACAAGCAGATCGCCGACGACCTCGGCATCAGCATCAAGACGGTCGAAGCGCATCGCGCGAACATCATGGAAAAGCTGAACGTCAACACGGTCGCCGATCTGCTGCGACTCGCGCTGTCGAACAAGCCGCAAACGGCGCAGTAACAGAGGCACGGGCGGCCCTTCGTTCGGAGGGGCCGTTGGTACGCAACCGCCACGCGTGGCGGTTGCGTCGCCGGTTCGCGACGGCCTGACCGACGCCGAGTCCGGCGTGCGGGTGGCGTGCGAGCGGCCTGCCCCGCCGCTCGCGGTGCGCTTCCTTGCCGCCACAGGACCGCCGCCTCACCTCCCGGACGCTCCCACGCGCGCCGCGCGCCCCGAATCCACTCCGAAAGCGCGCCCCCGCGCCGGTATAATGTCGGACTTCGCAGCGGCGCCCTGCCCGAACCGGCAGCGCGCCTGTCGCAGGGCGACGGGGCTCCGTCAGCCAGCCGAAGCACGCCGTCGCGCGCCCCTCCGCGCGAGCGCTTCGCCCCGCCTGCCAAACCGTCTGTCCCGACCTGATTCCCGATCCCAATCTCGACCCAACGTTCGACCGACCATGACAGCCAAACTGATCGACGGCCTCGCCCTCTCCAAGACCCTGCGCGCCGACGTCGCGGCGCGCGCCGCCGCCCTGACCGCTCGCGGCCATCAGCCGGGCCTCGCCGTGATTCTGGTCGGCGACAATCCGGCCAGCGAAGTGTATGTGCGCAACAAGGTGAAGGCCTGCCACGACAACGGCCTCGGCTCGTCGTTCGACCGCTATCCGGCCGATCTGCCCGAAGCCGACCTGCTCGCGCGCATCGACGAGCTGAATCGCGATCCGGCCATCCACGGCATTCTCGTGCAGCTGCCGCTGCCGAAGCACATCGACAGCCACAAGGTGATCGAGGCGATCGCGCCCGAGAAGGACGTCGACGGTTTCCACGTCGCCAATGCGGGCGCGCTGATGACGGGTCAGCCGCTGTTCCGTCCGTGCACGCCATACGGCGTGATGAAGATGTTCGCGGCCTACGGCATCGATCTGAAGGGCGCGAACGCGGTCGTGATCGGCCGCTCGAACATCGTCGGCAAGCCGATGGCGCTGCTGCTGCTCGAAGCGGGCGCGACCGTCACGATCTGCCACAGCAAGACGCGCGATCTGGCCGCGCACACGCGCAACGCCGACGTCGTGGTCGCCGCGACCGGTCTGCGCAACATCCTGACCGCGGACATGGTGAAGCCGGGCGCGACCGTGATCGACGTCGGCATGAATCGCGACGACGCCGGCAAGCTGTGCGGCGACGTCGACTTCGCGGGTGTCAAGGAAGTGGCCGGCCATATCACGCCGGTGCCTGGCGGCGTCGGCCCGATGACGATCACGATGCTGCTCGTCAACACGATCGAAGCGGCCGAGCGCGAGGCGGACGCAGCCAAGGCGTAACCGCCGGGCGGTGAGCGCGAGGCGGAGTGAGGCGACTCATCCGTCTCGTCCACCGGGTCATCACCCGCCCTTCTCTCTCGCAGAACCACCGCCTCCTTACCGCGTCGCCGGATCCCGCGGCCCACGCCCTGCCCCAACGCGCGCCCAACGCGCCGCAACATCTGTTAATTTGTCAGCCGATGGATTGGAATCGGCGCCCCCGCCCCAATAATGTCCGTAGCCGGTGCCGCCATGCGCCGGGCGTCGAGCAACCCAGCACGAGACGGCACGCGCGAGCGCCGCACCGCCCCCTTCACCCGCGTCAGACAGGAAGCCTTATGTCCACTACCGCCACGCATCAAGACAACCCGCTCCTCGATTTTTCCGATCTGCCGCGCTTTGGCTCCATCCGACCCGAACACGTGACGCCCGCCCTCGACGTGCTGCTCGCCGACGCGGCGGCCGCCGTCGAGCGTGCCGCGTTGCCGGCCACGCCCGCGTCGTGGGCCGACGTCGTCGAACCGGTCGAGCGCGCCACCGAGCCGCTGTCGCGCGCGTGGAGCGTGATCGGTCATCTCAATGCCGTCGCCGATACGCCCGAGCTACGCGCCGTGTACGGCGAGAACCTGCCGCGCGTGACCGAGTTCTGGTCGAGCGTCGGCCAGAATCTCGCGCTCTACGAGAAGTACAAGGCACTGAACGCCAGCGACGAATTCGCATCGCTGAACGGCGAACGCAAGAAGATCCTCAGCAACGCGCTGCGTGATTTCCGTCTGTCGGGCGCCGAGTTGCCGGAAGACCAGAAGCCGCGTTTCGCCGAATTGCAGGAGCGCCAGGCGGCGCTGTCGAAGGCGTTTTCGGATCACGTGCTCGATGCGACCAACGCGTATGCGTACATCGTCGATGCGGGCAACGAAACGCAACTGGCGGGACTGCCCGAAGACGTGATCGAAGCCGCGAAGGAAGCCGCCGAGCGAGACGGCAAGACTGGCTACAAGTTCACGCTGCACTTCCCGTCTTATTTCCCGGTCATGCAGTACTCGGAAAACCGTTCGATGCGCGAAGCGATGTATCGCGCATACGTGACGCGCGCGTCCGAGCTCGGCGCGCAATACGGCAACGGCAAGACCGAGTGGGACAACACCCAGGTGCTCGCCGACGAACTGAAGCTGCGCGCCGAAGAAGCGCAGATGCTCGGCTACGGCAACTTCGCCGAAGTGTCGCTCGCGCCGAAGATGGCCGAATCGCCGGCGCAGGTAATGGCCTTCCTCGAAGACCTCGCGACGCGCGCGCGTCCGCATGCCGAGCAGGACTGGAAAGAGCTGCGCGAATTTGCCGCGAGCGAACTCGGCATGACCGATCTGCAGCCGTGGGACATGACGTTCGCCGCCGAGCGCCTGCGCCAGAAGCGCTATTCGTTCTCGGAAAACGAAGTGAAGCAGTACTTCCCGGAAGACGCGGTGTTCAAGGGCCTGTTCAAGGTCACCGAGACGCTGTTCGGCGTGCGCATCCGCCGCGACGAAGCGGCCGTCTGGCATCCGGACGTGCGCTTCTTCCGCGTCGAGAATCAGGACGGCGGCCTCGTCGCGCAGTTCTATCTCGACCTGTATGCACGCGAAGGCAAGCGCGGCGGCGCCTGGATGGACGACGCACGCGGCCGTCACAAGCTCGCGCATGGCGCGGTGCAAACGCCGGTCGCGTATCTGACCTGTAATTTCTCGGCGCCGGTCGGCGGCAAGCCCGCCTGCTTCACGCACGACGAAGTGATCACGCTGTTCCATGAGTTCGGCCACGGCTTGCATCACATGCTCACGCGCGTCGATGAGCTCGGCGTGTCGGGCATCAACGGCGTCGAATGGGACGCGGTCGAGCTGCCTTCGCAGTTCATGGAGAACTTCTGCTGGGAGTGGGACGTGCTGTCCGACATGACCTCGCACGTCGATACCGCGAAGCCGCTGCCGCGCGAGCTGTTCGACAAGATGCTCGCCGCGAAGAACTTCCAGAGCGGCCTCGGCACGCTGCGGCAGATCGTGTTCTCGATGTTCGACATGCAACTGCATACCGGCTTCGACGCGAACGGCGCGAAGAGCGCCAACGAACTCGCGCGCGAAATCAACGAACGCTTCCACGTCGTGCCGCAAGCGCCGTTCTCGCGTTGGCCGAATACGTTCAGCCATATTTTCGCGGGTGGTTACGCGGCCGGCTACTACAGCTACAAGTGGGCTGAAGTGCTGTCGGCCGACGCGTACGCGGCGTTCGAGGAAGCCGCGCAAGCCGCGGGCAGCGTGCTCGATCAGTCGACCGGCATGCGTTATCGTCGCGAGATTCTCGAAGTGGGCGGCAGCCGTCCGGCGATGGAATCGTTCAAGGCGTTCCGTGGCCGCGAGCCGAATATCGATGCGCTGCTACGGCATAACGGCATGGCGCCGGGTGCCGCGCACTGAGCGATTGAAACGTCGCGATGATCGTTCGTTCGGCCTGGATGCGATGGCGCTGAATGAACGATGCCGATAGAAAAACCGGCGGTCTGCTCGCGCAGGCCGCCGGTTTGTCATTGATGCGCGAGATACGTCGCTACGCGCGATGCAGCTTGAAATCGACCTGCTCAGGCCGCCCTTCGAGCGATAACGACACGCTCGCGGCCGGCGCGCGGCCGACCACCCTGCCCCGGCTCACCACCACGAGCCGCGCGGCGCGCAGACGGATCGCCTCGAGCTCGTCGCGCGCATCGAGCACGACGAGATTGGCCGCGCATCCGGGCGCGATGCCATAGTCTTCCAGACCGAGAATGCGCGCCGCGTTCACGGTCACCGCGTCGAAACAGGCGTGCATGCCGTCGACGCTGGTCATCTGTGCAACATGCAGGCCCATCTGCGCGACTTCGAGCATGTCGGCCGAACCGAGGCTGTACCACGGGTCCATCACGCAGTCGTGGCCGAACGCGACCGTGATGCCCGCGGCCAGCATCTCCGGCACCCGCGTCATGCCGCGCCGTTTCGGGTACGTGTCGCTGCGGCCTTGCAGCGTGATGTTGATCAGCGGATTCGCGATCGCCGCGACGCCCGACTCGCGAATCAACGGCAACAGCTTGCTCACGTAGTAGTTGTCCATCGAATGCATCGACGTCAGGTGCGAGCCGGCGACACGTCCGTGCAGGCCGAGCCGGTGCGTTTCGGCCGCGAGCGTTTCGATGTGGCGCGATAGCGGATCGTCCGATTCGTCGCAATGCATATCGACGCGCAGGCCCTTTTCGGCCGCGTACTCGCACAGCATGCGCACCGACTGCGCGCCGTCGGCCATCGTCCGCTCGAAATGCGGAATGCCGCCGACCACGTCGACGCCCATGTCGATCGCGCGCTTCAGATTATCGAACGCGCCGGCGCTGCGCAGCAGACCGTCTTGCGGGAAGGCAACCAACTGCAGATCGAGATACGGCGCGACGCGGCGCTTCACTTCGAGCAATGCCTCGACCGCGAGCAGACGCGGATCGCACACGTCGACGTGGCTGCGGATCGCGAGCAGGCCGCGCGCGACCGCCCAATCGCAATACTGCATCGCGCGTTCGATCAACGCTTGCTGCGTGAGCTCGGGCTTCAGCTCGCCCCATAGCGCGATGCCTTCGAGCAGCGTGCCCGACGCGTTCACGCGCGGCAAACCGTACGACAGCGTCGCGTCCATATGGAAATGCGGGTCGACGAACGGCGGCGTGACGAGCGAACCGGCCGCGTCGATTTCTTCGCGCGCGCTCGCGGCCAGGTTCGGCTCGATGGCGACGATACGGCCCGCGTCGATGCCGATGTCGATTGGGGACTGGTGATGCGGGGACAGCTGGGCGGCACTGCGCGGCAGCGTCGCGTGGCGGATGATCAGATCCATGTTCGCTCCGGTTGATCGCGTTCGGACTCGCTACGATTCTATCGGCGCCAGAAAAATGCGGGCACCGATGCGTACCGGCGCGCAGGCCGAAATCCGTACCGGCTGCGCGCGATGCGACGCGCCTATACTCGCCGTTTCGGCCCTGCATTGACGGAGCGTACAGATGAAAACGATCGGCGTGATCGGCGGAATGAGCTGGGAGTCGTCCACCGAGTATTACCGGCTGCTGAACCGCCACGCGAAGGCGCGGCTCGGCGGCCATCACAACGCGCGCAGTCTTCTGCTGACCGTCGATTTCGCGTCGATCGAGGCGAACCAGCGCGCCGGCGACTGGCACGCGCTCGGCGAACAGATGGCCGACGCCGCGCGCCAGCTCGAACGCGGCGGCGCCGATCTCGTGATTCTTGCGACGAACACGATGCATCGCGTGTGCGAATCGATCGAGCAGGCGATCACCGTACCGTTCCTGCACATCGCCGATCCGACCGGCGCGGCGCTGCGCGCGGCGGGCGTCGAGCGGGTGGGCCTGCTCGGCACGCGCTACACGATGGAGCAGACGTTCTATATGGGCCGGCTGCGCGAGCGCTATGGACTCGACACGCTCGTGCCTGACGAGGACGAACGCGCGGACGTGCACCGCATCATTTACGACGAGCTATGCCACGGTAACGTGGCCGACGCGTCGCGCAAGGTTTATCAACGCGCGATCGAGCATCTGGCCGCGCGTGGCGCGCAGGCGGTGATACTCGGCTGCACCGAGATCACGCTGCTGATCAAGCCGGAAGATTCGGTGCTGCCGGTGTTCGATACCACTGCGTTGCATGCGCAGGCGGCGGTGGAGTGGGCGATCGGGGCGGAGTGAAAATGGGCACGGGGCTCTGGTTTTGCGCCGGAAGGAAAGCAGATTCGCCTCCCTTTGTCGGCGAGAGATGGCGCGAGTCGAAAGCGATAGATCGACACTGAGAACGTCCCGTGCATAGACGTCGGACCGCACGGAACTGTCCGCAACTGGCAACAAGCCGATTATTCGCTCAGAACGCGCTGGATCTCGTCGAGAAAAGAGGCGGTTGTGTAGCCCCAGCCTTCGGGACGAAACCCCCTCCTGAACACCTGTTTGAAAGTGGCGTCCAGGTCACTCGGATGTTCGCTCCTGAACGAGTCAATTTCGCGAATCAAATATTCATAATCGTAAGGGCTGTCTTTCTTGTAACACGCGACAATTTCTTGCACGTTCTCCCCGAACAGGTCGAAGTCCTGGCCGAAATACACATTAAAAATATGCTCCATTGCTGGATAGCGCTCGGAGTAACTCATTGATTTCTCATTCAAGGTAGGCGGTAAGGACGTAATATGGCATGCCGTTATAGGTTTCGTATTTCAGGACGACGAACACCTGGTTCATGCGCGTGAGTGTGCCTGTTTCCCGCGTCACTCCATATCCAATGTCGCCTGAGACGACTTTGGTTACCATGATCGTCGCGCTTCGAGTCGAAGACTGCTTAGTCTCTAGTTCCAAGTGCAACACCTTGAATGAGGTAGGGTGTTGCGATGAAGAAGAACTACAAGCATTTGAGCGCGGAAGAACGCGCGGCGATCATGATCGAACATCGAAAGGGCGGCAGC
>NZ_VZQN01000028.1:0-109028 GCF_014397645.1 Paraburkholderia sp. 31.1
TCCGCATCAAGCGCCCACACTTATCGACTGTTAGTTTTTAAAGATCGGTCCGCCAAACCCGCCGCGCCTGAACCACCACTACCCGGCACTGCTTCGTTTGCGTCGCTGCGTCTGCAGCAGAGAAGCGGGATTATGGGGACTCTTTCGCGTCTCGTCAATACCCGTTTTTGCTTTCGCTTAAAAAAAGTTGCCGCTCACTTCCGGGTCGCATCCACCACGACCTCGACAGGAACTGCAGCGGCCATAGCCGCGTAGCCCGCGTCGCTTGGATGGATGTGATCGCCGCTATCGAAAGCGCGCTGCAGACGCTCCGGCTGCGCCCGATCGCGCAACGCCGCGTCGAAGTCGACGACGCCATCGAAAGCACGACTAGTTCGGATCCACTGATTAACCGCAAGTCGGATGTTTTCCCGCTCCGGTGGCAGCGACGCCGGCGTCAGCGTCGCGCCGAACATCTTGACACCGTTGCGCCGCGCGGCCGCGATCACTCGCTGGTAACCGGCGATCAGATCGGCAGCCGTGACCGACGTATGAGGAAAATCGCAGTCGAGCCCGCCATGAGGCGGCATTGCCGCAAAGTTGATGTCGTTGATGCCAATCAGCAGGATCGCCGCTTTGACGCCTGGACGTCGCAAAACGTCGCGCTCGAAGCGGCTCGCAAGCGCGTCGCCATAGCAAGGCGAGTCGCTCAGGAGCCGGTTGCCGCTGATGCCGAGATTCACGATCGCGGTCGACTGCGCGCCGCTCGCCGCCAGCCGCCGAGCCAGCGCATCCGGCCAGCGACGGTTCTGGTTGAGGGTGGAGCGCATGCCGTCGGTGATCGAGTCGCCGATCGCGGCCACGGCAAGCGACGGTGCCGCCGCCTCCACCGACAAACCCGTGACCCACACATATTGCGTGAAGCGGCCGAGAAACGCCGTGGCGGACGCGTCGGTGGTGTGATTGCCGGGCCCGGACACATAATTCACCTGATTCGACACTCGGTGCCATGCGACGATCCGCTGCTCCGGTCCCACGAACGCACTGATCGCATATGGCGCGCCCTCGACGACATCGATCGCGACCGGATCGCTGTCCACCTCGCCGCCAGGCGGAACGCTGACCGCGCCCTTACCGCCAAACGTCACCCGACTGCCGGCGCCCTCGACTGCTGCCGCGCCACCGGCGGAGCGCGCGATGCGCAGTTCGTCGATGACGAGAGGCGTCTTGCCATACGCATTGCTCAGATGAATTCGCGCCACCCTCCCCGACAACGTCGGATACATGATTTGCCGAACGGTGCGCCCGGCGACTTCCGGCGCGCGATACAGCGGTGGCAACTCGACCCGCTGTGGAATCGGTTGCAGCGCGGTCGCCCAAACGGCGACCCAATGCTCGGACGCTTCGGCAGCGAACGCACTCGAGGAAACGACAAACGGGGCAAATTGGGCAAGCAGCGCCGCGCCGCATGCGGCAGCCAAGGTGCGAATGGTCATTCGGAGGATCGGTTCGAGGCGAAACGCGCATTGTGCCCGAACGACGCGGCAAGCGCCGGCAATCGCCGGCAGGTCCGCTTACCCCGGCGCCCGGCGGCTGTGCCGGTTCGGTCTCACGCCGTTTGCCGACTCATGATCTTTAGCGCGACCGCTTCGGCGACCTCGATTCCGTCGATTGCCGCCGAGTAGATCCCGCCCGCATACCCCGCACCCTCGCCCGCCGGATACAGCCCGTCGACGTTGACACTCTGGTAGTCGTCGCCGCGACGCACGCGTACCGGCGACGAAGTTCGCGTTTCAACGCCGGTCAGCACCGCATCATGCATCGCGAAACCTGCGATTTTCTTCTCCATCTGTGGCAGGGCTTCGCGAATCGCTTCGATCGCGTAGTCGGGCAGCGCGGTGCTGAGATCGGTTGGCCGCACGCCCGGCTTGTACGACGGAACGACCGAGCCGAATGAAGTGGACGGCCGCCCCGCGATGAAGTCGCCGACCAACTGCCCTGGAGCCATATAGTTACCGCCACCGAGCTCGAACGCCCGCTCCTCCCACTTGCGCTGGAACGCGATGCCGGCGAGCGGCCCGCCCGGGTAGTCGTCTGGCGTAATGCCGACCACGATGCCCGCATTCGCGTTGCGCTCCGCGCGCGAGTACTGGCTCATGCCGTTCGTGACGACGCGCCCCAGCTCGGACGTGGCCGCCACCACGGTGCCGCCGGGACACATGCAGAAGCTATAAACCGCTCGCCCGTTGCTGCAGTGGTGCACCACCTTGTAGTCGGCTGCGCCGAGCTGTTTGTGACCGGCAAATTTCCCAAAACGGCTCCGATCGATGATCCCTTGCGGATGCTCGATCCGAAAACCGAGCGAAAACGGCTTCGCCTCGACGTGAACGCCGCGGTCGTACAACATCTGGAAGGTATCGCGTGCGCTATGGCCGACCGCCAGCACAACGTGGTCGCAGCGCAACGTCTCGCCGGTCGACAGCTTCAGCCCGCGCACCTGGCCGTTGTCGATGTCGATGTCCTCGACACGCGTTTCGAAGCGCACTTCGCCGCCCAACTCGTGGATGCTCGCGCGCATCTTCTCGACCATGCTGACGAGACGAAACGTGCCGATATGCGGCCGGCTCAGGTACAGGATGTCCTCCGGCGCACCGGCCCGCACGAATTCGTCGAGCACCTTGCGGCCGTAGTGTTTCGGGTCCTTGATCTGGCTGTAGAGCTTGCCGTCCGAAAAGGTGCCCGCGCCACCTTCGCCGAACTGCACGTTCGACTCGGGATTCAGCACCGATTTGCGCCACAGGCCAAACGTGTCCTTGGTGCGCTCACGTACGGCCTTGCCGCGCTCGAGGATGATCGGCCGGAAGCCCATCTGCGCGAGGATCAGGCCCGCGAACAGTCCGCACGGCCCCATG
This sequence comes from Paraburkholderia sp. 31.1, assembly GCF_014397645.1. NCBI lineage: Bacteria > Pseudomonadati > Pseudomonadota > Betaproteobacteria > Burkholderiales > Burkholderiaceae > Paraburkholderia > Paraburkholderia sp. 31.1. The sequence continues at coordinate 2,892 of NZ_VZQN01000028.1, forward strand.
CCGATGACGACCGGACGCGGCGTGCTCAGTTGGGCGGGCGCTTCGGCGACGAACTTGTAGCTCATGTCGGGCGTCACGCCGCAATGCGGCACGTCGGCGAGCCGTTTCAACGCGGCCCCTTCATCCTTGACCTCGACATCGACGATGTAGGTGAGCTTGATGTCGGCGCGCTTGCGCGCGTCGTGCGCGCGGCGAAACACGGTGTATCGGATGAGCCCGTCCCGCGCCACGCCGAGTTCCGTGAGGCGCGCACGGATGGCGGCTTCGAGGGCGCTTTCGGGATGATCGAGCGGGAGTTTGATTTCGCTTAGACGTAACATGAGTACCGGAGATGCAAGTGGGCCGCAAATCGCGGCCAATTCGCAATTTTACCGGTAAGTGTCGGCGCGGGGTGACGGCCGGTCATGAAGCGCCGGCCCCGTCGAAACCGGGCAAACCAGCATGCATGCTTCGACGCCCTCGATGAGCTATCAGCCCCAACGTCTCTGCACAAAAAATTTATTAACCGACCGGTCGGTTGGTTTATACTACGCCGACACAGACCACTCCTCCAGAGAGAGCGTCCCTCATGTACACCCAATCCCTCGATACCCCCGGCAACGTCGCTCCGCTGGACGCGGACGCGAATTCGCCCGAACAACAGGCTCGCTTCGACGCGGTCATGAGCGCCGACGGCAAGATCGAGCCGCAGGACTGGATGCCCGACGCGTACCGCAAAACGCTGGTGCGGCAGATCTCGCAGCATGCGCACTCGGAGATCGTCGGCATGCTGCCCGAGGGCAACTGGATCACGCGCGCGCCGAGCCTCAAGCGCAAGGCGATCCTGATCGCCAAGGTGCAGGACGAAGCCGGCCACGGCCTCTATCTGTATAGCGCCGCCGAAACGCTCGGTGTCTCGCGCGAGCAGCTGATCGACGCGCTGCACGCGGGCAAGGCCAAGTATTCGAGCATCTTCAACTACCCGACACCCACCTGGGCCGACGTCGGCGTGATCGGCTGGCTCGTCGACGGCGCGGCGATCATGAACCAGATCCCGCTGTGCCGCTGCACGTACGGCCCGTACGCCCGCGCGATGATCCGCATCTGCAAGGAAGAGTCGTTCCATCAGCGCCAGGGCTTCGACGCGCTGCTCGCGATGATGGCCGGCACCGAGGCGCAGCGCGAGCTGGTCCAGCAGGCGGTGAACCGCTGGTGGTGGCCGGTGCTGATGATGTTCGGCCCGAGCGACAAGGATTCGGTCCACAGCAACCAGTCGGCCAGATGGGGCATCAAGCGCATCACCAACGACGACCTGCGCCAGAAATTCGTCGATGCGACCGTCGAGCAGGCGAAGGTGCTCGGCGTCACGCTGCCCGACGCGGACCTCAAATGGAACGAGGCGCGCGGCCACTACGACTACGGCGACATCGACTGGGAAGAGTTCTGGCGCGTCGTCAATGGCGACGGCCCGTGCAACCGCGAGCGCCTCGCGACCCGCGTGAAGGCCCATGAAGACGGCGCCTGGGTACGCGAAGCCGCGCTCGCCCACGCGGAAAAGCAGCGCCAGCGCGCGCAACAGCACGCCGCCTGAGTGGCACCGCACATCAAAGGAATCAGGAGATCAGCAATGAACAAGGAATGGCCGATTTGGGAAGTGTTCGTGCGCAGCAAGCAGGGACTCGACCATAAACACTGCGGCAGTCTGCATGCCGCCGACGCGCCGATGGCGCTGCGCATGGCGCGCGACGTCTACACGCGCCGCCAGGAAGGCGTGAGCATCTGGGTGGTGCCGTCCTCGGCGATCACGGCCTCGGCGCCGCACGAGAAGGCCGAGCTGTTCGAACCGGCGGGCGACAAGATCTATCGCCACCCGACGTTCTACACGCTCCCCGATGAAGTCAACCACATGTAAGCGCGGCCATGACCACTACGTCCACTACGTCCACTACGCCCATTACGCCCGAACATCTCCAGTACGTGCTGCGCCTCGCGGATACCGCGCTGATCCTCGGTCAGCGCAACACCGAGTGGTGCGGCCACGGCCCGATCCTCGAAGAGGACATCGCGCTGTCGAACATGAGCCTCGACCTGATCGGCCAGGCGCGCCTGCTGTACACGCACGCGGCCGCGCTCGAAGCGCCGCTCACCGGCCGTCAGCGCAACGAAGACGACTACGCGTACTTCCGCGCCGAGCGCGAATTCGCGAACTACACGCTCGCCGAGCTGCCGCATTACGGGCCGCTCGCCGGCACCGCGCAGGCCGGGAAGGATTACGCGGTCACGATCGTGCGCAACTTCCTGTACGCGACGCTGATGATGCATCTGTGGGGTGCGCTGACGGGCTCCACCGACGGGCAGCTCGCCGCGATCGCCGCGAAGTCGATCAAGGAAACGCAGTACCACGTGCATCATGCGAGCGAGTGGCTGATCCGTTTCGGCGACGGCACCGACGAATCGCACCGTCGCGCGCAGGCCGCGCTCGACTATCTGATGCCGTACACGTACGAGTTCTTCAGCGCGGACGCGGTGGAAGACGCGGTCGCCGCGGCCGGCATCGGCCCGCGCACCTCGGCGCTGGAAGCCGCGTGGCTCGACGACGTGCGCGCCACGCTCGACCAGGCCACGCTGACGCTGCCCGCGGCGCTGCGGCACGTGAGCACGGGCAAGCACGGCGAGCATTCGGAGCACATGGGTTTCGTGCTCGCGCAAATGCAGAGCCTCGCGCGCCAGCATCCGGGCGCCAGCTGGTGAGCACGCGATGACGACCTCGACCGCTCCGCAGCCCGCGAACGCCGCTGCTGCCACGACCGATGCCGCGCTCACCCGCGCATGGACCGTGCTCGAAGCGGTACCCGACCCGGAGATCCCGGTGGTGTCGATCCGCGAGCTCGGCATCCTGCGCGACGTGCGACGCGCCGCCGACGGCGCGCTCGAAGTCGTGATCACGCCGACCTACTCGGGCTGCCCGGCGATGTCGCAGATTGCCGAAGACATCGGCCGTGCGCTCGAGGCCGCGCAGCTCACGCCATACCGCGTCGCCACCGTGCTCGCGCCGGCGTGGACCACCGACTGGATCACGGCCGAAGCCCGCGAAAAACTGCGCGTCTACGGCATCGCGCCGCCGACGGGCAACTGCGGTTCAGCCGCGACGTCAGCGCCGCAGGAGAAAGTGATGCGCTTCGTGCCGCGCGCGCTGCCGGCCCCAGGCTGCCCACGCTGCGGCTCGGCGCACACCGAGCGGCTCGCGCAATTCGGCTCGACCGCCTGCAAGGCCCTGTATCGCTGCCTCGACTGCCGCGAACCCTTCGACTACTTCAAACCGTACTGATATGGCCACCCCGCAATTCCATCCGCTGCGTATCCGCGAAGTGCGCCCCGAAACCGCCGATGCGGTCTCGGTCGCCTTCGAAGTCCCGCCCGAACTGCGCGACCACTATCGCTTCACGCAGGGCCAGTTCGTCACGCTGAAGACACATATCGACGGTGAGGAAACGCGCCGTTCGTATTCGATCTGCGTGGGCGTCACCGACTACGATCGCGACGGCGAGTTGCGCATCGGCATCAAGCGCGTGCGCGGCGGGCGTTTCTCGAACTTCGCGTTCGACACGCTGCAGCCGGGCCACATGATCGACGTGATGACGCCGGACGGCCGTTTCTTCACGCACCTGAACGCGGAACAGGGGCAGCAGTACCTCGCGTTCTCGGGCGGCTCGGGCATCACGCCGGTGCTCGCGATCATCAAGACGACGCTCGAAGTCGAGCCGCGCAGCACCTTCACGCTCGTCTACGGCAACCGCAGCGTCGACCAGATCATGTTCGCCGAGGAGCTCGAGGATCTGAAGAACCGCTTCATGAACCGCTTCGTGCTGTATCACGTGCTGTCGGACGACCTGCAGGACGTCGAGCTGTTTAACGGCGTGCTCGACCAGGAAAAATGCGCGGCGTTCATCGAGCAGCTGCTGCCGGCCGACGCGATCGACGAAGCGTTCATCTGCGGCCCCGCGCCGATGATGGATGCGGCCGAGGCCGCGCTCAAGGCAGCCGGCGTGCCGCCCGCGAAGGTGCACGTCGAGCGCTTCGGCACGCCGCTGCCGCAGGCGGGCGTGCCGCCCGTCGAGATCACCGCGGACACCCCCGCGGCCGAGCTCGAAATCGTGCTCGACGGCAAGCGCCGCAAGCTGCGCCTGCCGTATCAGGGCACGAGCGTGCTCGACGTCGGGCTGCGCGCCGGTCTCGCGCTGCCGTATGCGTGCAAGGGCGGCGTGTGCTGCACCTGTCGCGCGAAGGTGCTCGAGGGCGAAGTGAAGATGGAAAAGAACTACACGCTCGAAGAACACGAAGTCCGCGACGGGTTCGTGCTGACGTGTCAGTGTCATCCGGTTAGCGACAAGGTCGTCGTCAGTTACGACGAACGTTGAGTCGAGGGCTTTCGTGGCCTATGTACGGACTGCCCTCCCGTGACGTCCGCCACCGCTTTCGGCCGTTTCGCGATCCGCTTAAACTAGGGGCCGCTCATCGATCGGGACATCGGGTTCCAGTCGGCGAGCGGCCTCTCTTTGTTACAGCTGCAGACGTCACTGCAAGCCCTTGCCCATGAGCACGATTCACCTCACCAACGGCGATGTCGCCGCCGAGTCGCTGCGTACCGCGCTGGACCAGGCGGGCCGCGACGATCGCGTGCAGCCGCTGCGGGACGATCTGGCGGTCGGCCCGTTACGCGGCGTCGACGACGCTCCGCACGTGCGCGCCGACTTCTGGGAACGCGTCAGCGCCGACACGCAACGCGACTTCGTGCGCGAGTTCCGCGAACAGGCCGCGGTGCTCGACGGCCTCGCCAGCAGCACCGCGAATCTCGTGGTGTGGCACGCCGAAAGCGCGTCCGATCAACTGATGCTGCGCCGCGTCTGCTACCTGGTGCGCAACAGCCCGCAGCGTTTGAACGAAGTGCGTCTGTCGATCGCCGACCTCACCGATCCGCAAGCGTGGGCGCATACCCGCAAGGATCGCGCGACATCGGTCGGCATGTTTGCGCCGGACGTATTGCAGACACACCTGCCGGACGCCGCGCCGATTTCCGTGCTGCGCATCAGCCGGCTCGCGCTCGAATGGCAGGAGGTCAAACAGGCGAACGGCGAGACGCGGCGCTGGCGTGACAACACCTTCACGAGCGGCAGCGTTGCCGAAATCGACGCGCTGATCCTCGACCGCGCAACCGACGCCTGGCAGCCCGCCGTGCGCGTCGCCGCCTACGTGATGACCGCCGGGTTGGGGTTCCTCGTCAGCGACAGCATCGTGCTGTGGCGCATGCGCGAACTCGCGGCGCTGCGGCGCATCCGCCTGCGCGGCGATGCGAACGAATGGCGCTCGCTCGAACTGCGCGCGGCATCCGCCCCCTGCTCACCCCAATAAGATAAGAACAGACGAATATGGCCCGCACCCGAGCCCCCGACCACGAAACCCAACGCGAGCAGATTCTCGAACTGGCCGCCGCGAAGTTCGCGCAGACCAGCTATCCAAGCACGTCGATGGCCGATCTTGCCGCGGCGAGCGGCACCTCGAAAGCGCGCCTCTATCACTATTACGAGAGCAAGGAAGCAATCCTGTTCGATCTGCTCGATCGCTACACGAAGCGCCTGATGCTGATCATCGCCGAGGTGGAAGGCTCGAGCCAGCGGCGCGAACTGAGCGAGCGAGAAACCTTCGCGGAGCTGATCCGCGCGTTCCTGTCCGAGTATGAGACGTCGCACAGCCGGCACGTCGCGCTGCTGAACGATGTCAAGTATCTGGTCGATTCGCAGCGCGAGATCATCCTGAACCGTCAGCGCGACGTAGTCGCCGCCTTCGCGCGGCAGCTCGTGCGCGCCTATCCCGAACGCGCGACACGCGACAACCAGACCGCACTGACGATGATGGTGTTCGGCATGATCAACTGGACCTTCACGTGGCTCAAGCCGGACGGCCGGATGGGCTATCGCGAGTTCGCCGAGCAGGTGGTCGGCATGGTCGAGCATGGTCTCGGCAGCGCGCCGGCCAGGTAGACGATGGTCTGAACAGATCGGAACCCGCGCACTGGATGTTGCAAAGCAACAACATGCAGACCAAATAAATCAGCGCAAGGAATCCATGCGGCATCGTGTCACGAACGTGCGATCACTTTTAACTTCTGTTTAAAATCAAATAATTAAATTTAGGGTTCCAGCGCTCCAGGTATTCACCTCGACTTTTGATACGGGTTTTCCCTAGTGAATGGCTTAGGTTTCCGCTAAAATCGGTTTTGCGGTGCACAACGCCGCCTGATTAAAAGGAGAACCCGACCATGAACATGCTGACCCATCGCAACACCGAGCCGATCGCGCCGAACGATCGCGCGTCGCTGCCTGCTGAACGCGCGCACGTTCTGGTCCGTGAACTCACCGCCGCCGATCGCGAACGCCTGCTTGCTCATTTCCTCGCGCTCGACGAAGAAGACCGTCTGCTGCGCTTCGGCCAGGTCGTGCCGAACCATGTGATCGAAAACTACGTGCGCGCGGTCGACTTCACGCGCGACACCGTGTTCGGCGTGTTCAACAGCAAGCTGGAACTGAGCGGCGTCGGCCATCTGGCCTACCTGCCGGCCGAAGGCAACAAGCGCACCGCCGAATTCGGCGTCTCCGTGCTCGAAAGCGCACGCGGCATCGGTATCGGCTCGAGGCTATTCGAGCGCGCCGCGATCCGCAGCCGCAACACGCATGTGACGACGCTGTACATCCACTGCCTGGCGCGCAATTCGACCATGATGCACATCGCCAGGAAGGCCGGCATGAAGATCGAGTACGCGTACGGCGAGGCCGACGCCTATCTGACGCTGTCGCCGGCCGATCAGTCGAGCATCCTCGCGGAAATGCTGCAGGAGCAGGCCGCCGTGTTCGATTACGCGCTCAAGCGCCACGCACGCCAGGCATCGCGACTGTTCGAGTCGTTCATGCCGGTGGCTGTCGCCGCCTGAATAATCGCTACGGGGAAATGAGATTGGGGCGGCCGAAAGGTCGCCCTCTTTTCTATCTGTACCCAATCAACGCCACGCGTAGGACCGTGCGCGTGAAGCCTACAAAATGGGCAGCGCTGTCGTTTCCTTGATCTTTTCTAGCGAAAAGCTCGATTTCACATCGATCACCGATGGATGCCGCAGCAATTGATCCTGCACGAAGCGCGAAAAGTGCGCCATGTCCTCCACCTGGACGCGCAGCAGGTAATCCATCTCACCCGTCATCGCGTGACATGCGACAACTTCGGGCCACGTCTGCACGGCCGCGCCGAACAGATCGGCGTGCGTGGCCTCGCCATGCGGACTGAACGCGCGACCGCCACCCTTCTCCAGCCGCACGCTGACATACGCGAGCAGGTCAAGCCCGAGACGTTGCGCGTCGAGCAGCGCGACATAGCCGCGAATCACGCCGCTTTCCTCGAGCCGGCGAATCCGCCGCAGGCACGGACTCGGCGACAGATTGATCCGTTCCGCTATCTCCTGATTCGACAGCCGGCCATTCTCCTGAAGGATCGCCAGAATGCGTCGATCGATCGCGTCTATCTCGCCAATAGCCATGTTCTGCCACGTATCGTTCGAATAGAGCCATAAACTGGCTCAAGCGTAGCGACGCGTGATTAAGTTCGCAAGTTTTTGTCTTCATCGCGGTTCTACACTTGCCCCATTCGGTCGCGCTCAGCCGACCGTCCCGCGCGCTCACCGCCAGCGCGCCTCGGCAACCCTCTTGCATGGGATTGGAGACTGACGATGCAGGTTTCAACTTGGGAAAATCCTGTCGGCACTGACGGCTTCGAATTCATCGAATACACGGCGCCGGACCCGAAAGCGCTCGGCAAGCTGTTCGAACAGATGGGCTTCACGGCCGTCGCGCGGCATCGTCATAAGGACGTGACGCTGTATCGTCAGGGCGACATCAACTTCATCGTCAACGCGGAGAAGCATTCGTTTGCGCAGCGCTTCGCGCGCTTGCATGGTCCGTCGATCTGCGCGATTGCGTTTCGCGTACGGGACGCCGCAAAGGCCTACGCCCAAGCGCTCGAAAAAGGCGCATGGGGTTTCGACAACAAGACCGGCCCGATGGAGCTGAACATCCCGGCGATCAAGGGCATTGGCGATTCGCTGATCTATTTCGTCGACCGCTGGCGCGGCAAGAACGGCGCGACGCCGAACAGCATCGGTGACATCGACATTTACGACGTCGACTTCGAGCCGATTCCGGGCGCGAACCCGAACCCGGTCGGCCACGGCCTGACCTATATCGATCACCTGACGCACAACGTGCATCGCGGCCGCATGCAGGAATGGGCGGAGTTCTACGAGCGCCTGTTCAACTTCCGTGAGGTCCGCTACTTCGACATCGAGGGCAAGGTGACGGGCGTCAAGTCGAAAGCGATGACCTCGCCGTGCGGCAAGATTCGCATTCCGATCAACGAGGAAGGCTCGGACACCGCCGGTCAGATCCAGGAATACCTGGACGCGTACCACGGCGAAGGCATCCAGCACATCGCGCTCGGCACCAGCGACATCTACCGCACCGTCGACGGCCTGCGCGCATCGGACATTTCACTGCTCGACACGATCGACACGTACTACGAACTCGTCGACCGACGCGTGCCGAATCATGGCGAGCCGCTCGAGGAACTGCGCAAGCGCAAGATCCTGATCGACGGCGCACCGGACGATCTGCTGCTGCAGATCTTCACCGAAAACCAGATCGGCCCGATCTTCTTCGAGATCATTCAGCGCAAGGGCAACCAGGGCTTCGGCGAAGGCAACTTCAAGGCGCTGTTCGAATCGATCGAGCTCGATCAGATTCGCCGCGGCGTCGTGCAGGACAAGGCCTGACCATGGAGACTCGCGCCTGATCGGCGCGCACAAGAAAAAGGGCGAGGATCGCAGGATCCTCGCCCTTTTACGTTGCAACGCCGCCGCTCTCTTCGGAACGGCGGCCGGTCGTCATAAGACGCGCGCGATGCGGTGCGTCATGAATTCTGCCTGTACCGATCGCTGCCGATCGCACTGTCGACCCGCGCCGGCGCCACCTGCGCCGTGCGGATGATCGCGTTCGACAGGGCCCCCGTGCTGCCCGGATTCGAGCGCACCGGCGCGCTCATCGCGAAGAAAGCGGCGGAAACCATCAGGAAGGTCTGGATGTTTCTTGTGTTCATGCGTACTCCTTTTCTAACTGCCCTGCTGTCCAGAAGCTGCACAGAATGCGCGGCGTTCGGCATCGCTCGCAGGTCGGGGTTAGACAGTCGTTTTCACTGCGGTTCCGCAAATTTGTAGGTTTTACAGCTTGTTACACGCGCAGGCGCAATACAGCTCCATTCCGGCGAAAATCCGCTACAACTGCTGACAACACGTGGCAACTCGTTGCGAAACCGGCCGAAATCAGATCGTGCGCGGGCGATTTTTGATCCGCTGCGGCGGGTTTCCACCAGTGCTACCATCGCTTAAAACCCGTCAATATGACGACCCCGGCCCCAGCATTCACGAGATGCCGGGGCCAGAAAAGTTTTGGTGATCCCAAGCTGAAGTGGAGGAGTACACATAATGAATGCCCCGCTAGACGCAGGTCAGCGAGCCTCGCTCGAAGCCGCGTTGTCTTCCGTCACGCTCGACGACAAATACACTCTCGATCGCGGCCGCGCGTACATGAGCGGCATCCAGGCGCTGGTGCGTCTGCCGATGCTGCAGCAGGAACGCGACCGCGCCGCCGGCCTCAACACGGCCGGCTTCATCTCCGGCTACCGCGGATCGCCGCTCGGCGGGCTCGACCAGTCGCTGTGGAAAGCGAAAAAGCATCTGGCCGCGCATCAGGTCGTGTTCCAGCCCGGCGTCAACGAAGACCTCGCGGCCACCGCCGTATGGGGTTCGCAGCAAGTCAATCTGTACCCGAGCGCCAAATACGACGGCGTGTTTTCGATGTGGTACGGCAAGGGCCCCGGCGTCGACCGGTCCGGTGACGTCTTCAAGCACGGCAACTCGGCCGGCTCGGCGCGGCACGGCGGCGTTCTCGTGCTCGCCGGCGACGATCACGCCGCCAAATCCTCGACACTCGCGCATCAGTCCGAACACATCTTCAAGGCATGCGGGCTGCCGGTGCTGTTTCCGTCGAACGTGCAGGAATATCTGGACTTCGGCCTGCACGGCTGGGCGATGAGCCGCTACTCCGGCCTCTGGGTCGCGATGAAGTGCGTGACCGACGTGGTCGAATCGTCCGCATCGGTCGATATCGATCCGCACCGCACCAACATCATCCTGCCGGAAGACTTCGTGATGCCCGACGGTGGGCTGAACATCCGCTGGCCCGATCCGCCGCTCGTGCAGGAAGCGCGTCTGCTCGACTACAAGTGGTACGCGGGTCTCGCCTACGTGCGAGCGAACAAACTCGACCGCGTCGAAATCGATTCGCCGCATGCGCGCTTCGGCATCATGACCGGCGGCAAAGCTTATCTCGACGTGCGCCAGGCGCTGACCGACCTCGGTCTCGACGACGAAACCTGCTCGCGCATCGGCATCCGGCTGTACAAGGTCGGCTGCGTGTGGCCGCTCGAAGCGCAAGGTGCGCAGGCCTTCGCCCGCGGTCTCGACGAAATTCTGGTGGTCGAGGAAAAGCGCCAGATCCTCGAATACGCGATCAAGGAAGAGCTGTACAACTGGCCCGACGCGCAGCGCCCGCGCGTATTCGGCAAGTTCGACGAGAAGGACGGCGCGGGCGGCGAATGGTCGGTGCCGATGGGCAACTGGCTGCTGCCGGCGCACTACGAGCTGTCGCCCGCGATCATCGCGAAGGCGATCGCCACGCGGCTCGACAAGTTCGATCTGCCATCGGATGTGCGCGCCCGCATTGCCGCGCGCATCGCGGTGATCGAGGCGAAGGAAAAGGCGCTCGCGCGGCCGCGCGTCGAAGTCGAGCGCAAGCCGTGGTTCTGCTCGGGCTGCCCGCACAACACGTCGACCAACGTGCCGGAAGGCTCGCGCGCGATGGCCGGCATCGGCTGTCATTACATGACGGTCTGGATGGATCGCAGCACCAGCACGTTCAGCCAGATGGGCGGCGAAGGTGTCGCGTGGATCGGCCAGGCGCCGTTCACGAACGACAAGCACGTGTTCGCCAATCTCGGCGACGGCACCTACTTCCATTCGGGGCTGCTCGCGATTCGCGCGGCGATCGCGTCGAAGGCGAACATCACCTACAAGCTGCTGTACAACGACGCGGTCGCGATGACGGGCGGCCAGCCGGTCGACGGCGTGCTGAGCGTGCCGCAGATCACGCATCAGCTCGCCGCCGAAGGCGCGGCGAAGATCGTCATCGTCACCGATGAGCCGGAGAAGTACGCGGCAAACGTCGGCCTCGCGCCTGGCGTCGACATTCACCACCGCGACCAGCTCGACGACGTGCAGCGTCAGCTACGCGAGGTTCCGGGCACCACGATCCTGATCTACGACCAGACCTGCGCGACCGAAAAGCGCCGTCGCAGGAAACGCGGCGCGTATCCCGATCCGGCACGGCGCGTCGTGATCAACGAAGCGGTGTGCGAAGGCTGCGGCGACTGCTCGGTGAAGTCGAACTGCCTGTCGGTCGAACCGCTCGACACTGAGTACGGCACGAAGCGCCAGATCAACCAGTCGACCTGCAACAAGGACTTCTCGTGCGTGAACGGCTTCTGCCCGAGCTTCGTCTCCGTTGAAGGCGGCCAGTTGCGCAAGCCGAAGGCGGCGTCGGGCGCCGGCGCCGAAATGCCGCCGGTGCCGGATCCCGAGTTGCCGTCCATCGACCGTCCGTACGGCGTTCTGGTGACGGGCGTCGGCGGCACGGGCGTCGTCACGATCGGCGCGCTGCTCGGCATGGCCGCGCATCTCGAGAACAAGGGCGTCACGGTGCTCGACGTCACCGGCCTCGCGCAGAAAGGCGGCGCCGTGATGAGCCACGTGCAGATCGCGAAGCAGCCCGCTGACATCCACGCGACCCGCATCGCAATGGGCGAAGCGAGCCTCGTGATCGGCTGCGACGCGATCGTCACCGCCAGCGACGAATGCGTGTCGCGGATGCACGCGGATCGCACGCGCGTCGTGCTGAACAGCGCGCACACGCCGACGGCCGAGCTGATCAAGAACCCGAACTGGCGCTTCCCCGGCAGCAGCACCGAAGCCGACGTGCGCGCCGCGGCCGGCGATGACAACGTCTCGACCGTCGACGCGAATCACTTCGCCGTCGCGCTGCTCGGCGACGCGATCTACACGAACCCGTTCGTGCTCGGCTATGCGTGGCAGCGCGGCTGGGTGCCGCTCACGCACGAGTCGCTGATTCGCGCGATCGAGCTGAACAACGTGCAGGTGGACAAGAACCGCGCGGCGTTCGAATGGGGCCGGCGTGCCGCGCACGATCTGGCGGCGGTACGCAAGCTCGCGCAAACGCAGGGACGCGGCGATCCGGCCGACAGCGCGGACGGCAAGATCATCGCGCTGCATACGCCGAAGGCGCTCGACACGCTGATCGACAAGCGCGCCGACTATCTGACCGCCTGGCAGAACCGTGCGTACGCGGAGCGCTATCGCGCGCTGGTGTCGCAGGTGCGAGCCGCGGAAGAAGCGCTCGATTCCGCCGACGGCCAAATGCCGCTGACCGAGGCGGTCGCGAAGAACCTGCACAAGCTGATGGCGTACAAGGACGAATACGAAGTCGCACGTCTGTACAGCGACCCGGCGTTCATCGAAAAACTGAACGCGACGTTCGAAGGCGACTGGAAGCTGCACCTGCATCTCGCGCCGCCTACGCTATCGAAGAAGGACGCGCACGGCCATCTGGTGAAGAAGAAGTACGGCCCGTGGATGTTCCGCGCGATGCACGTGCTCGCGAAGCTCAAGTTCCTGCGCGGCACCGCGTTCGACGTGTTCGGCAACACCGGGGAGCGTCGCACCGAGCGCGCGCTGATCGGCGAATACGAGGCATTGGTGCGTGAGCTGATCAGCGGGCTGACTTCTCAGAAACGCGATCTCGCGGTCGAGCTCGCGAATCTGCCCGACGGCATCCGCGGCTATGGGCATGTGAAGGAAAACAACCTGAAAGGCGTGCGCATCAAGTGGAACGAGCTGCTCGCGCGTTGGCGTTCGCCGGATGCGGGCAAGACGCAGCACGCGGCTTGATCGACTCTCCCAGCTGAACCGAAAAGCGGCGGTCTGCACGGACCGCCGCTTTTTTTCAGGCGCAAAAAAGCGCTACGGAACCGGGGTTCCGTAGCGCTTCTGCCCAGGCCGCCGCGCGCGCGTTACTGCTGCGCCCACGCCAACCTCACGTGATACACGTTACTTCGCGTTCGCCGAGGCAACCGCCGTCATGTTGATGATCCGGCGCACGGTCGCGGCCGGCGTCAGGATATGCACCGGCTTTTCCGCACCCAGCAGGAACGGCCCGACCGTCACACCCTCGCCGCCCACGACCTTCAGCAGGTTGTACGCGATGTTCGCCGCTTCGACGTTCGGCATGATCAGCAGATTCGCTTCGCCGGCGAGCGTCGTGCCCGGGAACGCGGCCTTGCGGACCGTCTCCGACAGCGCCGCGTCGCCGTGCATTTCACCGTCGATTTCGAGCGACGGCGCGCGTTGCGTGATCAGCTTGCGCGCCGCGGCCATGCGCTGCGACGACGACGACGGCGCGCTGCCGAAGTTCGAGTTCGACAGCAGCGCGACCTTCGGCGTGATGCCGAACTTCTCGATTTCGCGCGTGGCGAGCATCGTCATGTCGGCAAGCTGCTCGGCGGTCGGCACTTCGTTGACGTACGTGTCGCAGATGAACATGTTGCGGCCCGGCAGCATCAGCAGATTCATCGCGGCGAAGTTCTCGACGTCGTCGGCCTTGCCGAGCACCTGCTCGATGAAGTTCAGATGCGTGTGGAACTGGCCGATCATGCCGCAGATCATGCCGTCCGCTTCGCCAAGGCGCACGAGGATCGCGCCGATCAGCGTGTTGAACTTGCGCATCGCGGCCTTCGCGACGTCCGGCGTCACGCCTTCGCGCGCGCCGAGTTCGTGATACGCCTGCCAGCACTTGTGATAGCGCGGATCGTCTTCCGGATCGACGATCTCGACGTCTTCGCCGCACTTGAGCTTCGAGCCCATCTTCTTCAGACGCATCTCGATCACCGACGGACGGCCGACCAGGATCGGCTTGGCGATCTTTTCGAGCAGCACGAACTGCGCGGCGCGCAGCACGCGCTCGTCTTCGCCTTCCGCGAACACGATGCGCGCCGGTGCCGACTTCGCCGCCGCGAACACCGGCCGCATCACCATGCCCGAGCGATAGACGGTCGCGCCGAGCTGTTCGCGGTACGCATCCATGTCCTGGATCGGGCGGGTCGCGACGCCCGAATCCATTGCGGCCTGCGCGACGGCCGGCGCGATCTTGATGATCAGGCGCGGATCGAACGGCTTCGGAATCAGGTATTCGGGACCGAATTCGAGCGAGTGGCCTTCGTAGGCCTTCGCGACTTCATCGCCCTGGTCGGTTTCCTCGGCCAGTTCGGCAATCGCGCGCACGCACGCGAGCTTCATTTCTTCGGTGATCGTCGTCGCGCCGACGTCGAGCGCGCCGCGGAAGATGAACGGGAAACACAGCACGTTGTTGACCTGGTTCGGATAGTCCGAACGGCCGGTCGCGATGATGCAGTCCGGGCGCACCTTGCGCGCTTCTTCCGGACGGATTTCCGGCTCGGGGTTCGCGAGCGCGAGAATCAGCGGCTGCGAGCCCATTTCGGCGACCATCTCCGGCTTCAGCACGCCGGCGCTCGAGCAGCCGAGGAACACGTCCGCGCCGCGGATTGCATCGGCGAGCGAGCGCGCTTCGGTGTGCGCGGCATAGCGCTCCTTCGACGGATCGAGGTTGCCGCGCCCTTCGTAGATCACGCCCTTCGAGTCGGCGACGAGAATGTTCTGCTTCGACAGACCGAGATTGACGAGCAGATCCAGACACGCAATGGCCGCCGCGCCCGCGCCCGAACAGACCAGCTTCACTTCGTCGAGCCTCTTGCCGACCACCTTGAGGCCGTTCAGGATCGCCGCCGACGCGATGATCGCGGTGCCGTGCTGATCGTCGTGGAAGACCGGAATCTTCATACGTTCGCGCAGCTTCTTCTCGATGTAGAAGCACTCGGGCGCCTTGATGTCCTCGAGGTTGATGCCGCCTAGCGTGGGCTCGAGCATCGCGATCGCCTCGACGAGCTTGTCCGGATCGGATTCGCTCAGCTCGATGTCGAACACGTCGATGTCCGCGAACTTCTTGAACAGACACCCCTTGCCTTCCATCACCGGCTTCGCGGCAAGCGGGCCGATGTTGCCGAGGCCGAGCACCGCGGTGCCGTTCGTGATCACGCCGACGAGGTTGCCGCGCGACGTGTACTTCTGCGCGTCGAGCGGTTCCTCGTGAATTGCCATACAGGCTGCCGCCACACCCGGCGAATACGCGAGCGACAAATCCAGCTGGTTCGACAGCGCCTTGGTAGGCGTCACCGAAATCTTGCCAGGTTTCGGATTCTGGTGATATGCGAGAGCGCTTTGCTTGAGTTGTTCGTCCATTTCTAGGCCTGCGAGACGTAAGTGATTGGGCCCGGCGACACACATCGTTGCAGCGCTTTCATCTGTCGGACCGATAGCCGACCGAGGCGGTTTTCGCACGCGCCCGGTCAGGCGCGACGTCTTACCTCGACGAACACGGGACGATGTGGAGTGCTTCGCGGGTCGATTAGTGTACACCCCGGACGTGTCGATGCACTGCGTGGTTAACAGGACTCGCCATTAGCGAAACAGGCGCTCAGGACGCTGCGTCGCCACGACCCGGCCGTGCTTTTCCGCCACGCGGCGGGGCGCCATGCGGGCCGCATGGTCCACGCATTCGCAGTATTCGAAGCGATTGAAGGACGCGCTTCGTCGACGCGGTCAGTCGAGTTCGGCGCCGCGTCGCTCAGGAATCAGAAACAGGGTCGCGAGGATGTCCAGCAGGTAAATCGACGCCAGTAGCGCGAGCGCCGCGCCGAACGAGTAGCGCGCCGCCAGCGCGCCCACGACGACCGGCCCAAAGCCGCCCACCGCGCGACCCGCGTTGAACAGCACGTTTTGCGCGGTGGCGCGCGCATCGGTTGGATAGAGCTCCGAAATCAGCGCGCCGTAGCCGCCAATCATGCCGTTGACGAACACTCCCATCGCCGCGCCGCCGATCAGCAACGCCATCGGCGTCGTCAGTTGCGCATAGACGAACACCATGACGACGGCGCCCGCCTGGTAGAACAGGAACGTCGGCTTGCGGCCGAAGCGGTCGGCGGCGATGCCGAATAGCCAGATGCCGGCCGCCATGCCGAGAATCGTCGCGGCGGTCCACAGCCCCGATTTGGTCAGCGAGTAGCCGAAGGTCTTCGACAGATAGCTAGGTAGCCAGAGCATCAGCCCGTAATAGCCGAAGTTCTGCACCGAGCACAGGATCGTGACGCCGAGGCTCGCGCGCGTCGTGCGTCCATCGACGAACAGCAGTTTCAGCGGCAACTTGCGCATGCCGCGCGCGACGCGTTGGTCGAAAAGCGCCGGCTCCTCGACGCGGCGCCGCACGAAGAACGACTCGACCGCCGGCAGCAGCCCGAGCGCGAACATGCCGCGCCAGCCGATCACTGGCAGCAGCAGCGGCGTCAGCAACGCGGCCGCCAGCACGCCAAGCTGCCAGCCGAGCCCGACATACGACGACACCCGCGCCCGCTGCGACGCCGGCCACGCTTCGGCGACCAGCGTCATACCGATGCCGAATTCGCCGCCCAGCCCGATCCCGGCGACGGTCCGATAGATCAGCAGGTCCGTGTAGCCTTGCGCGAGCGCGCACAGGCCGGTGAACACCGCGAAGATCAGGATCGTCCACGTCAGCATGCGCACGCGGCCGAAATAATCGCTGAGCACGCCGAAGAGCACGCCGCCCGCCACCGCACCGATGAGCGTCCATGTGACCAGCGCACCGGCCTGCGAGGAACTCAGATGCAGGTCGGCGGCGATCACCGGCAGCATGAAGCCGAGAATCAGCAGATCGAAGCCGTCCATCGCATAGCCCAGCACCGACGCAAGCAGCGCGCGGCCCGCATAGCCCGGTTGGACGGCGGAGCGGGTTTCGGTGGCGGTGGCGGAGGCGGAGGCGGGTGGAGCGGCGTTCATTGAAAGCATTCCGTGGGTCTGAAGGCGGCTGCGTGGGAAGCGTCCCGGGAAAGTCGCGTGAGTGTAAAGGCGGCCTCACCCGGTCACAAGACGATGCGCGCGCCAAAGCGCCCGCCGGCTGCGCCGCCGCGCACGACGGCCTCCTCGGTGCGACCCATTTCAGGTAAAATAGCGGCCCACGCGCGCAGCAAAAGCCGGTCTGTGCTCTTCCCCCGGCCGCGTATCCCGCCCAGCATGGCGCGGCATACCCCGCTTGCTGCGCCACCGGGCCCAGCGCCCGCTTCTCCCCCGCTCACTCCGAAGGATCCGCCCATGACAGGCTTCGATCGCCAGACGATCTCCGACACCACCGCCAAGATGCTGCTCGAAGTGCAAGCAGTGCATTTCAACGCGGAGAAACCGTATATTTTCACGTCCGGCTGGGCGAGCCCGGTGTATATCGACTGCCGCAAGCTGATCTCGTATCCGCGTGTGCGCCGCGGCCTGATGGAAATGGCCGAAGCGACGATCCTGCGCGACGTCGGCTATGAGCAGATCGACGCGGTCGCTGGCGGCGAAACCGCGGGCATCCCGTTCGCGGCATGGCTGTCCGACCGCCTGATGGTACCGATGCAGTACGTGCGCAAGAAGCCGAAGGGTTTCGGCCGCAACGCGCAGATCGAAGGTCTGCTGACCGAAGGCCAGCGCGTGTTGCTCGTCGAAGACCTGACGACCGACAGCCGCAGCAAGATCAACTTCATCAACGCGCTGCGCACCGCCGGCGCGACGGTGAACCACTGCTTCGTGCTGTTCCACTACAACATCTTCAAGGAAAGCGTGTCGGTGCTGAAAGACATCGACGTCGATCTGCACGCGCTCGCCACGTGGTGGGACGTGCTGCGCGTCGCGAAGCAGAACAACTACTTCGACACGAAGACGATCGACGAAGTGGAAAAATTCCTGCACGCGCCGGCCGAGTGGTCCGCTGCACATGGCGGTGCGACGTCTACGCCGCAATAAAGCCATCGCGGTAAGGCTGTGACAATAAAACCTAGCCGCTTTATGCTGATTGAATGAAAAAGCCGCCTGTTTCGCAACAGGCGGCTTTTTTTATCGCGATTGTTTATCGCCGATTACCCGGCGGACGAAACGAGGCCGATATCAGGACTGGTTCGCGATGTTCTTACTCGAGTTCGACGAAAGATTCAGCAAACCATTGCTCTGCGCATACTGGAATAGTTGGGAGTCGCGATCGATTCCGAGCTTGCGCATGGCCGCGTTTTTTTGTGTGCTGATCGTCTTGATGCTGCGATTCAAACGCTCCGATATTTCCTTGATCGTCATACCCGATACGAACAGGCGCACGACTTCGAGTTCGCGCCGCGACAGCTTCGAGTCGTCGCGCTTGCCGGCTGAATTGACCCGCAACCCATCGAGCACCGCCTTCACCGACGGACTCATATAGGTCATGCGACGGCCCACGTGTTGTACCGCAAGCGCAATATGGCTGAGATCGTCCGATTTGTTCACGACCGACGTCACACCAAGTTCCTTGAGCCGTTTGAGCAATGCGGCGTTCTCGAGCATGGTGAGCACGACGATCGGCAGATTCGGGAAATTGCGGCGCAAATAGTCGATGAGTTGCAAGCCGTCGCCGTACTGACCGCCCGGCATGGCCAGGTCGGTGACGAGCACGTCGCATTCGGTGGATTGCAACATTTTGATAAGTTCAGTCGACTGCCTTGCGCGCCCAACGACTTGCATACCGGGAAATTTGAGCAGCGCATTTTCAGCGCCAAACAGAATAACCGGATGATCGTCTGCCACCACGACCCTGAGTGAAACTTGCATCGTCCTCCTCTGGACGGATAAACCGGTCTCCACAACTTCTAACACTGCTTTTGACGCTCGCTATTTAAACGAGTCAAATGCAGTAAGGGTCGCGCGACAACCCCCTTACTATAGCTGATTTCCTGTCTGCGAATTCCGCGGCACGCGAACATATTGCGTCGCAGAGCTAATCAGCGCTGATGTTAGACTTGATTCGACCTTGGGGCACAATTCAGGACAACGACAGTCGCGAGGACCCGCGCCTCGCGCCCTTACAGGAGAACCGGCATATGCGCATGCGTTGGCTGGTTGTTTCGCTGGCTTCATCTTGGCGGCATCGATCGCTCGCCGTCGGCGCGATGCTCGCGCTATTCGCAGCGCATAGTGCCGGTGCGCGGGCCGACGAGCCGTTCACGCTGACGAGCGCGAGCGTGCGCGCGGGCGGCACCGTGCAGAATGCGCAGGTGTTCGACCGGAACGACTGCAAGGGCGGCAACCGTTCACCGCAGCTCTCATGGCGCGACGCGCCGGCCGGTACGCGCGGCTTCGCGATCACGATGTTCGACGAGGACGCGCCGGGGCGCGGCTGGTGGCACTGGGCGGTCGCGGGCATCCCCGCCACGGTCGACAGCCTGCCCGAGAATGCGAGCTCGTCCGGTTTCCTGCGCAAGCTCGGCGCGGTCGAAGCGCGCAACGACTTCGATACCGACGGCTATGGCGGTCCGTGCCCGCCGCCCGGCAAACCGCATCGCTATATCATCACCGTGTACGCGCTGAACTCGGCCGATCTGCGTCTCGCGCAAGGACGTCCCGCGTTGATGTTCGATCACGAGATCGGCACGGCCGTGATCGGCAGCGCGCGGCTCGAGGTCAATTACGGGCGCTAGTGGCGGCCGTCGCGGTCGTGATGGGGCGCCGCCGCGCCGCATCGCCTGGCTTGCGCCGCTCGCCTTCCCGATCGCTTTGCTGGAGCACTTCATGTCGAAGATCGTCATCGTTTATCACAGTGGCTACGGCCACACGAAGAAGGTCGCCGAAGCCGTGCTCGCGGGCGCGCTGGAAGCCGGTGCGCAGGCGAAGATGATGCCGGTCGGCGACCTCGACGACGCCTCGTGGGACGAACTCGCCGCCGCCGACGCGCTGATCTTCGGCGCGCCGACCTACATGGGCGGCCCGTCGGCCGACTTCAAGAAGTTCGCCGACGCCAGTTCGAAACCGTGGTTCGCGCAGGCGTGGAAAGACAAGATCGCAGCCGGCTTCACGAACTCGGCGACGATGAACGGCGACAAGTTCTCGACCATTCAGTACTTCGTCACGCTGGCGATGCAGCACAGCATGATCTGGGCCGGCACCGGCATGATGCCGTCGAACACGAAGGCCGCGACGCGCAACGATCTGAACTTCGTCGGCGGCTTTACCGGACTGCTTACGCAATCGGCGGCCGATGCGTCGCCCGACGAAGCGCCGCCGCCGGGCGATCTCGAAACCGCGCGCCTGTTCGGCGCGCGCATTGCGGGCGTCACCGCGCGCTGGATCGCGCCGCGCGGGTAGCGGCGCGCGGCTAATGGCTGAACGGCGCCGAAACGACGTCGCGGCTCATCGGCGGTTCATCTTCGGTCATCAGCCCGCATTTGCCGCGCAACGGGTCACGCCAACGTCACGTTGTGCGCGCATCGTCGTTTTTTCGCGCTGCACCGCACGGTCGCGGCGATGACGTCTTAAAATAACGTTCCGGCGCGGCGTCGCGCCCCGTTTCCAGCGAGTGAGATCGAGATGAGCACGAAAGTTTTTGTCGACGGACAGGAAGGCACGACCGGCCTGAAAATTTTTGAATACCTGTCGCAGCGCGCCGACGTCGAAATCCTGCGTATCGAAGAAGCGAAGCGCAAGGACCTGGACGAGCGCCGTCGTCTCATCAACGCGTCGGACGTCACGTTCCTGTGTCTGCCCGATGTCGCCTCGCGCGAGTCGGCCTCGCTCGTCGAGAACGACCGCACGGTGCTGATCGACGCGAGCACCGCGTTCCGCACCTCGCCCGACTGGGCCTACGGCCTGCCCGAGCTGGCTCGCTCGCAGCGCGAGCGCCTGCGCACCGCCAAACGCATCGCCGTGCCGGGCTGCCACGCCTCGGCGTTCGTGCTCGCGATGCGCCCGCTCGTCGAAGGCGGCGTCGTCGCGCCCGAGTTCGCCGCGCACGCCTATTCGATCACTGGCTACAGCGGCGGCGGCAAGAAGATGATTGCCGACTACGAAGCCGGCGGCAACGACAGACTCAAGAGCCCGCGCCCGTACGCGCTCGGCCTCACGCACAAGCACCTGCCGGAAATGGCCACGCATACGGGCCTGAAGTCGGCGCCGATCTTCACGCCGATCGTCGGCGACTTCTACAAGGGCCTCGCGGTCACCACGTACTTCTCGCCGGGCCAGCTCGCGAAGAAGACGACGCCGCAGGACGTGCAGGCTCAGTTCGCCGAATACTACGCGGGCGAAGCGTTCGTGCACGTCGCGCCGTTCAACGCCGACGCGAGTCTCGACAACGGCTTCTTCGACGTGCAGGCGAACAACGACACCAACCGCGTCGACCTGTTCGTGTTCGGCAACGAAGAGCGCTTCGTGACCGTCGCGCGGCTGGACAATCTCGGTAAGGGCGCGTCGGGTGCGGCGATCCAGTGCATGAATCTCGCGATCGGCGCGGCAGAAGGCACCGGTTTGAAACGCTAGGCGAGTCGACCGCATCCGCGGTGCCACGAAAAAAGCCGGTCTTTGCAGACCGGCTTTTTTTGTTTTAAAGCCCGCTCATTGCATTGCACTGCATTGTTTTCCGCCAGCAGCATGTCGCACGGCATAACTCGCGGCCTGACCATGGCTATTGCCACAGCACCTTTTCTTATCGCTTGCGGCGGCGGCAAAGCCGACAATCCGGGCTCCGTCACACCGGCGCAATGCGCGGGCGCGAGTTGCGGTACGCAAGGCGCGCCGACGCCCAGCGCTAGCACCGCGACGCTGTGCCCCGACACCGCGGACCTCGTCAAAAGCACTTACCTCGGCGGCGCCGGCAGCGGCGAAATCGTTCAGCTGAATATCAACGCGACCGCGATGACCTACACGCTGAAGTGGCTCGAGTCGCCGATTCCGCTCACCAGCGCGAGCGTCTCCGTCACACGCAGGGGCACGCAGATCACGGGCGCGGTGATTCACCCGCCCACCGGCATGCTGCCGACCGCCGAGCAGACACGCTGCGCGTTCATCCTCGGCGCGGGCACCGGCACCGCGTCGGACGGCACGACCTACACGACGCCCGACTTCGTCGACAACCCGAACCCGCCGATGATCCTGATCGGCAAGGGCGTCGCGGGCGGCGGGATTCCAGGCGCGACGATCCAGTATGCAGGCATCACGCTGCTGCCCGGCGTTCCCGCCATTGGCGCGGTCAACAAGCGGCACTTCGACTTCTATCCGTTCCTCGGCTTCGCGAGCACGACGACCGACATCACGAAGCTTGCCGGCACCTACAACGCGCTGCTGTACCACCTGTCGCCGACCGCGAACTACGAAACCGTCGCCACGAACGCCGTCGAAACCTTCGACGCGAGCGGCAACTGCACGTCATCGAGCGCGGCCGGGTGTCTGAGCACCGGCAACCCGTTGACGCTGAACAGCAACGGCTATTTCGACAGCGCCGACCCGCCGCAGATCGTGCCGGGCACCGGCGCCGCCAGCAATCCGCTGCGCACCGGCAAGTACGGCACCGCGCACATGATCCTCGGCCAGCTCAACGGCGCGACGGTCCCGCTCGTGGTCCGCACCGGCTTCGTCGACACGAGCAACCTGATCTCCCCGCAGGTCGACGACGAATCCGGCATCGCAATGCTCGCCGCGGCGACGCCGCTCACCTCGGGCGGCTTCGATGGCGGTTACGTCGGCGCGGATTCGAACTTCAAGTACACGGCGACGCTGGTCCAGGGCGCGGCCGCGACATTCATCAATCCGTCGACGTCGGCCGCGGAAAGCTCGGTCGGTTTGAGCTATGGCGCGTCGAGCCCCGGTCTCGTCAACGTGCAGGACGGCACCGGCAACACCGATCTCGCGATCGCGTCGGGCGGACTGTACGCGACGGTGATTCAGGGCGAGGAAAACGGCGGGATCAGGTCGACGTCGGCGAATGCGGATACGCCGAGCGCGCCGTACTTCGGCATCGGCGCGCAGATCAGCAAATAAAAGCAACAGGCACCCGCTGCGCGCAACGCGCAGTCGACCCGCGCGGCTCAGTGCGGGACACATGAAACAGACGGTGGCCGGAATGGGAGCCGGCCACGGACAACGAGAACATTCGGGAGGCGGTATGAATTCGAAAATCATTTCGGTGCTCGCTCTGTGCGCACCGTTGCTGGGCGCGTGCGGCGGCGGCGGCAGTAACGGCGACGGACCGATGACCGAAACGCGGCTGTGCCCTGCGTCGCTCGACTACGGCACGGTCTTCACCGGTGGCGGCGGAGACGGTGAACTCGTCAAACTGCAGCTCGATACGACGAAGATGACGTGGCAGATCAGCTACATCCAGTCGCCGATTCCCGCCACCACCGGCACCGTCGCCCCGACGCGCGCGGGCCAGGTCGCGAGCGGCTCCCTGACCCAGGAAACGCGGCTGCCGACCAACAAGCTGAACCAGTGCGCGTTCCGTCTGAACGGCGCGAGCCTCGATGCGAGCCGGCCGGCGCGGATTTTCGTGGGCGAAGGCGTCGTCGTCGTGGGCGCCGGTGTTCAACGCGGGCCTTGCGTACAACATCACCGTGCACTGGGGGCTCGTTGCGTCGGTCACGTATATCCCGCTGAAGACGACGTCGTCGGTCATCATCAAGGCGGCCGATGGGACGGAGCTTGGCGTGTCGAAGGCGGATCTGGGCGCGAACCCGATCACTTCCTTCCTGGCCGTGTCGTATAAGTTCTGAATTTGATTTTCCGCGATCGCGGCGCCGCTTTGGGCGCGCGGCGAATTCCGGGCAAAAAAAAAGCCCACCTAAGTTGGCGGGCTGAATCCATATCAGAGGAGACATGGAGGAGACAAGACGAACTATAGCAGACCGCTTGGTGCGTTGCAACATGCAAATTAGGGTTGACCCTCAATGTTGCAGACATACAACGGTCATATGGGTACGGCTCAGTTTTTCCTTGTCTGCCGACACGCGCGGTGCTTAGTGCCTCACCAGCGCCATCATCGCGCCGAAACCGACGAACACACCGCCCGTCAGCCGGTTGAACATCCGCGCGACGCTGCGGCTCTTCAATCTGGCGCCGATGCGCGTGCCAAAACCCGCATACACCAGATACCAGCTGACCTCGATCGACGCGAACGTCGCGAGCAGCACGCCGAACTGCGGCAACTTCGGCTGGGTTGCATCGATGAATTGCGGCAGCAGCGCGGCCGCGAACAGGATCGCCTTCGGATTGCTGCTCGCGACCAGAAAGCCGTTGCGAAATAGCGCGAAGCGCGAGCGCGCGGGCCTGGCCGTCAGGTCGTCGACGTTGTGCGCGGCGGTTTCGTCGGCCGGCGCGCGCCATGCCTTGATGCCCAGATACACGAGGTAGGCCGCGCCGATCATGCGCAGTGCGTTGAACATGGTCGGCCATGCCGCCAGAAACACGCCGAGCCCCGCCGCCGATACCGCCAGCATCAGCACCAGCGCCGACAGACAACCGGCCATCGTCGCGCTCGCGCGACGCAGGCCGTGCTGGGCGCCGTGCGTCATCACGAGCAGCATGTTGGGACCGGGAATCGCGGAAACGACGAAAACGGTGGCGGCGAACAGCCACCAGGTATGCAGAGTCATCGAAATCGGGTGTCGGGGGATCGGGCGGCTATTATGCCTTGCCGCCCAGCGCGACTCATGCGGCCACGTAGCGTCGATCGCTCGCGTCCGGCGATTGACGGTGCCGTCAGCGGCCGGCCCGACGCGTCGCGACCTGACCCAGCACCGCGAAATCCTTTTCGCCGTCGCCGTGCGCGATCGCCTCGATCAGGCTGTCGCGAACCACGCTCGCGACCGGCATCGGCGTTGTCACCGCATCGGCGGCGGCGAGTGCGAGGCGCACGTCCTTCAGTCCCAGACGCGCCTTGAACAGCGCCGGCTCGAAGCGCTGCTCGGCGATCAGCTTGCCGTAGCCCGAGTACACCGGTCCCGGAAACAGGCCGCTCGTGATCACGTCGAGAAAGTCCTGCATCGCGAGGCCGTGGCCCGTCACGAGCGCGGCCGCTTCGCCGAGCGTCTCGATCGCCGCGCCGAGCATGAAGTTCGCGGCCAGCTTCATCACGTTCGCCTGCTGCGGCAGCGAGCCGATGCGCCAGGTCTTCTGGCCGAGTGCGTCGAAAATCGGCTGGATCCGGTCGATCGATTCGGCCGGGCCGCCGGCGACGATCGTCAGCTTGCCCGCGGCCGCGACGTCGGGCCGCCCGAGCACCGGTGCGGCGACGTAATGCACGCCGCGCGACGCGTGCGCGGTCGCCAGCTCCTCGGCGAGCGCCACGGAAATCGTCGCCATATTCGCGTGGATCAGCCCGCGCGGCGCATGTTCGAGCAACGACGCGGTGATGACTTCGCGCAGCGCGGCATCGTCGGCGAGCATCGAGAACACGGCGTCGCCCGCAAACGCTTCAGCCGGCGTCGCGACGACTTGCGCGCCCAGCCCGGCCAGCGGCTGGGCCTTTTCCGGTGAGCGGTTCCACACGCGCACCTGGTGCCCGGCTTTCAGAATGTTTGCAACCATCGCGGCGCCCATCTCGCCGAGACCAATAAAACCGATGTCCATCTATCGCTCCGTCTTCTAAAGAACCCGAAGTAGAGCACACTCATGCGACAAGCGCAGGACAACGCGCAATCCGAGCGGTGCGATACTGCAGGCATGGTCACCGCGACATTCCGCTTCTACGAGGAGCTGAACGACTTCATCGCCCGGCCGCTGCGCCGGCGCGCGTTCACCTGCGTCTGCGCGCGCGGCGCAACGACCAAGCACATGATCGAAGTGCTCGGTGTGCCGCATACCGAGGTCGAACTGATACTGGTGAACGGCGACTCGGTTGGTTTCGATCATCCGCTCGCCGACGGCGACCGCGTCGCGGTCTATCCGAAATTCGAGGCGCTCGACATCCAGCCGCTGCTGCGCGTGCGCGAGCGTCCGTTGCGCGTGATGCGCTTCATCGCCGATGCGCATCTCGGCGGCCTCGCGCCGCTTCTGCGGCTTGCGGGCTTCGATACGCTGTACGACAACCACTTTCCCGACGCCGATATCGAGGCGCTTGCCGCCGCGCAGCAGCGCATCGTGCTGACGCGCGACCGCGAGCTGCTCAAACGCCGCAATATCACGCATGGCTGCTACGTGCGCGCGCTGCGGCCGCGCGAGCAGTTGCGCGAAGTGTTCGAGCGGCTCGACCTCGCGCGCAGCGCGCAACCGTTTCGGCTATGCCTCGTATGCAACGCGCCGCTGCGACGCATCGCACGCGAGGAAGCCGGCCTGCGCGTGCCGCGCGGCGTGCTGCAGCGGCACAGCCGCTTCGTGACCTGCGATGTATGCCGACGCGTGTTCTGGGAAGGCACGCATTGGCAGAGGATGCGCGCGTTGATGGACAGCGTCTCCGCCGGCGCACCGGACCGTGTCGGCTGACGCCCCGCGCTTGCGTACAATGCGGGTTGATCTATTTGGCAGAGGCCTTTCCGATGATGAAAAAAACCGACCTTGAAAAGAACAAGGCGCTGAAACTGGGCAACGCGATGAAACAGGCAACCGCTAACCGCGGCGGCAAGAACGCGGCGACCGAGCCGAAGATCGACCGGCGCGAGCAGCGCAAGCTCGATCAGGCGCAAGGCCTCGTCCCGTTTGCGTGCAAGCTCAACGGCGAGCTGGTGGAGGAGCTGAAAACGCGCGCCGCCAGTCATCCGGACGGCCTGAACGGGCTGCTGGATGAAGTGATCCGGCGCGGGCTCGCGGGCTGATCTTCCCGCGCGCAAAATCCGCCGCAACAGCAAAAAGGCCAGAGCGCGAGCTCTGGCCTTTTTGCTGGCAACGCATCTGCCGCCACCGGCTGCACCGACCGGCAACCGGTGCGGCGCAGCGCTATGTCGCGCCCAACGAGCGCGCGTTGGCTTAGTTCTGCACGCCCTTGTCGTTCGTGCCTGCTGCCGAAGCTGCGGCGGAAACGTGTGCCTTCTTGCCGTGGGTCTTCAACTGCTTGACGTGGTGCTTCTTCGGTGCGCTTGCTGCTTCCATAGCAGCGGCATCCGATGCCTGCGCGAAAGCCTGAACGGAAACGAGTGCGATCGAAGCGGCTGCGAGCGAGACGATAACTTTTTTCATGTGTTGATCCCCAAACCAGACGACTGAGTCAATGTGAATGAATACAGCTGCACGGTAGAGCGGCTGGACTTCGAGGTGCCTTGTGCTCCCCGCGGGAGAGTATTACCCAGGCGTAGGCGGTTTGTCATGCGCAAAACTCGATATGTATTTTCCGGGAGACAGCCTGCTTTCAGCCTGCTTTCATCTACCTGCAAGGCGCACCAAGGACCCTATCAGGTCCCCGTGAAGCCGCCGCCCGCGCGCCTCGCCGACCGCTTCGCGGCGCTCAAACCAGGTTCCGCAGCAGGCTCGCGGTCTCCTGCAGCGCCGGCAAAACGCGGTGCAGCGCGGCGTTCGCCGACTCCTCGCCGATCGGCATGCTGACGCTGATCGCCGCGACCACCGTACCGTGCCGGTCGCGCAGCGGGACCGCGACGCCGCGCACACCGATCTCGAGCTGCTGGTCGGTGACCACGTAGCCGT
Source organism: Paraburkholderia sp. 31.1 (assembly GCF_014397645.1). Classification (NCBI taxonomy): domain Bacteria; kingdom Pseudomonadati; phylum Pseudomonadota; class Betaproteobacteria; order Burkholderiales; family Burkholderiaceae; genus Paraburkholderia; species Paraburkholderia sp. 31.1. The sequence continues at coordinate 30,697 of NZ_VZQN01000028.1, forward strand.
TGCGGCGGATTTCGCCAAGCACTTCTCTGAGCCGTTCGACGGTCGAATAGGTGTACGGCGTGAAAACCTTGATCGGATACGACGCGAGCCACGGGTCGATGCTGTCGGGCGGCTGGAACGCGAGCAGCACGAGCCCCGCCGACGACAACGGCGCCGGCGCGCGCGAGCCGGTCACGAAGCCGACCGCCATCGCCCGATTCACGCCGTTGCGCGCGACGTAGACGACGTCGTGTTCGTCGAGGATCGCGACCAGCGCGGTTTCCTGCACGGTCGCGGTGATCCGCTGCAGGAACGGTTGCACCGTGCGCGGCAGCCGCGCCGAATCGAGGTAAGACTGGCCGAGCCGCAGCACGCGCGGCGCGAGCCAGAACAGCTTGCCGTCTGTGTCGACGTAGCCGAGCTCGCGCAGCGTCAGCAAATAGCGGCGCGCAGCCGTGCGCGACAGGCCGGCGCGCACGGCGACCATCGTTGGCGTCATGCGCGCGTGCTCTTCGTCGAATGCTTCGATGATCGCGAGCGCCTTCGCGGCGCCCGCGATCCAGTCCTTGTCGTCCATGTCGTTTGCTCGTGGAAGGAGCGGGGGATCGCGGTCCGGTCCGCAAGTCGCTTGATTACCGCGATCCGCAGGCCGGCGACCGCACGGCCGTTGCGCGATTATCGCGCGACTCGCGGGGTTTGCCTGCCCGGCGCGCGACGCCCGCGTATCATGTGAGCGATTCCTTACCGGCTGAGCACCGCGTGGCGCGCCTGCGCGGCTTCCCAGCGCGATCCCAAGACAAATCAGAAGAAATCTTGAATCCCGATACCCGCCAACACCTGCGCGCGAACGTGCTGATGCTGATCGCGGCGATGATCTGGGGCTCCGCGTTCGTCGCACAGCGACTGAGCCTCGATACGATCGGCCCGTTCCTGTTTACCGGCTTGCGCTTTCTGCTCGGCGCGCTCGTCGTGCTGACGATGATCGTCTGCGTGCGCCGCGCGGCGCTCGCCGAGCTGACGAAGCGCGCGCCCGGCGGAGCCCGCGAACTGCTTGGCGCGGGCGGGCTGCTCGGCGTCGTGCTGGCCGTGTCGATCTCGCTGCAGCAGATCGGCCTGCAGTACACGAAGATCGCGAACGCGGGCTTCATCAGTTCGCTGTATGTGGTGATCGTGCCGCTGCTCGGCGTGCTGTTTCGCCACCGGACTGGCCTCCATACGTGGCTTGGCGCGCTACTGGCGGCCGTTGGCATGTACTTCCTGAGCGTCGACGAGCACTTTTCGATGCTATACGGCGACTGGTATCAGCTCGCCGGGGCGCTGGTGATTTCCGCGCAGATGATGCTGGTCGGCCGCTTCGCGGCGCGCCACGACACGCTGATGCTCGCACTCGCGCAGTTCGTGACCTGTGGGCTCGTGTGCCTGTCGATCGGCCTTGCCATTGAACCCGTTAGCGCCGCGGTAATTGCGCGAGCCGCGCCGACGATCGCGTACGGCGGTGCGTTATCGGTGGGCGTCGCGTATACGATCCAGGTGGTCGCGCAGCGCTACGCGGCGCCCTCGCATGCGGCGGTGATTTTCAGCATGGAAGGCGTGTTCGCGGCGTTTGCGGGCTGGCTCGTCCTCGGCGAAACGCTGACGACTCGCGCGTTGTTCGGCTCTGCGCTGATGCTCGCGGGATTGATCGTGTGTCAGATACTGCCGGGCTGGAAACGCGCCCGGCAGCGTGCGCCGCAGGTGATGTGATTTACAGCGTTATAAAACGATTCGACGCCAACGCTCGGTGCGCGGATGCGCGCCGACAGGCGTCTTGCCCCTTCGCCCAACTATGCCGCGCGCGGATGAGCGAATAGGCTCGGCGTATCGGCGGTTGGCGGAAACACGCACCAGCAGCCGTCGTCGTGGCGAAAGAAGAACAGACCCCGCCCGCCCTGTTCCGGCGACGTCTCCACCCGCACATAGCGCCGCCCGCCCGCGCGTGTGCGGCTGAACTCCGTCACGCGAACCGGCTCGGCCGGCGATGGCGAAAGCCACTTCTCGACCAGAAACCGCAACGACTGTTCGCTCGCGGCTCTCATGATCTGCTCCGGAACAGCTTGTCGCGCTGCGCATCGCGCGCGGACTCGGGACTGTCGTCGTCGCGAGCGGCGTCGCCGTTCTCGGCGGCCTCGGCGGCTGCCAGCGCCATCATCCGACTCGTCGCGACCGCACGCAACGAGCTGCAATGGGCCGCATGTCGAAGGTCCGACAGAAGACGGACTAGCTGTCGTGCTGATCTGCGTCTCATACATCCCCCGCACTGCACCAGAAACCTCACAAAGCACTTTAACTCTATGCCGGATTGTTCGTTGGGCAAATGATTTTGACTAAATAGCAACAGTCGCGCTTGCAATAAGAAGGCGCGCAATCTTCGTGCCGCGTTATCAATGTGCGCGTTCGGTGGGCGGAAATCTGTGCGTTGGCGAGCGCTTCGCGTCGCGCGAAGCGTCGATGCGGGAGCAACGGGAAGTGTCGGTCGGAGACTTGTTATCCACAGCGACCTCTGAATAACTTCGGGATAGCGCGACGAACAGCCTGTGCGCGAAATCTTGATAAGGATCAGGGTCGGCTAACGGTGTTCGAACTTATCCCGGTTATGTAGTTTTTCTACCGACGTGTTCCGCAGGGTTATAGGTTTCGCATGATGTTGAAGCGGCGCGACATTTGCGACTTATCCACAGAATCGGTTGACCCTTGTTAACTACTACTACGTATGTATACGTATCAAGTAAACACCATAAGGTGAATATCGCTGCGCGCCTGAATCAGAGGCTGATCGGACCTTGATCAGCCTCGATGCGAAAGCCGCTGCGCCGCTGTCACGGCACCAGAGGCGCCGTGCCGCTCGCGGGTTCGATCGCTGCAGCCTGGCCAATTGGGTCGGCGGGCTGGACCGGCGAGGATGTCGACGGTGTCGTCAACGGAACCGGTGCGGGTGCGGTTAACTGCACTGGCGCGGGCGCTGACTCGACCGCCTGAGCCGCAGCTGGTGGCGTCACGGCGACAGGCTTGTCGGTCGTCGGTTGGGCGAGCGCTGGTGAGGTCGTCTGAACCGGCACGGTCGGCGTCGCTCGGACTGCAGCGGAGGTGGTCGCCGCTACCGGCTCGGGCACCGGCTCAGGGATCGTCAGTTGAAGCGGCGCTGCTACCGGCATCGGCAGCATCCGCGTCTCGATCGGGCTGCTCGTCACCGGCTGCGTGCGCACGACCGTCTGCAAGTAATGATCGACGAGACCGAAAAAGCGGTCATAGAACTTGCCCGACGGAATCGTCTCGCTCGAGATCTTCACCATCGCGTCGCTATTGGAGCGAATCGGCAGCGACAGCGAACCGAGCACGCTGAGCCCGACGCTCGCCGACGTATCGCTCTTCTTCAATGCGAAGCCGTTCTGCACCGCGTTCACGTACACGATGCTGGTATCGGCCACCTCTTCGCCGGGCGTGCACACGACGTGAAATTCAACGACCACGTGCGAATCGCCGGTCGGCTGAAAATTCTTCGTGCCGTCGACGGTATCGGGACGCGACATCGTCGTCAGATAGCCTTGGCTCAGCAATGCGCGGCGCGCGGCTTCGCAGCTATCGCCCGTACTCGAATTGAAATTGCGCGCGTACGGGCTTGCGCCGGTTTCGAATAGTTCCTGAGTGAATTTGGGTTGCGGCGTGCTGCTGCATGCCGTGAGCGCGACCAGCCCGAACAGGGCCGCGGCGGTGGTGCGGGAAAAGGGGTTCTGCATGATCAGTTGCGAGAAGCGCCTCGTGAGCGCGAATGGAAATGCATTGTAGAGCGGGCAGCGTCACGTGCGTAAAAAGCGTGCAAGGTACAGCCCGGACCCGATTGCAGCGGGTAACACCACGTCAACTTGAAGCACGCTGCCGCGCCCTCGCAGTGCATGCGGGCGAAAATGCGAAAGAAATCGCGCGTGCGTGCCTAGTTCGACGTCGTGCGCGTCGAGCCAATCGTCGCGGCCGAAGTCGACCCAGAGGTCGCGGCCGCCGATGCCCCGGCTGCCCCGCTCGCGGCGGGTGCCGCGGATGCAATGAGCGCCGCCGGCACGCTGAACGCGTCGGCCCACGGGTTCGCGCTGGCGCAACGATCCGCCTCGCACGACGCGGCCCGCCCAGCGGCCCCGGAAGCGCCGTCAGCGGGTGTCGCAACCGCCGCGAAATCCTCCACGCGCAGATTCACCTTCTGCGCATAGGCCTTCGAGCCGCCATAGCTCTTGAGCGCGGTATTCAGATCGCCGTTCGCCGAGCGCATGTAGCCGTACAGAATCGCCGAGCCCGCTTCGATGTTCGCACCCGGCTCGGTCAGATCCTTCACGTTGCGCAGCAGGCCGCGGTGCGCCTGCGGCACGACCTGCATCAGCCCCGTCGCGCCATTGGCGCCGCGGGCTTTTTCCTTGAAGCGGGATTCGATCGAGATGATGGCGAGCAGCAGCGCCGGAGGAAGGGAGTATTTGTTGGCGGCGGATTGCACCGCGTCGGAGATCTTTTGAGCCTTTTCTTTGCCCACACCGAACTTCTGCGTCAGGTACGCCGATATTCGGTCGGTGTTTTCGTCGGCCGCCGCGGTTTGCGTGAGGCCGAGCGAAAGCACGATCAGGCAAAGTAACCGGCTCATAGTGGACGTCGGAGGAAGCAAAGATCCGCGCATTATAGCGCCGCGGCGTCGGGCGGCGCCTTTCGTCGGCAATTTTTGTCTTTTAAATCAAGGGTGAGCGGATCTCGTCCCGCTTTCCGATGCGTTCATTTGACCGCTTTTGACTTCAGGTCATAGCCGTCGCTCAGCGTCGCGAGGAACGCGGCGACGTCGTCGATATCACGCTCGGACCAGACCGGACGCTCGCCCGTTTTGCGCGTCAGCGGCTCGTCGGTCGTATCGACGTTCACGCGCAGTGCGATCGGCAGATCGTTGAATTTGTCGACTTTGCCGTGCGCGTCCCTCGGATACCACTTGTCCGGGTTCGTATCGCGTTGCACGTAGAAACGCAACGCCTCTTTCAGCGTGTGGAAGCGACCGTTGTGAAAAAACACGTGGCGCGTCGCGGTATTGCGCAGCGATACCGACTTGAACAGTCCGCAGTTCAGCTTGTCGCTCTGATCCGTACGCAATGGTCCGCACAGGCCCATGTCGAAATACTTCGGATCGGCGTTGACCTTCAGTTCAGCGTTGCGCGGCACGCCAAGCGCCTGAAAGTTGAAGTCGGTGAAAAGCGGATGAGCGCCGTTCACGCCCGACTGGTCGATATGACAGGATGCGCAATTGCCGCCGGCGGGGTCGTCGAACAGTTTTTTGCCGCGCAGCTCTTGTGCAGTTAGTTGCACTTTCCCGTCCAGGTAGTAGTCGAACTTGCTCGTGTACGGATGAAAACTCGGGTCTTCGAGCTCGAAGCGCTCGATCGCGTACATCGCCTGGGTGAACGCCTTGGTCGGATCGGCAAAAATGTTCTGGCCGAATACTTCCTTGAAGCGCGCAGCGTATGGCGCGCGCTGCATCTTCGCGAGCAATGCGGCCGGATCCTTGTTGGCCATCTCGTTCGGATTGAACAGCGGGAAGTTCGCCTGATCGTGCAGATAGTTGAAGCGCCCGTCCCAGCCGAAGCCGCCGACCGGCGCGTTGTCCGTTTCGCTGAGCCGCTCGGACAGGCTCGCCGCCTGCGCATGCGTCCAGATCGGCGTACGGTTCAGCACGTAGCGCAGGCTCGGCACCGCGCGTGTGCCCTGCTGATGCAAGTCCGTGCCGCCCAGTTGCGCGGCGAGACCGTTGGGCGGCCCGTACGCGTGCTCGGGACTGTGGCAGCTCGCGCACGACATCTTGCCCGAGGCCGACAGCGCCGGATCGAAGAACATCAGTTTGCCGAGCGCGGCGGCGTCGCTATAGACGGGCTTCGCATCGGCGGATGTCGGTGTCGCATTCGACGCAACAGCGGGCGCCGCACCGGCGCCCCCCAGTAACGCGCCGCCCATCAGGGCGGCGAGCGCTATCCGACGCGCGCTCGCGCGCGCCGTGAATCGCATGACAGAAGACAGCATCGAGTCTTTTACAGGTTCGTGAAGATGTCGCTGCCGAACCCCACCAGACCGGCCTGTCCCGCATAACCAAGGTGGTCGAGCTGGAAGATGTCCTCGATGCTCTTCAGCATCGAATAGTGGTTGTACGGCACCGTGGACACCGTACCCGGCTTGATGAACTTCGAGATCATCACAGCGCCGGTCTGGTCGCCGCCGTAGCTCGACTTGGTCAGGTTGATCGTGATGCCGTTATAGGCGAGCGACGAAGTCTCCGGGAACGACGGCAGGTTCGGGCCGGGTTGCTGGCTACAGCAGGTCGTGCCCGCAAATACCAGATCCTCGCCCGACGCGGACTGCGTGACCGTCGCGTAGCTGCTTTCGTCGAAGTTGATGATCAGCAGGCCATCCTTCTGGAACGCCGGCGATGCGGTAATGATCGGCACCCACTTCTGCAGGAACGTGTTCGCGCTCGTCAGGCCGCCCGGCTGGCCGTTCACGCAAGGTGCGTCGTGGCCGTCGTCGCACAGGTTCGGCGTGATCAGGTTGAAGTTCGCCGTGGTCGAGACCGATTGCAGATCGTTCTGCAGGTTATTCAGATTGACGACGTGCTGTCCGCAGTCCGGCGAATCGATGATCGAGTGGAAGTACATGAACGGATTGTGGCGCGTCGCATACTGGTCGCCGAGCGGCACGGCCGCGCTCGGCGCTTGGGCCGACTGCGTGAGGTCCGTCGTGTTCAGCGTCGGATGGCCGCAGGTGGCCGCTTCGCGCGACGGATCGTTGCCCATGTCGCCTTCATAGCCCTTCCACGTATAGCCCGCTGCCTTCAGCTGGTCCGGCAACGTCTTCACGCTCGCCGGATACACGCAGCCCGAGCCGATCGCCTGGCCATCGGACGTCATGCCGGTCAGCTTGAAGTCCTGATAGGTCATGCAGTCGTTGTCGGTCTCGTTGGTCGGCGACTGGCCGCTGATCATCGAGATGTAGTTGTCGAGACTCACGTGGCCCGTGCCGTAGTACTGCTGCACGAGCGCGCCTTGCGATGCCAGTGTTTGCGCGAGATACGGCGCTTTGGTGTTGGCGCCGAATGTGGTCGCGTAGTTTTCGTTTTCGAGCGTGATCACGAAGACGTGGCGAATCTGCTGCTGTCCGGTCAGTTGCAGCCCGCCGGACGAAGAAGACGAGCCGCAGGCGGCCACGATCAAAGCGATTAAAGCCGCGCAAGCGGCCATGATGAATGCGCGTAGCCCAATGCGGTGTGACATGTTCGTGGCCCTCTGTTGCTGTCTTTTTGTTGCCCTGTCGGGAATGCGGTTCTATTTGCGGGCAGACTTTATGGAGCGCCTATGACATTGCCGTGAAAGTTGACATTAGTTCACCGATAAAACCATTGGCGAACCAGCGGGTTGCCCACTCGATTCGCGCTTCGCGCCGATTTGAGACAATGCGCGTCGGCCGCGCGCATCGTTGCACGCCGCCTCAACGAACAACCGATGTTTTCAGCTATGAGCAAGACCGCGTTTATTCCCAGCGTCCCGGGCACGTCGGAGGACGACTTCGAGATTTCGGCGAGCGCGAAAATGGCCGGCTACCGCCGCTTCTTCGGCGTATTGAAGGTGGTGCGCACGACCGACGGCCGCGTGCTGTTTCCATTCGATGGCGCGCCCGAACTGGGCCCACACGCGAGCCGACTCGAAGCGCTCGCGGCCGCGCAGGTGTATGGCGAACACATCGTCGCGAGCGATCTGGCGCGGCCGGAGTTGTAGGATTCGTCGATCACCCGGCGATTTGCCGATACGCGAAAAAATGCGGGTGGGTCAGCGCACGCGTACCCGGTTTGCCGCGCCGGCCCCCGCACGCGCGGCGAGCACACCACCGAGCACGCCGCCGACATGGCTCTGCCACGACACATCCGGATAGATCGGCAGTACGCCGAACAGCAGGCTCAGACCGTAGCTGCTGACGACGACCAGGGCCACGAGGATCGACACGAGATTGCGCGTGTAGTAACCACGCGCAACCAGGTGACCCGCATAGCCGAACACCAGCCCGCTCGCGCCGATATGCACCGAATACGGCGCGCCGAATAGCCACGCGCAAAGACCGGCGCCGAGCATCGCGCCGATGGTCGCGCGCCAGAAGCCGGCGATATCCGGCCACGTACACAGCCAGCCGAGTACGACGAGCCCGCTCGTGTTGGCGGCGATGTGTCCGACGCTCGCATGCAGCCACGGCGCGAACAGGATGCCCTGCAAGCCGTCGAGCGAACGCGGCACGACGCCGTGCTCGTTCAGATGCAGGAACGGCAACGCAACCGACAGAAAGAACACCGCCCACATCGAACCGACGAACAGCGCGATCAGCACGACGCGTGACTTCAGCTTTTCGGTTAGCGTGTTGGGAGATGAGGTCTTCATGATGACGAGGCCACGTGGGATGTCGACCGAGGGTAGTCGATGTGGCGTCGTCACGTCGAGGCATCGTTGCAAGACAGATGCCGACGGTGTTTCGTCCGCCGGACCGCATGGCGGCGCGGCTGATTGCGTGAGCTTGCGGCCCGGTTTGCCGCTACGTCTTCGTCACTCCACCGTCACCGACTTCGCCAGGTTCCGCGGCTTATCCACATCCGTGCCACGCGCACAAGCGGTGTGATACGCGAGCAACTGCAGCGGCACGACGTGCAGGATCGGCGACAGCAAGCCATAGTGCTCTGGCATCCGGATCACATGCAGCCCTTCGCCGTTGACGATCTTCGTATCGGCATCGGCGAACACATAAAGCTCGCCGCCGCGCGCGCGCACTTCCTGGATGTTCGACTTCAGCTTTTCGAGCAGCGCGTCGTTCGGCGCGACCGTCACCACCGGCATCGCTTCGGTCACGAGCGCCAGCGGCCCGTGCTTCAGCTCGCCAGCCGGATACGCCTCGGCGTGGATATACGAAATCTCCTTGAGCTTCAGCGCGCCTTCGAGCGCGATCGGATAGTGCATGCCGCGGCCGAGGAACAACGCATGTTCCTTGCGCGAAAACTCCTCCGACCACGCGATGATCTGCGGCTCCAGCGCGAGCACGCTGTTGAGCGCCGCCGGCAGGTGGCGCAACTGCTTCAGATAACTCGCTTCCTGCTCGTCGTTCAAACGTCCGCGCAGCTTCGCGAGCGTTGCCGCCAGCGTGAACAGCGCAACCAGCTGCGTCGTGAATGCCTTGGTCGACGCGACGCCGATCTCGCGGCCCGCGTGCGTGAGGAACGACAACTCGGTCTGCCGCACCATCGCGCTCGTGCCGACGTTGCAGATCGCGAGCGTGTGCTTGTGGCCGAGCCCCTGCGCGTGCTTGAGCGCCGCGAGCGTGTCGGCGGTTTCGCCCGACTGCGAAATCACCACCACCAGCGACTTCGGATTCGGCACCGACTCGCGATAGCGATACTCGCTCGCGATCTCGACCTGAGTCGGAATCTTCGCGAGCGATTCGAGCCAGTACTTGGCGGTGAGCCCCGAGTAGTAGCTGGTGCCGCACGCGAGAATCAGCAGGCTGTCGATGTCCGCGAACACCTGGCGCGCGCCCTCGCCGAAGATCGACGCATCGAACGCGTCGGCCTGCGGAATCGTGTCGGTGATCGCGCGCGGCTGCTCGAAGATTTCCTTCTGCATGAAGTGGCGATACGGGCCGAGTTCGACCGCGCCGCCATAGGCGGCGACCTGGCGCACCTCGCGTTGCGCGGCCTCGCCCTGGCGATCGGCGATGCGCACGCCATCGAGCGACAGTTCGCAGACGTCGCCTTCCTCGAGGAAGATGAAGCGCTCGGTGCTGCCTGCGAGCGCGAGCGCGTCCGACGCGAGGAAGTTTTCGCCGTCCCCGAGCCCGACCACGAGCGGCGAGCCCTGACGCGCGCCGACCACCGTATGCGGCTGATCCTTGTGCAGCACCGCGATCGCATACGCGCCGTGCAGTTGCGCGATCGCCTCGCGCACCGCAGCGAACAGGTCGCCGCGATACAGGCTATGGACCAGGTGCGCGATAACCTCGGTGTCGGTCTGCGAGACGAACTCGTAACCCTTGCCGCGCAGCATTTCGCGCAAGGTCTCGTAGTTTTCGATGATGCCGTTGTGTACCAACGCCAGCGCATCCCGCGAGAAGATCGGGTGCGCGTTGTCGGTGACCGGTGCGCCATGCGTGGCCCAGCGTGTATGCGCGATGCCCGTCACGCCTTCGAGGCGACCGTCGCGCACCTGGCCTTCGAGGTCGGCCACGCGCGCGACGCTGCGCGCGCGGCTCGGCCCGCGAGCGCCGAGCACGGCGACGCCGCACGAATCGTAGCCGCGATATTCGAGGCGTCGCAGTCCTTCGATCAGGACGGGAACGATATTACGTTGCGCAACCGCGCCGACAATGCCGCACATGGTGTATTCCTTTTCAGTGCCGGATTCAGTGAGCGCGCCTCGTGGGCACGCCGTATCGATCAGCTTTTCTTTTTGACAGGGCGCACGTAGCCCGTCTTGCTCGTCTGGGTTTTATCGTTCAACACCAGCGCGTCGGCGGCGACGTCCTTCCACACCGTGGTGCCGGCCGCGATCGTCGCGCCGCGCTGCACGCGCACCGGTGCGACCAGTTGCGTGTCCGAGCCGACGAACACGTCGTCCTCGATCACGGTGCGGAATTTGTTGGCGCCGTCGTAGTTGCAGGTGATCGTGCCCGCGCCGATATTCACGCGCGCGCCGACATCCGCATCGCCGAGGTAGGTGAGGTGGTTGGCCTTCGAGCCATGACCGAGCACCGCGTTCTTGATCTCGACGAAGTTCCCTACATGAGACTCGTCTTGCAGCGCCGCGCCTGTGCGCAAGCGCGCATATGGACCGACAACGGCCTTCGCGCCGACTTGCGCGCCTTCGATGTGCGTGAACGCATCGACACGCGTACCGGCGCCGATACTCGCGTTGCGAATCACGCAGTTCGGCCCGATGCTGACGTTGTCGGCCAGCGTCACACGGCCTTCGAACACGCAGTTGACGTCGATCGACACGTCGCGGCCGCATTCGAGCGTGCCGCGCACGTCGACGCGCGCCGGGTCGGCGAGCGTCACGCCCGCGACGAGTAGTGCGTCGGCGACATTGCGCTGATGAATCCGCTCGAGCTCGGCGAGCTGCTGCTTGCTGTTGACGCCGAGCGTTTCCCACTCGTCGTCGGGCTGCGTGGTGACGACTTCGAGGCCGGCTTCGATCGCCATTTCGACCGCGTCGGTCAGATAGAACTCGCCTTGCGCGTTGTCGTTTTTGAGCGCCGCGAGCCAGCCGGCAAGGCGCGCGGTCGGCGCGACGATGATGCCGGTGTTGATTTCGGCGATCTTCAGCTGCTCGGGACTCGCGTCCTTCTGCTCGACGATGCGTTGCACGTTGCCGTGCTGATCGCGCACGATGCGGCCGTAACCGGTCGGGTCGTCGAGCGTGACGGTGAGCACGCCGTAGCCGTCCTGGCCGGCACGCCCGGTCAGTGCGCGCAGCGTTTGCGCACGCGTGAGCGGCACGTCGCCATAAAGCACCAGCGTGGGCAACGAAGGATCGAGCAGCGGCAGCGCCTGCTGCACCGCGTGGCCGGTGCCGAGCTGTTGCTCCTGCACCGCGAACTGGATATCGGGCGCCGCGACGGCTTCGCGCACGGCTTCGGCGCCGTGGCCGATCACGACGATCAGGCGGGCGGGCTTCAGCGCGCGGGCGGTGTCGATGACATGAGCGAGGAGCGGCCGGCCGGCCAGAGGATGGAGCACCTTGGGAAGCGCGGACCGCATGCGCTTGCCGGTACCTGCCGCCAAAATGACGATGTTCATGGCGTCGGCAAATAGACGAGTTTGGAGCGGACGATTCTATCATGCTGCACCTGCAAAAAAGGCCGCAGACGCGGCCTCGGCATGGCTTGCAAGCCAGCGGAAATGCGCCGGAATGCCGCCGGAACAGGCACTTTTCGCTCGTTACAGGTCGTCGAACTGGACCAGCGAAATGGTCTTCGCACTGGTGAGCGGCGCGCCTTCGTCGCCGCTCGAGCATGGTTCTTCGTCGAACGCGATGTCACCTTGCGGGTCGGCTTCGCCGCTCGCGCGCAGCCCCGCGAACGCAAACAGCTGGCGATCCATCAGATGCGACGGCACCACGTTCGACAACGCATTGAACATGTTCTCGATGCGGCCCGGGAAACGCTTTTCCCAGTCGCGGACCAGCGCCTTCATTTCCGCGCGCTTAAGGTTTGGTTGGCTACCGCACAGATTGCACGGAATGATCGGGAATTCACGCAACTCGGCGTACTTCTCCAGATCGGTTTCCTTCACGTAGGCGAGCGGCCGGATCACGATGTTCTTGCCGTCGTCCGATTGCAGCTTGGGCGGCATGCCCTTCAACTTGCCGCCATAGAACAGGTTCAGCAGCAGCGTTTGCAGGATGTCGTCGCGATGATGGCCGAGCGCGATCTTGGTCGCGCCGAGCTCGCCGGCGACGCGATACAGGATGCCGCGCCGCAGCCGCGAGCACAGCGAACAGGTGGTCTTGCCCTCCGGCACGAGCCGCTTGACGATGCTGTAGGTGTCCTGATTCTCGATGTGAAACGGGATGTCGAGCTGGGTCAGATACTCGGGCAGCACGTGCTCGGGGAAGCCCGGCTGCTTCTGGTCGAGGTTTACCGCGACGATGTCGAAATTGATCGGCGCGCGCTCGCGCAGCCGCATCAGGATCTCGAGCATCGCGTAACTGTCCTTGCCGCCCGACAGGCACACCATCACCTTGTCGCCGTCCTCGATCATGTTGTAGTCGCCGATCGCCTGGCCGACCTGGCGCGCGAGACGCTTGAAGAGCTTGTTGTTCTCGTACGCTTCCTTCTGCTCGCGGCGCGTGAGCGGCGATTTCGGGGCGCGGGCGGCGCTCGGTGCCGCGGTGGCGTCAGCGGCTTCGTTGTCTGCGGTCAGGAGTTCCGGTGCGTTCATCGCTCAGTCCTCCTTGATGCGGAAGACTTCGACGCCGACCGCATCGCAGTCCGGATACACGTCCGGCTTTTCGGTCGACACGCGCGCGCCGCGCACCTGCGGATGTTCGAGCATCGCGCGCACGAGGTCGTCGCACAGCGTTTCCTGCAGATGAATATGGCCTTGCGAGACGCGCCTCGCGATCGTCGAGCGCATGAAGTCGTAGTCGACGACTTCGGTGAGCTTGTCGTGCACCGGCGTGGACATCGCGAGCGGCACGAACAGTTCGACGTTGATCACGACGCGCTGCTCGCCGCGCTTTTCGAAGTCGTGCACGCCAATGTTGATGTGCACTTCGTAATTGCGCAGAAAAAGCCGGCGGCAATCGGCGAGCCGGGGGTGCGAAAGAGCGGCAAACATGTTCGTTCCAGTCCAAAAAAGCGTGCGGGGCACGCAAAGGGGCGCTTCGCCACACGCGATGACCGCCTCGAAGGCCGGCCACGCGCGCGTGTCAGGCGCCCGTCAAAAACATCACGTCGCGCGGCAGCGGCACGAGATGCTGCCCGCCGTCGACCACCAGCGTCGTTCCGGTCACGCCGGCTGCATCCGCGAGATACAGCGCGGCGGCGACGATATCCTCGGGCCGCGACGCACGGCCAAGAGGCGTCATACGGTGAGCGGCCTCGAACCCGTGCTGGGTCTGGTCGCCCGATTGCATGGTCAGCCCGGGCGCGAGCCCGACCACCCGGAGCTTCGGCGCGAGCGCCTGAGCGAGCGCGACCGTCGCGGTCTGCAGCGCCGCCTTCGACAGCGTGTACGACAGATAGTCCGGGTTCATGTTGTACAGCTTCTGATCCAGCACATTGATGACGACGCCGCGCTGGCTTTCGTCGCGCAACGCCGCATCGGGCGTCGCGTCGTAAAGCATGCGCGCGAGCACGAGCGGCGCGCCGACGTTCGTCGCGGTCAGCTTCAGCAGCAGCTCGTAGCCGACGTCGCGCGCCGTGTCTTCCTCGAAGCGCGACGCGTTATTGACGATGCACGACGGCCGCCCGAGCGCAGCGGCGCAGTCCGGCAGCAACCGGGCGACCTGCGCCTCGTCGCCGAGCTCGGCGTGCAGCGCGACCGCGCGGCGGCCGAGCGCGACGATCTGCGCGACCACTTCGTCGGCGTCCTCACGCGAGGCACCGTAGTGCACGGCCACGTCCCAGCCGCGCGCGGCGAAGCCGAGGGCGAGCGCGCGCCCGATGCGGCGCGCGGCGCCCGTAATCAGCACGACGCGGGGCGTTTCGGGCGGCAGTTCAGCCGCGCGGGCAGCGATGTCCGGAGAAACGGTCATTTACAATGCGGGGATGAATCCCAAAGCTCACCAACCCGATAGTTTACCTGCTCCCGGCCCGAGCGCGCTCGCGCAGTCCGACGCGCTCGTCGCCGAGATCCGCGCGCAGCTCGACGCGGCCGGCGGCTGGCTGCCGTTCGACCGCTACATGGAGCGCGCGTTGTACGCGCCGGGTCTCGGCTACTACAGCGGCGGTGCGCGTAAATTCGGCCTGCGCGCCGACGACGGCAGCGACTTCGTCACCGCGCCGGAATTGTCGCCGCTGTTCGCGGCGACGCTCGCGCGCCCGCTCGCCGAAGCGTTGGAGGCGAGTGGCACGCGCGACGTGATGGAGTTCGGCGCCGGCACCGGCAAGCTCGCCGCGGGCTTGCTCAATGCGCTCGACACGCTCGGCGCCGGGTTCGACAGCTATTCGATCATCGATCTATCGGGTGAGCTGCGCGAGCGGCAGCGCGAAACGATCGCGGCGGCCGCGCCCGCGCTGCTCGCGAAAGTGCGCTGGCTCGACGCGTTGCCGCAGCGCTTCGAAGGCGTGGTGATCGGCAACGAGGTGCTCGATGCGATGCCGGTGCGGCTCTTCGCGCAAAACGGCGGTGTCTGGCGCGAGCGCGGCGTGGTGTGGCGCGACGGCGCCTTCGCGTTCGACGACCGCCCCGTCGCGGCCGCCGCGGACCTCGCGCTGCTGACCGAAATCGATGCGACCCGCGAACCGGCCGGCGACGACTACGTGACAGAAACGCACGAAGCCGCGCGCGCCTTCACGCGCACCATCTGCACGATGCTCGCGCGCGGCGCGATCTTGCTGATCGACTACGGTTTTCCGCGCCACGAGTACTACCACGACCAGCGCGCGCAGGGCACGCTGATGTGCCACTATCGGCACCGCGCGCACGGCGACCCGTTCCTGTACCCCGGTCTGCAGGACATCACCGCGCACGTCGAATTCACCGGCATCGCCGAGGCGGGCGTCGAGACCGGCGCGGACCTGCTCGGCTTCACATCGCAAGCACGCTTCCTGCTGAACGCGGGCGTCACCGAGGTGCTCGGCGAAATCGATCCCGCCGACGCCGCGCGCTTTCTTCCCGCCGCCAACGCGGTACAGAAGCTGCTGTCCGAGGCGGAGATGGGCGAGCTCTTCAAGGTGATCGCGTTTTCGCGTGGACTCACCGATACGCTGCGCGCCTTTTCGAGCGGTGATCGTTCGCATACGCTGTGATCGTGAATCCGCTCTGGCTCGAGGACTCGCGATGATTCGCTGGCTTTTGACTACCTTCGTTGCCGTCGCGGTGCTGTCGTCGTGCTGGCCGTGGCTGAGGAAGCTCGGCATCGGCCGGATGCCCGGCGACGTGACCTTGCGGCTGTTCGGCCGCGAGTATCCGTTTCCGTTCATGTCGACGCTGGTGCTGTCGATGCTGTTGTCGCTGTTGGCGCGGGTGTTGTAGGCGCCGTCGCGCGCTACTTTACGCCCGCGCGACTTCAAGCCAGCGCAGCCTCTACCGCACGCACGCGCTCCTCATGCACGGCGTCCTTGATGCCGGCCGGCGCATCGGCGAGCCGCTGCGCCACTGCCCCTGCATCCACGCCTCGCGCGGCCACCAGTGCAAGCCTCAGCCGCTCGGCCTGCGGGTACTCGCTCATCTCGAGGCCGAGCCGCCCGCGTGCATCCGACTCGCAGGCCTGCAGCGCCTCGGCGAAGCGCGCCGGCTTCCTGATCGCGTCGCTGCGCTCGAGCAGGCGCACCAGAGCCGCCGCCCCCATCTCCATCACGCGATGAATATTGCCGTGCTCGCGTGCGACCAGCACCGCCAGATCGCGGCACTCGTTCGGCACGCGCAGCCGCTCGCACAGCGGCTTCAGCAGATCGACGCTGCGGCCCTCGTGGCCGATGTGCCGCGGCAGCAGTTCCTCCGGCGTGGTCGCCTTGCCGAGGTCGTGCGTCAGCGCCGCGAAGCGCACCGGCAGCGCGTAGCCCTGCTGCGCGGCATGGTCCAGCACCATCATCACGTGGACACCGGTATCGACCTCGGGGTGATAGTCGGCGCGCTGCGGCACGCCGAACAGCGCGTCGATCTCCGGCAGAATCCGCGCGAGCGCGCCGCAGTCGCGCAGCACGCCGAACATCCGCGACGGCTTCTTCTCCATCAACCCGCGCGACACCTCCTGCCACACGCGCTCGGCCACCAGCGCATCGGCTTCGCCGTCGGCGACCATCTCGCGCATCAGCGCCAGCGTTTCCGGCGCGACCGTGAAATCGACGAAACGCGCCGCGAAACGCGCGATGCGCAGAATCCGCACCGGATCTTCGAGGAACGCGGCGCTGACATGGCGAAAAAGCCGCGCCTGCAAGTCAGCCTGGCCGTTGAACGGATCGATGACGGGGCCGGTCAGCTCGCCGTCCGGGCGCACCTCGCGCGCCATCGCGTTGATCGTCAGATCGCGGCGCGCGAGGTCTTCTTCGAGCGTCACGTCGGGCGCATAGAAAAACTGGAAGCCGCGATAGCCGGCCGCCGTCTTGCGCTCGGTGCGCGCGAGCGCGTACTCCTCGTGCGTCTGCGGATGCAGGAATACCGGAAAGTCCTTGCCCACCGGCCGATAGCCCTGCGCGACCATCTGCTCGGGTGTCGCTCCCACCACCACGTAGTCGCGGTCCTGCACCGGCACGCCGAGCAGCTCGTCGCGGACCGCGCCACCTACTGCATAGATATTCATGGGCATTCGTCTTGATAGGCGATCGCGTGCGTTTCGCGGCGCGAGGCTTCGATCCATGCATTGACCGCGGGCAGCTCGGTGAGCCGCTCGACATAGGCGGCTGCGGTCTCCGACAACGCCGGCTTCCATGTGTTGAAGCGCATCGCGACCGGCGCGAACATCGCGTCGGCAATGCCGAATTCGCCGAACAGGAACGGACCGCCGTAGGTCTCGAGGCAGTCGCGCCAGATCGTCTCGATCCGCGCGATATCGGCGAGCGCGCCCGGCGTCGCGTTCTTGCCCGGGAACGACGCACGGATGTTCATCCACATCTTCGAGCGCAACTCGCCGAACCCCGAATGCATCTCGGCGCTGACGCTGCGCGCATGCGCGCGCGCCGCCGCGTCTCGCGGCCACAGCGCGTGTTGCGGGAAGCGCTCGGCGAGCGTTTCGGCGATCGCCAGCGAATCCCACACGGCCTGCCCGGCGTCGTCGATCAGGCACGGCACCTTGCCCGGTCCGCGCGGCGCCTGAGCGCGGATCTTCGCATTCGTGTCCGCTTCGTACAGCAGGATCAGTTCCTCGTCGAACGGAATGCCGAAGTGCGTGAGCAGCAGCCACGGACGCATCGACCACGACGAATAGTTCTTGTCACCAATCAGCAGTTTCATACTTGTTATCAGGTAGAGGGAAAGGCTTCAGCGTCCGGCGTTGGCGCGGAATGTGTCGAGTCGCGAACCCGAGGCAGCACCGGTCAGGTACGTCGGCACGATCGCTTCGATGCTGACCGGTTCGAGTCCGAGCTCGGGCGCGAGCGGCCCGCTCAGAATGTTGGCAACCTTCATCGAATCGAGATTGTCGCGCGAAATCACCGGTTCGCCCGGCGCCATTTCGAAGCTCAACGCCTGCAGGCGCGCGAGCGGCTCGGGCAGACGGATGATGCGCGCATGCTTGCCGATCACGTCGCCGCAGTACGAAACCAGGTCTTCGAGCGTGTAGACGGTCGGACCGCCGAGCTCGTAGGTGCGGCCGCTCGCGCCATCGAGATCGAGCACGTTGACGATCGCCTTCGCGACGTCGCCGACATAGACCGGTTGGAACTGCGCATCCGGCATCGCGAGCGGAATGGCCGGAAACACGCGCTGCAGGAACGCGAACTTGTTCAGAAACGCGTCCTCGGGTCCGAACACGACGGACGGCCGGACGATCGTCCACGCGACGTTGGCCGCATGCACGGCTTTCTCGCCGTCGGCCTTCGAGCGCGAATACATGCTCGGGCCGTTCGGATTGGCGCCTAGCGCGCTCAGATGAATCAGCCGATGCACGCCCTTGCCTTCGCAGGCGGCGACAATGCGCGTCGGCAGCTCGACGTGCGCATGCGCGAACTCCCGCCCATAGGGCTTGCCGCGTTTGCCGTTCAGGATACCGACCAGATTGATTACGCAATCCGCGCCCTCGACGAAGCGCGCGAGTTGCACCGGATCGAACACGTCGGTTTCGAGCACGTCGATCGGCAGCATGGTCAGATGTCGCGCGTTGTAGCGTCGCCGTGTGGCGACGCGCACGTCCTTGCCCGTCTCGACGAGCGCGTTGACGAGGTAGCTGCCGATAAACCCTGAACCGCCGATGACCGCGATGGCTTGATGTCGCATTTTTCGACTCCCTGATGGAAGCCGCGGCAACGGCTGGCGAAGCGCGCCGCAACCTCGAAGCGAGATTGCGGCGCCAAGGCGCTTACGGTGCGATGTAACCCAGGCGCGCCTTCAGCGATTGCGGACGGCCTTCGAACAATGCCGCGTAGTAGACCGTGTTGGACAACACATTTTTCACGTAGTCGCGAGTTTCCTGAAACGGAATCGTCTCGGCGAAGACCGCGCCTTCGACCGGGCGCTGCAGCGACTGCCGCCAGTTGCGCGGACGGCCCGGACCTGCGTTGTAGCCAGCGGTGGCCAGCACGGCGGACCCGTCGAACTGATTGTAGATCATCGCCAGGTAGTTCGTGCCGAGCAGGATGTTGGTGTTGATGTCGTTCATCTGCTCGCGCGACACCGGTCCCAGACCGATCTTCTTCGCGACCAGTTGCGCGGTGGCGGGCATCAGCTGCATCAGTCCGCCCGCGCCGACCTCAGAGCGCGCGTTGATGATGAAGCGCGACTCCTGGCGAATCAGCCCGTACGCCCACTCGACGTCGAGCCCGCTCGACTGCGCGTCCTGCTCGACGATGTTGCGGAACGGCGATAGATAGCGCAGCGAAAAATCGTGCTCGCTCTTCGTGCGGTCCGCGGTGTTCACGGTGCGGTCGTACAGCTCGATGCGGCGCGCGTACTCGGCGGCGGCGAGCAGTTGCCGGTCGGACATGTTGCGCAACGGCCAGTTCCATTCGCGATTGCCTTCGAGCCGCAGATTCAGCCCATAGAAGCGCTGCGCGAGACCGAAGCCCGGCGTGGTGCCGGCTTGCTGCACTTCGGCGTCGGTCACGGTGGTTTTCGGCGGCACGGTGATCTTCTGGCCGAGCTCTTCGAGCGCGAGCTGGCCGTAGAAGTTGAAGTTCGACGCGATCGACTGGAATTCCTGACTGGCCGTAGCCGTGTCGCCGGCCTGCTTCAGCGCGCGCGCGTGCCAGTACACCCACGACGGTTGCTTGCGCAGCGACTCGGGCATCTGCTCGATCGACCAGCGCACCATGTTCCAGTCGCCTGCGAGTAGCGCGCTGCGTGTGCGCCATTCATACGCGGGATTCGACAGCGGCGCGTTGGCCGACAGCCGGAACCAGTCGACCGCGCCAGGCATCTGCTTGAGCGCGCCCTGATAGCCGATCGTGCCCCAGCCGATCGCGCGCTCCGGCGAATTCAGCGACGGCGCGACCGACGCGAACGTGGCCGCGGCCATGGCCGGATCGTTGCGCGCCATGCGCGTGATGGCGAGCAGCGCCAGTTGATGCGATTGCGCATCCGGTCCGACGCCGCGCGCGAGCAATAGCGGCGGCGCATTGGTCGCCTGGCTGAACAGCACCGGGTCGGGCGGCTGGTCGCCGAGCGCGTCGACGAGCTTGCTGCCGGTACTCGTGTAGTTCTGTTCGTACGCGAGACGAATTTGCGCCCAGATGTCGTCGGCGCTGAACTGGTGGTTCACGCCGAGCACCGTGATCAGATCGACGCAGCCGTCGCCGTACCACTTCGGCTCGACGAGCAGCGCGCGCGCCGCGTCCGCGACGTTCTCGCCGCGCGACGCGCGCGATTCGAGCGCGTAGCACTTGACCTGAGTGTCGTCGTCGAGCACGAACTTCGCGTACTGCTGGTCGAAGTTGCGCCAGTCGTGACGCGTGCCGAGCACCGTCAGGTAGTCGTTGCGCATGCGATCGGCGATCGCCTGGCCGTCGTACTTCTGCAGGAACGCGAGCACGGGCGCGTCCGGCGCGTCGATGCGCGCATGGCCGGTCGAATCGAACAGCTGCGGCTTGATCTGGAAGTACTCCAGATACGAGGGCGCCGGATAATTCGGGATCATGCTCGCGAGCTGGGCTGCGCGCGCCGCGTCGTTAGTACGCGAGGCTTCGCGAAGCTGGACGAAAATCTGGTCGTCGTTCGTGAGTTGCGAGATCGGAAGGGGCTTGACGGCCGAGGCAGTGCTGCAGGCCACGAGTGCCGCTGCGGCAAGCGCGATACTGGCCGCGCGATATACTCGAAAAAGGCGTTTTGACATCGTTGTTTCTGGAGCGCGAATTGGACCCAAGCATAGCATGCAACCCTGTCCCGGCAACGAAAAAGGCGCTGCGCCGGATGTTGCTGGAAAGCCGTCTGCAAGCGGCTTCCGAGCCGGCGAAGAATGCCGCGCTCGGGCGTCGGATGCTCGACGCGCTGAAGCACTACGCGGTATGCAGCGCGGGATTCTACTGGCCGCTTGCCGGCGAGTTCGACGCCCGCGGCGCGATTGCGCTCTGGCTTGCCGCGGACTCGCACCACGAAGCCAGTCTGCCAATCGTTAAAGAACGTGGCATGGCGCTCGAATTCCATGCCTGGACGCCCGCGACGCCGATGAAAATCGGCCATCACAAGATTGCCGAGCCCACCTCGGGGCGCGTGGTGCTGCCCGAGCTGCTGTTCGTGCCCTGCGTGGGTTTCGACTCGGACGGCTACCGCCTCGGCTACGGCGGCGGCTATTACGACCGCACGCTGGCCGGCTGGCCGGCGGCGCACAAGCCGATCACGGTCGGCATCGCCTACGAAGCGTGCCGCACCGACACGCTGGAACGCGAGGCGCATGACATTGCGCTCGATCTGATCGTCACGGAGGCGGGGTTTCATCCGGCGCTGCCGGGCTGAACGCGCGATGCGCGGCGTGTGACGCGCCGGCGCTTGCGCGGCGTTTCGTCGTTACAGCGAAGCCGCCGCGCGCGCCGCCGTGTCGTACAGGCCCGACGCATTGCGCATCAACTGCGCGGCCTCGCCGATCTGCTGGTTGGTCAGGCCGCTTTCCTTGAGCGTCGAAATCAGGCAGTTTTCGCGCACCTCGCGATACTTCAGGCATAGTTCGCGGCCCGCGTCGGTTGCGGAAAAGAACACTTCCTTGCCGGTCTTTTCGCTTTTTACGTACCCTCTAGCTACGAGCTTTTTCAACGCGTACGTCGCGACGTGCGTGTCCTCGATGTTCAGCACGAAGCAGATGTCCGCGAGCTTCTTGCGGCGTTCGCGATGGCTCACGTGGTGCAGCAGCGACACTTCGATCGCGGTCATGTCCTTGTCGCCCGCCGCCGACATGCAGCGCACCATCCAGCGGTTGAACGCATTGCCTGCCATGATCAGCGCGTATTCGAGTTCCGAGAGTTCCGCGCTGCTCTCGGAGACGAGATGTTCCGACGAAACGATCTTGGTGGGATGACGCGTCATACGAGGTTCCCGTGACGAAAATGGGCTGGAAAAGTGTCGCAAGTGTACGACGATGCTCGCCGCCGACGAGCCTGGCAAAAACGCTTATTGGTAAATCGTCAATATTTTATTGATAATGTACGCTCCAAACGTCGCCGACTCCGTGCCGGGCATGCGCCAACGCACCGCGCTGTCCGCCTCATCCTCCGACTCGATCCGGGCCGCCCAGTCATGAGCCAACCACGAATTTTTCCCCTCGGCGATGCCGCGCTCGTCTGCGAAGCGCCGCCGCCCGCCACGCTGGAGTGCCAGCAGCGCGTGTGGGCTGCGGCCGAAGCCGCGCGCGACTGGCCGCAGGTGCTCGAAGTCGTGCCCGGCATGAACAATCTGACGCTCGTGTTCGACCCGCTCTCGACCGACGCCGACGCGCTCGGCGAGCAGTTGCTGACGGCCTGGAACGCAGCGGCCGAAGCCGTCGCGCCCGGGCGCGACGTCGAGATTGCAGTGCAGTACGGCGGCGCATTCGGCCCCGATCTGCAGGCGGTCGCCGAACATACGGGCTTGAGCGCGCGCGAGGTCGTCGAACGTCATGCGGGCGGCGTCTACGTGGTGTTCTTTCTCGGCTTCCAGCCCGGCTTCGCCTATATGGGTGGGCTCGACACCGCGCTGCACACGCCGCGCCGCGCGTCGCCGCGGCTCGAGGTGCCGGCGGGCTCGGTCGGCATCGGCGGCGAGCAGACTGGCATCTATCCGGCGGTGTCGCCGGGCGGCTGGCAGCTGATCGGCCGCACCGAGGTGCCGCTGTTCGATCCGGCGCGCCGTCCGCCCACGCTGCTGCAGCCCGGCGACCGGGTGCGCTTCACGATCGCGGGGATGCACGCATGATCGACGTGATCCGCGCGGGTCTCCAGACCACGATCCAGGACCTCGGCCGCCCCGGCTATCGGCATCTCGGCGTCGCGATGGGGGGGGCGCTCGACCGGCTGTCGCTCGAAGTCGGCAACCGGCTGGTCGGCAACCGCCCCGACGCGGCCGGCCTCGAAATCACCTTCGGCCCGACCGCGCTGCGCTTTTTGCGCGCGACGCGCGTCGCGATCACCGGCACCGAGTTCGGCGCGACGCTCGACGGCAAACCCGTCTATTCGTTTTGGAGTCTGCCCGTGCAGGCCGGCCAGGAGCTCGTGCTGCACGCGGCGAAGCGCGGCATGCGCGGCTATGTCTGCGTGGCGGGCGGCATCGACGTGCTGCCGATGCTCGGCTCGCGCAGCACCGACCTTGCCGGCCATTTCGGCGGACTCGGCGGCCGCGCGCTCAACGACGGCGACCGTCTGCCGGTCGGCGCGCCGCAGCAGCGCGGCCACCTCGGCTTCACGCCCGAGGCGCCCGAGTTCGGCGTGAAGGCGCCCGCCTGGTGCAAGTTCGTGCTGGTCAACGAGCCGCTGCGGCGCGGTCGTCATCCGTCGGGCGTGCCGTGGGCCATCCCGATCCGCGTGCTGCGCGGCCCCGAATACGACAGCTTCACCGCGGATGCACAGCAGTCGTTCTGGTCCGACGAGTGGCTCGTGACGCCGAACAGCAACCGCATGGGCTATCGCCTTGCCGGCACCGAGCTGAAGCGCACGCACAAGACTGACCTGCTGTCGCACGCGGTGCTGCCCGGCACGATCCAGGTGCCCCCGAACGGTCAGCCGATCGTGCTGATGAGCGACGCGCAGACCACCGGCGGCTATCCGAAGATCGGCGCGGTGATACAGGCCGATCTGTGGAAGCTCGCGCAGGTGCGCCTGAACGGTGCTGTCCGTTTCATCCCGACGACGCCCTACGAAGCGCGCCAGGCTTTGCTGGAAGAACGCACGTATCTGCGGCAGATCGATGCCGCGATCGCGATGCATGAAGAGCGTTGCGCGCGCCGGGTGGCGCTCGCGGCGCTGTGACACTAAGTAAAGGAATCCCCATGGAAATCGATCTGAACGCCGATCTCGGCGAAGGCTGCGGCTCCGACGAGGCGCTGCTCGACCTCGTGAGCTCGGCCAACATCGCATGCGGCTGGCATGCGGGCAGCCCCAACGCGATGCGCGACTGCGTGCGCTGGGCCGTGCAGAAAGGCGTGTCGATCGGCGCGCATCCGAGCTTCAACGATCCCGAGAATTTCGGCCGCAAGGAAATGGATCTGCCGGCGGGCGAGATCTATGCGGGCGTGCTGTATCAGCTCGGCGCGCTGTCGGCGATCGCGCAGGCCGAGGGCGGGCGCATCGCGCACGTGAAGCCGCACGGCGCACTGTACAACCAGGCCGCACGCGAGGCGAAGATCGCTGACGCGATCGTCTCCGCCGTGCACGATTTCGATCCGTCCGTGGCGGTGTTCGCGCTCGCCAACAGCGGGCTCGTGAGCGCCGCGCGCAACGCGGGCCTGACCGCGATCGAGGAAGTGTTCGCCGACCGCGGCTATCGCGCCGACGGCTCGCTCGTGCCGCGCAAGGAGCCGGGCGCGCTGCTCGACGACGAGGACGAAGTGCTCGCGCGCACGCTCGTGATGATCCGCGAGCAACGCGTGAAGGCCGTCGACGGACAGTGGGTGCCGTTGAACGCGCAGACCATCTGCCTGCACGGCGACGGCCCGCATGCGCTGGCGTTCGCGCGACGCATTCGCGGCGCGCTCGCCGACGCCGGCATCGAAGTGCATGCGGCGGCCGCCGCGCGCGTCTGAGCGTTCGCATCACCGTCCTAGCCACTGCGCGCGTCGCTCCGATCCGGCGCGCGTGACCGATCCAGCGCCCCGCACCCATGCGGGGCGATTGCCAGCCGCGGCATCAATCGCCATGCCCGCTGCAAACCCACGGATGCCGACGCGCATTCACGGGGCAGGTAAAGAGAGTTCGACGCGGCCGCAGAGCCGCGGCAGCAGGCCGGCGCATGAGGCCGCATGCACCGGTTCACGTCAGCCGCCACCCGCGGCGAAGTTGAATAGCCTCTTTGGAGATCCTGATGCAGACAACTGTCAGTCTATGGCCGCTCATCGGTGTGGCCGTCATCATCGTTGGCTTTCTGTTGCGCTTCAATCCGATGCTGATCGTGGCCGTCGCCGCGATCGTCACCGGTTTCGCGGCGCACTTCCCGCCGGAAAAAATCCTCGCGCTGATCGGCACCGGCTTCATCAAGACGCGCAACATCCCGCTGATCATCCTGCTGCCGCTCGCGGTGATCGGCCTGCTCGAACGACACGGCCTGCGCGAGCGCGCGCAGGCGTGGATCAGCAGCATCAAGGCGGCGACCGCCGGACGTCTGTTGATCGTCTATCTGCTCGTGCGCGAGCTGACCGCCGCGGTCGGCCTGACCGGGCTCGGCGGCCATCCGCAGATGGTGCGTCCGCTGATCGCGCCGATGGCCGAGGGCGCGACCGAGAACCGCTTCGGCAAGATCGGCGACGCGGTGCGCTTCCGGCTGCGCGCATTCTCGGCCGCAACCGACAACGTCGGCCTCTTTTTCGGCGAGGACATCTTCGTCGCGTTCGGCGCGATCGTGCTGATGACGACTTTCCTGAAGGAAGCCGGCATCGTCGTCGAGCCGATTCACGTCGCCGTGTGGGGCATTCCGACCGCGATCAGCGCGTTCATCGTGCATGGCTTCCGGCTCTGGCTGCTCGACCGCCGGCTCGAGCGTGAATTGCGCGGCAAGGCGCCGGGCGGCAGTTCGAGCGCGACCGCCGCATCGACGCCGCCGTCGGCCACGCGTGCTACCGGAGACGAAGCATGACCTTCACGATCACCTATCTGTTCTGGTTGCTCGGCATCGTGCTGCTGATCGTCGGCGGCATGATCGTCACGGACCGCGAGCATCCGCGCCGCCTCACCGCGGGCGGCTTCTGGATTCTTTACGCGCTGATCTTCCTGATCGGCGACCGGCTGCCGCCGGCCGTGGTCGGCGGCGCGGTAATCGCGATGGCGCTGATCGCGGGCTTCGGCGGCGTCACCGCGGGCAAGCCGAAGACGCTGTCGCTCGAAGCACGTCAGGCGAGCGCCGCGCGACTGCGCAACAAACTGTTCGTGCCCGCGCTGACGATTCCGGTCGTCACCGTGATCATCACGCTCGCGGCAAGCCATCTCGTGTTCGGCGGTGTGCCGTTGATCGAGAAGGCCAACGTCACGCTGATCGGCTTCGGTCTGGGCTGCGTGATCGCGCTCGCGATCGCCTGTGTGATCACGCGCGACACGGTCGGCCAGTCGATGAAGGAAGCGCGCCGCCTCGTCGATGCGCTCTCGTGGGCCGCGGTGCTGCCGCAGATGCTCGGCATGCTCGGTCTGGTGTTCTCGGACGCGGGCGTCGGCAAGGCGGTCGCGCACGTGACCACGTCGTATATCAGCCTCGAGTACCGCTTCGTCGCGGTGGCCGTGTACTGCATCGGCATGGCGCTGTTCACGATGGTGATGGGCAACGGCTTCGCCGCGTTTCCGGTGATGACGGGCGGCGTCGGCGTGCCGATCCTCGTCGGCGTGTTCCACGGCAACCCGGCCGTGATGGCCGCGATCGGCATGTTCTCCGGCTACTGCGGCACGCTGATGACGCCGATGGCCGCGAACTTCAACATGGTGCCGGCTGCGCTGCTCGAATTACCCGACAAGAATGCGGTGATCAAGGTGCAGATTCCGACGGCGTTGATGCTGCTGGTGATCAATATCTTTCTGTTGAATTTCTTGATGTTTTTGTAGGGCTGCTGACAAGCGCGTCGTTTTGACAACCGGGATGTGAGCAGACGCAGACGGTCTTGCGCCGATCAACCCGCCTCGACCACGAAGCCGTGCTGCCGCAATAGCTGCAGCACGCCCTTCGATCCGCCCAGATGCAATGCGCCGATCGCGACGAACAGCGGCTTGTTCGGCGCGGCGATCTGCAACATTCTCGCGACGAAGCGGCGATTGCGCTCGTAGACGATCCGGTTG
The DNA here is from genome assembly GCF_014397645.1 of Paraburkholderia sp. 31.1. NCBI lineage: Bacteria > Pseudomonadati > Pseudomonadota > Betaproteobacteria > Burkholderiales > Burkholderiaceae > Paraburkholderia > Paraburkholderia sp. 31.1. Next base: position 57,496 of record NZ_VZQN01000028.1, read on the forward strand.
TCGATCGAATTGGAGACGCGCAGGTCGCGCGCGAGCTTCTCCGATTTGGCAGCCTGCCACGCGGCGATCGCATCGGCATCGCCGACCCGCCACAGCCGGTGCAGCGTGCGCACGTCCTCGACGTTCTGCGCGGGCGTCTGCACCAGATCCTGCGCGAGCATCTCCCGCTGCTGCGCGGCCGACAGTCCGGTGAACGCGCGCATCTGTTGCGCGAGCGTTTCGAGTCCGACGATCTTGCCGCGCGTCTTCAGATAGACGTTCTGCAATTGCGCTTCGGTCCCGTATTCCGTTTGCAGCCCCGCGGACAGCGAGTCGTAGGTCTCGACCACCAGCGACGCGAGCCACGGCCGCATCTTTTTGATCGCATCGAGCGCGGCCGGGTTGCCGCGCAGCCGCAACGCGAGCTTGTGCCACAGCGGCTCGGGCAGCAGACCCGGCAGGCAGTCGCGCTTGCACACGCCGTACTTCGACACGTCGTCCTGCGACACCAGCAGCTCGTCGGGCGACAGTTCGAGCGCGAGCGTCGGCGACGCGGCGAGCGCCGCGAGGATCGGCGCGCGGAACGGCTGCCCCGCCGGATAGTCGACGGGATCGCCGACGTGCAGCGTGCCGAGCACGTAGATCGTCGTACTGCCGCGCGTCGCGACATAGAACGGCATGCGCGCCGGTTGCTGGCGCACCGGGCCGCTCGCCGTGGTGCCGGGGACCGGGGGCGGCGCAATTGACGGCGGTGGCGGGCTTGGCGCCGTGACGGCAGGACGGGCCGCCTGGGCTGGCGCCTTGGCCGCCGCGCCGGCCGCGTGAGCGATGCAGGGTACGGCCGCGCCGACCGACAGCGCGCAGCCTACGCGAAATAAAGCGGACAGCGACGCGGGAAGAAATACGGAGAAAAAGGCGCGCGCGAGCGCGTGAACAAACGCGCAGAGAAACGTGCGAAAAAACTTGCCGGCGAACCTTCCAGCAAATGCGCCGCAGGGCGCGGCGCCTCCCAGCGCACGCGCCCCGCGGCGCCGCGCGAAGGCGGCTATCCAGCCGCCCTCACACAAGCGGCGCGCAAGACGACGCGCCGCCACCACATCAGGCATCCACGTCCCCCACCTCTTCAGCGCGGTGACAGGAGACCAGGCGGCCATCCACTTCTCGCAGCTTCGGCTCCTCGCTGCGGCAGCGGTCGATCACGTACGGGCAGCGCTGATGGAACGTGCAGCCCGACGGCGGATTCAGCGGCGACGGCATTTCGCCTTGCAGCTTGATCTTGATCGTGCGGTCGGCCTCGAAGATCGACGGGGTCGCCGACATCAGCGCGCGCGTGTACGGATGGCGCGGTTTCGAGAAGATGCGCTGCTTGTCGCCGAGTTCAGCGACGCCGCCGAAGTACATGACCATCACGTCGTCGGCGATATGCTCGACCACCGACAGGTTGTGCGAGATGAACACGTAGCTCGTCTTGAACTCGTCCTGCAGGTCCATGAACAGGTTCAGGATCTGCGCCTGGATCGAGACGTCGAGCGCCGAGACCGGTTCGTCGGCGACCACGATCTGCGGATCGAGGATCATCGCGCGCGCGATCGCCACACGTTGACGCTGGCCGCCGGAGAACATGTGCGGATAGCGCTTCGCGTGCTCGGGCCGCAGGCCGACCGTGCGCATCATCTGCGCGATGCGCTCGGCGCGCTCGGTCGCGCTCATCTGCGTGTTGATCGCGAGCGGTTCGCCGAGCGTCTGCTCGACGGTCTTGCGCGGATTGAGCGACGCAAACGGGTTCTGGAACACCATCTGCACGCGGCGCCTGAGCGCCGCGATCTTCTCGTGATTCGCGCCGGCCACGTCCTCGCCGTCGATCAGCAGGCGGCCCGCGCTCGGCGTTTCGATCATCGTCAGCTGACGCGCGAGCGTCGACTTGCCGCAGCCGGACTCGCCGACTACCGCCAGCGTCTTGCAGCGGTCGAGCGCGAACGACACGCCGTTCAGCGCCTTCACCGTGCCGTGCGCGAACATGCCGCGCTTGACCGTGTAGTAGCGCGCGAGCTGGTCGGCGACGAGCACGTGATCGCCAGTACGATCCGACTGGCGACGGGTTTCGGGTACTGCGCTCATCGGGCGCCTCCTTGCGTGTGAACGTTGGCGTCCTTCTCGAGGTTCAGCGGTTTGATGCAGCGCACGCGCGTGAGCTCGGCGTGCGCGGGCAGCGGCGCGAGCACGGGGCGGGCCTTCATGCAGTCGTCGACCACGTACTTGCAGCGCGGCGCGAACAGGCACCCCTTGGGCCGGTCGTCGCGGCCCGGCACCATGCCCGGCAGCGCCGCGAGCCGCACCGCGCCGACGTTGTGCTCGGGAATCGCGGCCAACAGCGCTTCCGTGTACGGATGATGAGGCGCGGCGAAGATCTCCGGCACCTTGTTCGTCTCGATCACCTCGCCCGCATACATCACGGCGACGCGCTGCGCGACCTCGGACACCACGGCCAGATCGTGCGAAATCAGCACGAGCGCCATGCCGCGTTCCTTCTGCAGGCGCATCAGCAATTCCATGATCTGCGCCTGGATCGTCACGTCGAGCGCGGTGGTCGGCTCATCGGCGATCAGCAGCTTCGGGTTGCAGGCGATCGCCATCGCGATCATCACGCGCTGGTTCATGCCGCCCGACATCTGATGCGGAAACGAGCCGATACGGTTCTTCGCGTCCGGAATGCCGACCTGATCGAGCAGTTCGAGCGCGCGTTTGTCCAGCGCGCTGCCGCGCAGGCCCTCGTGCAGCTTCAGCACTTCCTTGATCTGATAGCCGACCGTGTAGCTCGGGTTCAGGCTCGTCAGCGCGTCCTGGAACACCATCGCGATGTCCTTGCCGATGATCTTGCGGCGTTCCCTCGCGGAGGCCTTCAGCAGGTTCTTGCCGTCGAACGTGATTTCGTCGGCGGAGACCTTGCCGGGCGCGTCGATCAGGCCCATCAGCGCCATCATCGTCACGCTCTTGCCCGAGCCCGATTCGCCGACCACGCCGACCACTTCGCCCGGCGCGACGTCGAGATTGATGCGGTCGACCGCCGGCAGGCCGCCGAAGTTGACCGCGAGATTGCGGATGGTCAGTAGATTGCTCATGATCAGGCCATCCGTTTCAGTTTGGGGTCGAGCGCGTCACGCAGCCCGTCGCCGAGCAGGTTGATCGCAAGCACCGAGATCAGGATGGACAGGCCGGGCATCGTGACGATCCACCATGCGCTGTCGATGTAATCGCGCGCCGACGCGAGCATCGCGCCCCACTCCGCCGACGGCGGCTGCACGCCGAGGCCGAGGAAGCCGAGCGCGGCGGCATCGAGAATCGCCGACGAAAAGCCAAGGGTTGCCTGCACGATCAGCGGCGCGGTGCAGTTCGGCAGCACCTGCGAGAACATCAGCCGCAACGTGCTCGCACCCGCGACGCGTGAAGCGGTCACATACTCCTTCTGCAACTCGCCCTGGGCGGACGCGCGCGTCAGACGCACATAGCCCGGCAGCGCGACGATCGCGATCGCGAGCATCGTGTTGACGAGACCCGGACCGATGATCGCGACCACCGCGACCGCGAGCAGCAGCGACGGCAGCGCGAGCAGCACGTCCATGATGCGCATGATCGGCGTGTCGGCCCATTTCTCGAAGAACGCGGCGACGAGGCCGAGCACGACGCCCGGAATCAGCGCGAGGACCACCGAGACGAAGCCGATCCAGAACGACAGCCGCGCGCCGTACATCAGACGCGAAAGGATGTCGCGGCCCGCTTCGTCGGTGCCGAGAATGAACTTCCAGTTGCCGCCGTCGAGCCACGCCGGCGGGATCTTCACGGAGTCGCGGTATTGCTCGATCGGGCTGTGCGGCGCGATCAGCGGCGCGAAGATCGCGATGAAGACCAGCACCAGCACGATGATGCCCGCGCCGACCGCACCGCGGTTGCGCGAGAAGTTCGCCCAGAATTCGCGTGCCGCGATGCCGCGGCCGCTCGGCGGGGTAACCGCTTGGGGGACGGTGTTTTGAATGTCAGCCATCGTGATTTACCTCGTATGGCGAATGCGCGGGTTGAGCACGCCGTACAGCAGATCGACGACGAGGTTCACGACGATCACCAGCGTGGCGATCAACAGGATACCGCCCTGCACGACCGGATAATCGCGCCGGCCGATCGCGTCGATCAGCCACTTGCCGATGCCCGGCCATGAAAACAGCGTTTCGGTCAGCACCGCGCCCGCAAGCAGTGTGCCGACCTGCAGGCCGATCACGGTGACGACCGGAATCAGCGCATTGCGCAGCGCATGCACGACGATCACGCGTCCCGGCGACAGCCCCTTCGCGCGCGCGGTGCGGATGTAGTCCTCGCGCAGCACTTCGAGCATCGACGAGCGCGTCATGCGCGCGACGACCGCGAGCGGAATCGTGCCGAGCACGATCGCGGGCAGGATCAGGTGGCTGAGTGCGGATTTGAACGCGCCTTCGTCGGTGGACATCAGCGAGTCGATCAGCATGAAGCCGGTCACGTGCGGAATGTCGTATTCGACCGCGATGCGGCCCGACACCGGCGTCAAGCCGAGCTTGACCGAGAACACCATGATGAGGATCAAGCCCCACCAGAAGATCGGCATCGAGTAGCCGGTCAGGGCGGTGCCCATCACGCCGTGATCGACCACCGTGCCGCGCCTCAGCGCCGCGAACACGCCCGCCGGCAGGCCGACGATCAGCGCGAACAGCATCGCGCAGAACGACAGTTCGACGGTGGCGGGAAAGCGCGCGAGGAATTCGCCCATCACGCTCGTGTTGGTGATGATCGAAGTGCCGAGGTCGCCGTGCACGGCGCGCACGATGTAGTGGAAGTACTGCATTGGCAAGGGCTCGTCGAGCCCGAGGCGGTGCATCGCGGCCGCATGCATGGCCGGATCGACGCCGCGCTCGCCCATCATCACTTCGATGGGGTCGCCCGGGATCAGGTGAATCAGCGCGAACGCGAGGATCGTGATGCCGATGAACGTCGGTATCACCATGCCGATGCGGCGCAAAACGAAGCGGAACATGGTTCGCTCCCATGGTACTGGTGATGAAAAAACGCAACCGGCGACGAGGGCTCGTGACCCCGGTCGCCGGACCATTTCGACCAGTTTTCTAACCGTGCGAAAAGTGTACTGTGTTGCGGCGTACTGTATTGCGGCCTACTGCGCGAACTTTACGATTACTTGACGCTGACGCCGTCGAAGCGCGCGTAGCCGAGCGGTTCGATGCGCATGTCGACCACCTTCTTGCTGACCGGCTGATAGACGGTCGAGTGCGCGATCGGCGAGAACGGCAGTTGCTGCGCGAAAATATATTGCGCTTCGCCGTAGATCTTCGTGCGCGTCGCCACGTCCGAAGTCGTGCGGCCCTTCTGGATCAGATCGTCGAACGGCTTGTAGCACCACTTCGAGAAGTTGTTGCCGTTGATCGCCTCGCAGCCGAGCAGCGTGCCGAGCCAGTTGTCCGGATCGCCGTTGTCGCCGGTCCAGCCGATCAGCATCGTGTCGTCTTCGCCCGCGTGCGCGCGCTTGATGTACTCACCCCATTCGTACGTGACGATCTTCGCCTTCACGCCGATCTTCGCCCAGTCCGCCTGGATCATTTCCGCCATCAGACGCGCGTTCGGGTTGTACGCGCGCTGCACCGGCATCGCCCACAGCGTGAGGTCGAAGCCGTTCGGGTAGCCCGCCTTCGTCAGCAGATCCTTCGCCTTGGCCGGATCGTACGAGGCGGCCGGCAAGTTCTTGACGAACGACCATTGCGTCGGCGGCATCGGGTTCGTGGCCAACTGGCCCGCGCCCTGGTAGACCGACTCGATGATCGCCTTCTTGTTGATCGCCATGTCGAGCGCCTGACGCACTTCGAGCTTGTCGACCGGCTTGTGCGTCACGTTGTACGCGAGATAGCCGAGGTTGAAGCCCGGTTGCGACGGCATGTCGATGTTCGGCTCGGCCTTCAGCGGCGCGATGTCGGCCGGGCGCGGATAGCTCATTACCTGGCATTCGTCGCGCTTGATCTTCTGCACGCGCACGCCGGCATCCGGCGTGATCGAGAAGATCAGCTTCGAGATCTTCACCGCGCCCGGCTTCCAGTAGTCGGGATTGCCGTCGAAGCGGATCGTCGCGTCCTTCGTGTAGCTGCGGAAGATGAACGGACCGGTGCCGACCGGGTACTGATTGATGTCGGCGGCCTTGCCTGCCTTGAGCAGCTGATCCGCATATTCAGCCGACAGGATCGACGCGTATTCCATCGCCAGATTCTGGATGAACGGCGCGTTGACTTCCTTCAGCGTGAACTTGACCGTGTACGGGTCGACTTTCTCGACGCTCGTGATCAGCTTGTCGAGGCCCATGTCGGTGAAGTACGGGAACTGCACCGGATACGCCTTGCGGAACGGCTGGTTCGGGTCGAGCATGCGCTGGAACGAGAAGACCACGTCGTCCGCGTTGAATTCGCGCGTCGGCTTGAAGAACGAGGTGGTCTGGAACTTCACGCCATGACGCAGATGGAACGTGTAGGTCTTGCCATCGGGCGACACGTCCCACTTCTCCGCGAGGCCGGGCTCGACCTTGGTGCCGCCGCGTTCGAACTCGACGAGGCGGTTATAGACGGTGAACGTGTTGGCCGTGAAGTCGACGCCCGTCGTGTATTGGGCCGGATCGAAACCCGCGGGACTGCCTTCCGAGCAGTAAACGAGGGTTTTGTTCGGGATCCCAGCGGCCTGCGCGCTCGTGACGCCAAGCAGGGATGCCGCTGCGGCAGCGACGAGCGTGGACCTACGCGCGACGCGCAACAGATTGTTTTGCTTCATGTTTCCTCCAGGTTCGGGGCCGGCTTGCGCCGGCGTAGCGGGATATTACTTGAGCTTGGGCCGGCTACCAAGCGGAGCAAAATCCCTCTGTTGACGACAGGAAACACTTCGTGCAAACGTTTTGCCACGGTTTTGTCACGGGCCGGGCGGGCTCATTCGAGCCGCCCGGCGACGAATGCGGCGCAAAAAAGCGCGCCGCGCCCGCTTATTTCACCCCAACCCCCAGGAATTGCGTCGGCCCGAACGGATCGATCTTGAAGCCCGTCACGTTCTTGCTGATCGGCTGATAGACGGTCGAATGCGCGATCGGCGTGAACGGCACCTGGTCCTTGAAGATCTCCTGCGCCTGCGTATAGGCCTTGGTGCGATCGGCCATGTTGGTGGTGCTGCGGCCCTGCTTGATCAGATCGTCGTAAGGCTTGTAGCACCACTTCGAGAAGTTGCTGCCGTTGACCGCGTCGCAGCCGAGCAACACGCCGAGCCAGTTGTCAGGGTCGCCGTAGTCACCCGTCCAGCCGATCAGCATCGCCTGATGCTCGCCGGCGTGCGCGCGGCGAATGTACTCGCCCCATTCGTACGTGACGATATTCACCTTGACGCCGATCTTCGCCCAGTCCGCCTGCAGCATTTCGGCCATCAGGCGCGCGTTCGGGTTATACGGGCGCTGTACCGGCATCGCCCACAGCGTCAGCTCGAAGCCGTCGGGGTAGCCCGCCTGCTTCAGCAGCGCTTTCGCTTTGTCGACGTCGTAGGGCGCGTCCTTCAGGTTCTTGTCGTAACCCCATTGCGTCGGCGGCATCGGGTTCGTCGCGAGCTGGCCCGCGCCCTGGTAGACCGCTTCGATGATCGCCTTCTTGTTGACCGACATGTCGAGCGCGCGGCGCACGAGCACGTTGTCGAGCGGCTTTTTGGTCGTGTTGTACGCGATATAGCCGAGGTTGAAGCCCACTTCGCTTGGCATTGCGAGCGACGCATCGGCCTTCACGGTGGGGATGTCGGCCGGGCGCGGATAGGACATCACCTGGCATTCGCCGCGCTTCAACTTTTGCAGGCGCACGGCCGGATCGACCGTGATCGCGAAGATCAGCTTGCCGAGCTTCGCGACGCCCGGCTTCCAGTAGTCGGGATTGCCGTCAAAGCGGATCGTGTCGTCCTTCGTATAGCTGCGGAAGATGAACGGACCGGTGCCGACCGGGTACTGGTTGATGTCGGACGCCTTGCCCGCCTTCAGCAGCTGATCGGTGTATTCAGCCGACAGGATCGACGCGAACGGCATCGCGATCTGCTGCAGGAACGGCGCGTCGACTTCCTTCAGCGTGAAGCGCACCGTGTACGGATCGACCTTCTCGATTTTGGCGATGTTCTTCGCGAGACCGAGGTCGTTGAAATACGGGAAATTGACCGGATACGCCTTGCGGAACGGGTTCTCGGGATCGAGCATGCGTTCGTAGGTGAACACGACGTCGTCCGCGTTGAATTCGCGGGTCGGCTTGAAGTACGACGTGGTCTGGAATTTGACGCCGTGGCGCAGATGGAACGTATAGGTGAGGCCGTCGGGCGACACGTCCCACTTTTCGGCGAGTCCTGGCTCGATGTCCGTGCTGCCGTGCGCAAATTCGACGAGCCGGTTATAGACCGTGTACGAGCCGGCGCTGAATTCGACGCTGGTCGTGTATTGCGCGGTATCGAAGCCCGCCGGGCTGCCTTCGGAGCAGAACACCAGCGTCTTGTCGGGCAGCGTGGCCGCCTGCGACGCGGCGGGCGCGAGGCCGCTCGTGGCGACCGCGAGCGCGGCGAGAGCCGGCAGGCAGAACTGGTGAAGCGCGAACAGCCGGTGTGTCGCAGTCTTTCTTGTCACTGTCATATCGTCCTCCGCACAGCAGCCGGGTTAGCTGCGTTTCGATGATAGACAGCCCAAAAATGAGCTTCAACAGGGACTTACCACGCTATTTGGGACAAATTTGCGACCCATGCCAGACTCGCGGGGACCGCGCGGCCGTTGCAGCCGCGCGGGCATCGCAATTACACGGCGAGCCGTTCGCAGATCGCCTTGGTCGACGCGGCCGCGTTCAGCGTATAGAAGTGCAGGCCCGGCACCTTCGCATCGACGAGCCGTTGACACAGAGCCGTCACCACGTCGAGCCCGAACGCGCGGATCGACTCGCGGTCGTCGCCGAAGCTCTCTAGCCGGCGCGCGATCCAGCGCGGCACTTCGGCGCCGCACATTTCGGAGAAGCGCATCAGCTGCGAGAAGTTCGTGATCGGCATGATGCCGGGCACGATCGGCACGTCGACGCCGAGCTGGCGCGCATCGTCGACGAAACGGAAGTACGCGTCCGCGTTGAAGAAGTACTGCGTGATCGCCGAATTCGCGCCGGCTTTCACCTTGCGCGCGAAGTTTTCGAGATCGTGACGCGGCGAGCGCGACTGCGGATGGTATTCCGGATAGCCCGCCACCTCGATCCAGAACCAGTCGCCGAACTCGGCACGGATGAAGCTGACGAGCTCCGACGCATAGCGCAGCTCGCCGACCGCGCCCATGCCCGAGGGCAGATCGCCGCGCAGCGCGACGATATGGCGGATGCCGTACGCGCGGTACTCGTTGAGGATCGCGCGCAGGCTGTCCTTCGACGAGCCGATGCACGACAGATGCGGCGCCGCCTCGAGCCCTTCCTTGGCCATGTCGACGACGGTATCGAGCGTGCCTTGCTGGGTCGAGCCGCCGGCGCCGAACGTGACGGACACGAACTTCGGTTTGAGCGACACGAGTTCCGCGCGCGTCGCGCGCAGTTTGTCGATGCCTTCCTGCGTTTTCGGCGGGAAGAATTCGAATGAGAGTTCGATCGGATTCATAGTCAAAAAGGTCAACCGAGACTGCGGTTGCCGAAAATGAGCGCGGACAGTAGCCACGACACGATGCTGTACAGGATCGAGCCGAAGAACGCCGACCAGAAGCCCGACACCTCGAAGCCCTTCAGCAGCGACGCGCACAGCCAGAAGCACAGGGCATTGACGACCAGAATGAAGAGTCCGAGCGTGAGGATCGTGACGGGCAGCGTCAGCAGGATCAGCAGCGGCCGCAGCAGCGTATTGATGAGGCCGAGCACGATCGCGACGATCAGCGCGGTACCAAAACTGCGGATATGGATCGACGGAACGATGTAGGTGATGATCAGCAGCGCGAGCGCGTTGATGAGCCAGGTCAGCAGCACGGTCATGTAGAACTCCTTGTAAGCACCTGTGCGGAGAAGATGTCCAGCAAACGAAAAGCCGCGCTGGCGAACAAAGCGGCGCATTGCGCGCCGCCCCGGGATCGGACCGTCAAGCTTTTACCGCCGCCCGCGTGGCCGGGCGCGCGAACGCGCGCATCGAGCCGCGGACGGCCGCGTGCTTAATAGCGGTAGTGGTTCGGCTTGAACGGACCGTTCCTGTCGACGCCGATGTAGCCGGCCTGCGCGTCGGACAGCACGGTCAGGTTCGCGCCGATGCGCGCCAGATGCAGACGCGCGACCTTCTCGTCGAGATGCTTCGGCAGCACGTACACCTTGTTTTCGTACTTCGCGCCCTGCGTGAACAGTTCGATCTGCGCGAGCGTCTGGTTCGTGAACGAGTTCGACATCACGAACGACGGGTGGCCCGTCGCGCAGCCGAGGTTCACGAGGCGGCCTTCGGCCAGCAGGATCACGCGCTTGCCGTCCGGGAAAATGATGTGGTCGACTTGCGGCTTGATGTTTTCCCACTGGTACTGACGGGTCGACGCGACGTCGATTTCCGAGTCGAAGTGGCCGATGTTGCAGACGATCGCGTTATGACGCATCGCCTTCATGTGATCGTGGTTGATCACGTGGTAGTTGCCGGTCGCGGTCACGAAGATGTCGGCCTTGTCGGCCGCGTATTCCATCGTCACGACGCGGTAGCCTTCCATCGCCGCTTGCAGCGCGCAGATCGGATCGATTTCGGTGACCCACACGGTCGCGCCCAGACCGCGCAGCGATTGCGCGCAGCCTTTGCCCACGTCGCCGTAACCGGCCACGACCGCGATCTTGCCCGCGATCATCACGTCGGTCGCGCGCTTGATGCCGTCGACGAGCGACTCGCGGCAGCCATACAGGTTGTCGAACTTCGACTTCGTGACCGAGTCGTTGACATTGATGGCCGGGAACGGCAGGCGGCCTTCCTTTTCCATCTGGTACAGACGGTGCACGCCGGTGGTGGTTTCTTCGGTGACGCCCTTGATTGCCGCGAGGCGCTTCGAGTACCACGTCGGGTCGATCTCGAGGTGCGCGGCGATCGACTTGTACAGCGCGACTTCTTCTTCGTTGGTCGGCCTGGCGATCACCGAGCGGTCTTTTTCGGCCTTCGAACCGAGGATCAGCAGCAGCGTCGCGTCGCCGCCGTCGTCGAGGATCATGTTGGCGAACTCGCCGTTCGGCCATTCGAAAATGCGGTGCGAGAACTCCCAGTATTCATCGAGCGATTCGCCCTTGAACGCGAACACCGGCGTGCCGGCCTGCGCGATCGCGGCGGCGGCATGGTCCTGAGTCGAGAAGATGTTGCACGAGGCCCAGCGTACGTCCGCGCCGAGCGCGGTCAGCGTCTCGATCAGCACGCCGGTCTGGATCGTCATGTGCAGCGAACCGGCGACGCGCGCGCCCTTCAGCGGCTGCTGCGCCTTGTACTCATCACGGGTCTGCATGAGGCCGGGCATTTCGGTCTCGGCGATCGTGAGTTCCTTGCGGCCCCAAGCGGCGAGCGACATGTCGGCGACAACGTAATCCAGCTTCTGGGAATCGATGACTGCGGCGTTCATCACGCCCTCCTTTCTAAGAAATTGACTAGAAATGTGACGTGAGCGCGGTTTGAGGCAGCGTTCGGATTCGCGCGATGCGCATTCCATGCTGCCAATTGAAGCCTTCGAGCCTGGCGGGCGGCCGGCGAATGCGGATTCGCGGTACCCGTCGCAACGCTCCTCGAAGACGAACGGCGATTGTAGCAAATCGAGATGACTTCGGCGCGCGCCGGATGGTGCGGCAGCGCGCTGGTTCAGATCGGCAGCAGCCCCAGCATCGGCGCGAGCAGCACCATGGCGACACCGGCGATCATCATCGTCAGGCTGGACACTACGCCCTCCTCGCTGCCGAGCTCGCGTGCCTTCGCGGTGCCGACGCCGTGCGCGGCCGCACCGAACAGCGCGCCGCGCGCGAGCCGCGTGCGCAGCGGCACGAACGCGAGCACGATTTCGCCGAACAGCATGCCGCAGACGCCGGTCGCGATCACGAACAGCGCGGTCAGGTCCTTCGGCGCGTGAATCCTGTCGGACACGGCGAGCGCGAATGGCGTCGACACCGAACGCGTCATCAGGCTGCGCTGCAAGTCCGGCGACAGGTGCAGCAGCTTCGCGAGCATCAGCGAGCCGCCGACGCCGACCAGAATGCCCACCGTCACGCCGACGGACAGCGAGATCCAGTGGCGCTTCAACAGTGCGCGGTACTCGTAGATCGGCAGGGCAAACGCGACCGTCGCGGGGCCGAGCAGCCACATCAGCCAGCGCGTGTCCTCGAAGTAAAGCGAATACGGAATGTGCGCGAGTACGACGATCGCGACGAGCGCGGCCGGCACCGTCAGCATCGGCGTGAGCCACGGCGAGCGCACGCGCGCATACAGCGCCTTCGACGCGAAGTACAGCGCGATCGTCAGCACGAGGCAGCCGGCCGCGATCAGGCGCGAGGCGTCGTCGGCCAACAGCGAAGCGAACGGGAGCGGGTTCATCGGCGCTCGCGCGACAGACTGCCTGCCTTACGCGCAACCCGCACGCGGCGCAGCGCGAAACGCCGTTCGACGCGCGCGGCCTGATCGACAGCGAACGCCACCGCGACCATCACCATCAGGGTGCCGGCGATCACCACCAGCGCGAGGCGCCAGCCGTCCGCGCGGAACAGGCCGCCGTATTGCACGGCGGCGACCGCCGCCGGAATGAAGAACAGCAGCATGTCGGACAGCAGCCAGTCCGCGCCGGCCTTGACCCAGCGCGGCGCGATACCGCCACAGAACAGCAGCGCGAGCAGCACGACGAGGCCGACCACGCCGCCCGGCACCGACAGATGCAGCCGCCGCACGATGAAATCGGCGCCAATCCAGAGCGCCGCGATCGCGGCGCTTTGCACGGCGATGCGTGCGACACGGCCGAAGCCACCCGCGTCTCCACTTGAGCCGCCACCGGCGGGACGGGCGGAACGGGTGAAAACTGGCGCGGACATGACATCCCCTGGCTGGCGTCGGAAGGCACTTAGTATGGGGCCGGCCGCCCCATAAATAAAATGACTTACAATCATCGAAACCATTCCAAACTGGAATTCTGGAGACCCCGCTCATGGAACTCCGCGCGCTGCGCTATTTCGTCGAAGTGGTCCGTCAGCAAAGCTTCACCGTCGCCGCTGAGCAGATGTTCGTCACGCAGCCGACCATCAGCAAGATGGTCAAGTCGCTGGAAGACGAAATCGGCTCGCCGCTGCTGCTGCGCGACGGCCGCCAGATGGTTCTCACCGACGTGGGCCGGATCGTCTATCAGCGCGGCCAGGACGTGCTCGCCGCGCACGCGCAACTGCAGGCCGAGCTGAACGATCTCGACACGCTCGGGCGCGGTGAACTGGCAATCGGCATTCCGCCGATGGGCGGTGCGCTCTTCACCCCCGCAATCGCCGCGTTCCGCCAGCGCTATCCGAAGATCGAGCTGAAGCTGTTCGAGCAGGGCTCGCGCGCGATCGAAGCCGCGCTGATCAACGGTGAACTGGAACTGGGCGGTGTGCTGCAGCCGGTCGACCCCGACAACATCGACGTGCTGCCGATGTCGCGCGAGCTGTTGTGGCTCGTCGCGCGCGCCGGCTCGCGCTGGGATGCGTTGAACGAGGTGCCGCTCGCGCAACTCGCCGATGAGCCGTTCGTGTTTTACGGCGAAAGCCTCGCGCTGAACGACGTCGTGTTGAACGCGTGCCGCGCGGCGGGGTTTGCGCCCGCGATCGTCGGGCGCAGCGCGCATTGGGACTTCATGGCGGCGCTGGTGCTGGCCGGCGTCGGCATCGCACTGCTGCCCGCGCCCTATTGCCGGCGGCTCGATCCCGCGCAGTTCACCTGCCGCCCGGTCGTCGAACCGGAGATCCCTTGGGAGATGGCGATCGGCTGGCGCCGCAACGGCTATCTGTCGCACGCGGCGCGCGCGTGGCTCGACGTCGCGCGCGAAACGCTGCCGACACACGCCAGCGACGATTTCATACTCGGACCGGGGATCGGCTTTAACGGAATCACAGCGCCGCAGGGAGCTCTGCCACCCTCAGGCGAGTGACGGGCGGCGTCCGGCCGCCGGCCGCGTTTCGCCGCTCGCGTTTGCCGACCTCCTTGCAAACGGCGATCAAACCGCCTGCGCCGGCGTGTCACCTGGGTTCGGGGGCGTCACCGTCGCCGACCTCCCCGCTCCCTCTCGCCGGCTCGTCGCGATCAACTCCGCCGCCCGTTCGCCGATCATCACCGTCGGCGAATTGGTGTTGCCGCCGATCAGGGTCGGCATGACCGACGCATCGACGATCCTCAACCCCGTCACGCCGCGCACGCGCAATTGCGGATCGACGACCGAGCGCGCGTCGCCGCCCATCCGGCAGGTCGCGACCGGGTGATAGATCGTGTCCGCGCGCTCGGCGATCGTCTGGCGCAGTTGCGCATCCGATTGCCCCGGCCGCGTGTACAACTCCTCGCCGCCGTGCAGCGCGAGCGACGGCGCGCCGAGAATGCGCCGCGCCATCTTCGCGCCCTCGACGAGCAGATCGAGATCGCGCGCATCGCTCAGAAAGCGCGGATCGATCAGCGGCTCGACACGCGCATCGGCGCTTGCGAGCGTCACGGTGCCGCGGCTATGCGGACGCAGCACGCATACATGCAGCGAATAGCCGTGGCCCCAGTGCATATGGCGGTTGTGATCGTCGACGATCGCCGCGCAGAAATGCAGTTGCAGATCGGGCCGCGCGAGCGTCGGCCGGCTCTTCAGAAAACCGCCCGCCTCGGCGACGTTGCTCGACAGCATGCCGCGCCCGTGGCGCATGAAGGTCACGAATTGCGGCAGCATCCGCGCGATGCCGCGCACCGAGAAACCGGTGGGCTCGATCGACCTCACGCGTTTGTTGATCGTGAAATCGATGTGATCGATCAGGTTCTGGCCGACCTCGGGCGCATCGTGAAGCACGTCGATGCCGAGCGAGCGCAGATGCGCGGCCGGCCCGATGCCCGAGCACATCAACAGTTGCGGCGAGTTGAACGCCCCAGCGGCGAGCACGACCTCGGCGCGCGCCGCGAGCGTTTCGGTGCGGCCGCCGCGCACGATTTCGACGCCGCTCGCGCGCTTGCCGTCGAACACGACGCGCAGCACGGTCGCGTCGGCCATCGTGTGCAGATTCGCGCGCGGCCGGTCGTAGATGTACGCGCGCGCGACGCTGCAACGGCGCCCGTCACGTTGCGTGACCTGATAGAAGCCGATGCCTTCCTGGTCCGCGCCGTTGAAGTCGTCGTTCGCTTTGTAGCCCGCTTCGAGCGCGGCCTGCACGAAGCGCCTGGAAAACGGATTCCTGAAGCGCAGATCGGACACGGTCAGCGGACCGGCCTCGCCATGCCACGCATCGGCGCCGCGCTCGTTGTCTTCGGCGCGGCGAAAATACGGCAGCACCTCGGCCCACGACCAGCCGTCGCAGCCGAGCCGCGCCCACTCGTCGTAATCGAGCGGATGGCCGCGCGTGTAGATCATCGCGTTGATCGCGCTCGATCCGCCGAAACCGCGTCCGCGCGGCTGATAGCTCTCGCGACCGGCGAGCCCCGGCTGCGGCGTGGTCAGGTAGCCGTAGTTGGTCTTCAGTCTGTTCGGCACCACGGCCGCGACGCCGACCGGCATGTTCACCAACAGATTGCGCCCGGTATGCGGACCGGCCTCGATCAGCGCGATGGTCGCGTCGGGACAGCTATCCGCGAGACGGCTCGCGAGCGTGCAGCCGCCCGAGCCCGCACCGACGATGATGTAGTCGTATTGCATGCGCTCCTCCTGATGGGCCGCGTTGCTCGCGGACCCTGTCTCGTGCACACTTGTCTACGTGTGTTTTCTGCGCATTGTAGGGAGCGTATTGGGGCTGCGGCGGCTCCCTGACAGAACGATTCCTCTAAACGCCGGCGGCAACGCGCCCCTATGATGAAAGGCGCGTACGGCCCGCACGCGGCTTCCAAACATGGCGCGACGCGCGCCCTCCTTCCGGCATGCGGCATCACGCGCGGCGCTCGAACAGATGCGACAAAGCGCATCGCGGATGCCGTCGGCGAAGCGGCGCACAATAGCGAAAGCACGGAGACAGCAGATGGAACGGCACGGCTTCGGCCAGACTCACGAGGTGACGAATCAGGCACCGCCGCTCGCGGACTACAACCTGTTCGCGAGCGACGCCGCTTTGAGCGCGGCCGTCGATCGCGACGGCGCGAGCTGGCATCGCGAGGCGCTGCTGCGACACGGCGCGACGCTGACGACGCCCGACACGCTCGCGCTCGCGGAGCTCGCCAACCGCCATACGCCGGAGCTGGTCACGCATAGTCCGCGCGGCGAGCGCATCGACGCGCTCGAGTTCCATCCCGCGTGGCATGAACTGCTCGCGCTGCTGCGTCGCGAAGGGCTACACGCGCTGCCGTTCGCCGAGCCGCGAAGCGGCGCGATGGCCGCGCGCTGCGCCGGCTACTTCATGCATGCGCAGATCGAATCCGGCTCGCTGTGCCCACTGACGATGACATTCGCGAGCATTCCGGTGTTGCAGCGCGAATCCACGTTGTTCGATACGCTGCGCGACCAGTTGTACACACGCGAGCACGATCCGCGCGACGTGCCGCTCACGCAAAAGCGCTCGGCGATGATCGGCATGGGCATGACCGAGAAACAGGGCGGCTCCGACGTGCGCAGCAACCGGACGCGCGCCCATGCGTTCGACGGTGCCGGCGGACGCGGCGGCGCCTACCGGCTTGTCGGTCATAAATGGTTCTTCTCGGCGCCGCAGTGCGACGCGCATCTGGTGCTCGCGCGCACCGACACGCACGAGGGGCTGTCGTGCTTTTTCGTGCCGCGCTTCGCGCCGGACGGCAGCAAGAACGCGGTGCAGATCCAGCGTCTGAAGGACAAGCTCGGCAATCGCTCCAACGCAAGCAGTGAAGTCGAATTTCTCGACGCGTACGGTGTGATGATCGGCGACGAAGGACGCGGCGTGCCGACCATCATCGAAATGGCGAGCTACACGCGGCTCGACTGCGTGATCGGCAGCGCCGCGCTGATGCGTGCCGCGCTCGTGCAGGCGGTCCATCATGCGCGGCATCGCAGCGCGTTCGGCCGGCACCTTGCCGAGCAGCCGCTGATGCGCAACGTGCTCGCCGATCTCGCGCTCGAATCCGAAGCGGCTACGGTGCTGTTCATGCGTCTCGCGCGCGCGTTCGAGGAATCCGCCGACGCGTCGTCGGCTTCATCGGCCGAACGCGCCTGGCGGCGCATCGTTACGCCTGCCGCGAAGTACTGGGTCTGCAAGCGCGCGCTCGAATTCACCGGCGAGGCGATGGAAGTCTGGGGCGGCAACGGCTACGTCGAAACCGGGCCGATGGCGCGCTTCTATCGCGAGGCGCCGGTCAACTCGATCTGGGAAGGCTCGGGCAACGTGATGTGCCTCGACGTGCTGCGCGCGATGGAGCGCGAGCCGCAGGCCGCGCAAGCGCTGTTCGCCGCCTGGCAGGACGTCGCGCGCGCGCATCCGGCGTTGGGCGCGGCGCTCGCGCGTCTCGCCGCGACGCTGAACGGACCGGCCGAACCGCGCGAGGCGTCGGCACGACGTATCGCGCAGCAGATCGTGCTGATCGCGCAGGCGACGCTGCTCGCGCAGCACGCGCCCGCCGGGGTCGCCGACGCGTTCATCGCGACGCGTCTCGCCGACGGCTGCGGCGAAAGCGGCCGCGTGTACGGCACGCTGCCGGCCACGTTCGATCACGCGGCGATCGTCGAGCGCGCCTTTCCCGCGTAAACGCGGCGGGCGCGCAAACCCCGAGCGCACCGCTCGCAACTCCGACTCAACCTCAAACCAAGATAAGCGCGCTCGATGCGCACGGTCATCCATCTGGGAGTGGACTCACATGAAGAACGATGTGCCGGAGGTCGCCGCGCTCGAAGCACTGTTGCGCGATCAACGTCATGCGTATCTGCGCGCGCCCTATCCGTCGTGGGACACGCGCGCGACGCATCTGCGTGCGCTGCGCAAGCTGATGCTCGACAATCGCGACGCGCTCGCCGACGCGATGCACGCGGACTTCGGCAATCGCGCGAAGGAAGAAGTGCTGCTCGCCGAATTCCTGCTCGTGAAGGAAGAGATCGACGCCGCGCTGCGTCACGGCAAGCGCTGGATGAAAGCGCAGCGCCGCCGCACCAACAAGTGGCTGCTGCCGGCGCGCGCGAAGGTGGTGCCGCAGCCGCTCGGCGTGGTCGGCATCATCGTGCCGTGGAATTATCCGGTGCTGCTCGCGGTCGGCCCGTTGATCAGCGCGCTGACGGCGGGCAATCGCGCGATCATCAAGATGTCCGAGCTGACGCCGCGCACCTCGGCGCTATTCGAGCTGCTGATCGGTCAGACGTTCGCGCGCACTCACGTCGCGGTCGTCAACGGCGATGCGGCGCTCGCGGCCGCGTTCAGCGCGCTGCCGTTCGATCATCTGCTGTTCACCGGCTCGACGAAGGTCGGTCACGAAGTGATGCGCGCGGCGGCCGAGCATCTGACGCCGGTCACACTCGAACTCGGCGGCAAGTCGCCGGCGCTGATCGGCGCGCATGCGCGTTTCGACAACGCGGTCGACAATCTGATCGCCGGCAAGACGCTGAACGCGGGGCAGACCTGTGTGGCGCCCGATTACGTGCTGGTGCCGCGCGGCAGGGAGGAGGCGTTCATCGAACGGGCGCGCGTGCGGATGGCGAGGATGTATCCGGACTTCGCGCAGAACCCGGATTACACGTCGATCATTTCTTCGCGGCACTTCGAGCGGCTCGAACGTCTCGCCGACGAAGCGCGGGCTGCGGGCGCGCAATTGCATGCGCTGACCAACGCGACGCCCGATGCCGGGAGCCGGCGCTTTCCGCTGATCGCCGTGACTGGCGCGCCGGACGAATGCGCGCTGATGCAGGAGGAGATTTTCGGGCCGCTGTTGCCGCTCGTGCCGTACGACACGCTCGACGACGCGATCGCATGGATCAATGCGCGGCCGCGGCCGCTGGCGCTTTATCTCTATGCCGACGATGCGCGGACGGTTGAGCGTGTCACGCATGAAACGATCGCCGGCGGCATGGCCGTTAACGAGACGCTGATGCATCTGGCATGTGAGAGTTTGCCGTTCGGCGGGGTCGGGGCGAGTGGGATGGGGGCGTACCACGGGTACGAGGGGTTCGTTACTTTTTCCAAGATGAAGCCCGTGCTCGTGCAGGCGCGCTTGAATGCGCGCGGGTTGATTTCGCCGCCATACGGGAGACGCGTGAACGCGGTGTTGAAGTTGATGATGAGGTTTTGATTTTGCCCCTGGGCGGGGTGAGGCCTTTTTTTGTCTTTGTTCTTTGCGGTGTTGGCCTTTCCTTGCTTTCTTGTCGGTCTATTAGCGTTGCCCCTGTGCGGGGCGGCACCTACTTTCTTTGCTGCTGCAAAGAAAGTAGGCAAAGAAGACAGCTAAAACCGCCAACTCTTAAGCGGGTCCCTCGGTCTGCATAAGGTAGTGGTGCATCTGGAATCCGTGCCCTCGCACATTCCGCGCTAGTGACAAGGCTGTCATTCTTCCGGCGGCGCTGCGCGCGCCGAAACCCCGTTCAAAACCCACTGGTGGTTTCGGCGCATCGCCGAGGCGCAGCCGACGGCCCCCGCTGCGCGGGCCAAACCATTGGTTTCCCTGGCAGACCCGTCCGCGACGCACGTAGTGCGGAGTGGGAGGGATGATGGCTTTGTCACGAACGGGGAATGTGCGGGGGCCCGGATTCCAGATGCACCACTACCCCTTCCAAGCCAGGGGACCCGCTTATGAGCTTGCGGTTTGAGCTGTCTTCTTTGCCTACTTTCTTTGCAGCAGCAAAGAAAGTAGGTGCCGCCCCGCACAGGGGCAACGCTAATAGACCGATAACAAAGCAAGGAAAGGCCAACACCACCAGAACAACGACAAAAAAGCGCCCCGCCCTGCCAAAGGGCAAACACACACCTTCAGTGATCCGCAGTACTAGCACCGCCAGGCACATCAGTAGCAACAACATCAACCACATCCGGCGCGCCAGCGCCATTGCCCGTCTCAGCATCAGCCCCACTCTCGAGCCGATGCAACCAGGCCAGCAACTCGGCGACAGCCTGATAAAGCTGCGGTGGAATCCGCGCATCCAGATCGACCTGCATCAGCAGCGACACCATCTCGGGCGCCTCATGCACATACAGCCCTGCCTCCTTCGCGCGCTGCACGATCATCTCAGCGAGCAGCCCATACCCCTTGGCGACCAGACGCGGGGCGGGCTCGCCGCCATGAGCGTCATAAACAAGCGCAGCCGCGCTGCGACGTTGGGTGCGGCTCATCAGATATCCCAATCGAGGTCGTCGCGCGATGCGGCGCCCGACGCCGACGCCGTCGACGTGGCCACAGCCGCCGACGCCGACCGTGCATACGCGCCCGCGGCCTGCGCACCCGCCGCCGAGGTGCCCGCCGCGGTAGTACCAGGCACACCGCCGCCGATCTCACGAATCGTCAATCCCTGCAGCTCGAGCCCCGTCGCCGCGAGCCGCTGACGGAAACCGTCCCCCTGCATCGCGAGCCGCGCGGCGCCCCGCGGGCTCGCCTGCACGCGCGCGGTCAGCCGCGTGCCGGTCAGCGTCAGTTCGGCATCGACGGTGCCGAGCGTCGGCAGCGATAGCGTCAGGCGCGTGCGCCACGGCTGGTCGTCCTCGCTCGCGAGGCCGCCGCCGCTGCGGTCCCATTCGTCGCCATCCTGCTCGATCGTCCAGTCCAGACGCGCGCCGGGCCACGCCTCGCCGGTCCAGCGGAACTGCCCGGTCGCAAGCAGATCGAGCTGCTGGCGCACGAGCGGCACCGTCGCCGGATGCACCGCCGCCGCCATCGCCTGCGCGCTCTGCGACGAGCCGGCATCGGCCGCCTGGGACACCGCGCTGTGCAGCCCCGCGTGTGTGGACTGGCCATTCAGGTCGGACACCGAGCTGGCCAGCAGCTCGCCCGCGACGAGTCGCGCGGCCTGCGCGGTCAGGATCGACGGCATCGCGTGCATGGCAGGGTTGTTCTCGGCAACGTTCGGCGTGCCGCGTGGCGTTGCCTCGGGGGCTCCGTTCGCCGCAGCGGACCGCGCGCTCGCGTCGCCAGCGTCGGCGCTCCAGTCGGGAGGCAATTGAGAATCTGCGACGAGCTGGTTCTGCGCCTCGTTCGCCAGTTGGGCCGGCGAACGCTGGCCGACCAGCCACGCCGCGAGATGCGCCTCGTAGAACAGGCCGCTGTCGGCGACCGTCTGTTGCAGCGCGGCCGCGAGCGCCGCGACCGGCACTTCGGTCGCCGCCACGCTCGCGGTGGCGGTCGCGGTTGCGCTGGCGGCAGCGTTGGGATTGGTATTGGTGCTGGCAGCAGCGGCGGAATCGCCGGCAGCGAAATTGACTGTCGCGGCGCCCGCCGCATCGGTCAGCGGCAAGCTTTCGATGGCGACGTCGAGCGCCGGCGCGGCCGCCCAGATCGGCGCGCGGCCGAGCACCGCCGGTGTGGCCTCGCCGCCTGAGTGCGCAATCGCATTCAGCGTCAGCGCGACGGCCGACAGCGCGGTTTGCGCGGACGGCTGGGGCGCGGGCGTCACGTTCGCAGGCGCCGCGGGAACCGCGGTATCGACGCCGGCCGCGCCGGTCTGCGAGGTGGTCGCGGTTCCCGGCGCGATGCTGAGCAGGCTGTCGATCCGGCTCGACAGCACCGAAGCGAGGGCCGAATCGATTCCGTTCATGCCGGTTCCTTGGTCGCATCGGCGGCAACGCGCGCGATGCTCTGATTGCTCCGATCCTTCAGACGCGTGCGGCGTAGCGCCAGCTCACGCGCGCGCCCGCTCGCGCTCAGCGCGCCCCGTACAACTCCTTCAGCACGCGCGTCGACCGGCCGGCGAACAGCGCCGACAGATGCGCCATGCGCGGATTCGCGAGGTCGCGGATCGCGGCGTCGTCGGCGAGGATCTGGCGGATCAGCGCGTACTTGCGCAGGCGTTCGGCCTCGTCGAGCTTGACGCCCACGTCGGCTTCGCGCAGCGCTTCGACCAGCTGCCGATACTCTTCCTGCAAGTGCACCAGGTCGTTCCACAGTGCACGACGGGCCGCCATCAGCATGCGGCAGGACAGCGCCGCGATCGCCTCGTAGCGGGCAAAATATTCTGCGTTCGATGTCATCTCAGGCTTTCCGCGGCTGGCTGTGCTGCCATCCGCGCGATCTCCGGGGCTATCCCGATCCATGCCTCTTCGAGCGTCGCGAGCAGACGGTCCACCTCCACGAGCATCGCCTCGCTCTGATTGATATTGGCTTGCAACAGTCGACGCGCCATATAGTCGTACAAGGCATTGAGCCGTTCGGCGATTTCGCCGCCCACCTCGAGGTTGAGCGACTGCTGCAGCCCGCTTTCGATGATCCGGATCGCCTTGCTGATCGCCATGCCACGCTCGGCCACGTTGCCCTGCTGCAAATGCATGCGGCTTTGCGCGATCGCCTGGCGTGCGCCCTGGTACAGCAACACGATCAGACGATGCGGACTTGCGCCCATCACGGATGTCTCGATACCGACACGCGCATACGCGTTGGCTCCAGCGTGCCCTTGGGAAAACATCGGCGCTCCTCCTCTGATACTGGCTGCGGTTAAGTCGTGGCGTGGCCGCGCGGCGCGTCGACGCGCCGGTCGCTGACCTGTAATTGGGTTATCGGATGCGCGACGACAAAGCTTTAGTCCGGTGTAAGGAGGATCGAAAGCGCCGCTGGGCGGGCCCGGGAAACACGGCACGAAGCCGCCGGCGCAAGCGCCGGCAGCGGCGTGCCGGATCGTCGGACGGGACTCGTGTGGACCTTCAGGCAGACACGCGCGATCCCGCTCAGATCGACATCTGCGCGATGTCGTTGTACGCGGCGACCAGCTTGTTGCGCACCTGCAGGCCGAACTGGAAGCCGATGTTGGCCTTCTGCATGTCCACCATCACGTCGTTCAGCGAGACGTTCGACGCACTGAGCTCGAACGCCTGCGACTCGCCGACCGCCTTCTGCTGGTCGCCGCTGATCTTGTCGAGCGAAGCCTTCAGCGCCGCCGCGAAGTTGGTGGGCGTCGCCGCGCCGGATTGCTCCGCCGCCGGGGTCGCGTCGCCGGCCGCCTGCGCCGCCATCGCCTGCATCTGTTGCAGCGCCGACGATAGCGCGTTCACGGGCATGGTCATGTTTTCTCCGTTGGATGTGCGATCGGACCGCCGGACGGTGTACCGATCTGGACGAAAGCATAGCAGCGGCTCCTCGCGGAAAGTCCCGAAACTAGAGGGGAAACCCGGCTCTATTCAAGCAATCGGGTTGAGCGGCGCTGCGGATAATTTCAAAGGTGAAAGTCTCTGTCCGTCCGCCGAGCCCCGGCGCGGCATCACGGCAGAACGCCAAGGCATTTCCCGGAGAAACCCGACGCATGGATTCGTCAGCCAACTCGTTGATCAACCCCGACGCCCGTATGGGGCTCGCCGGCGCGCAGCCCGCTGCCGGTCAGGCCGGTAGCGGCCAGGCCGGCGGCATGGCCGACCTCGGTGGCCTCGGCGGCCTGGGAGGTATCGGCGGCAATTTCGGCCAGCGTCTGTCCGGACTCGCGCAGATGCGCGGCAACCCGCGCGCGCCGCTCGTGTTCGCGGTCGCGCTGCTGGTGGCGGTCGTCGCCGGCCTGTTCCTGTGGTCGCGCGCGCCCAGCTACAAGGTGCTCTACAGCAATCTGTCCGACCGCGACGGCGGCTCGATCATCACCGCGCTGCAGCAGGCCAATATTCCGTACAAGCTGTCCGAAAGCGGCAGCGCGATCCTCGTGCCGGCCGAGCAGGTCCACGAGATGCGCCTGCGCCTCGCATCGCAGGGGCTGCCGAAGAGTGGCTCGGTCGGCTTCGAGCTGATGGACAACCAGAAATTCGGCATCAGCCAGTTCGACGAGCAGATCAACTATCAGCGCGCGCTCGAAGGCGAACTCGAACGCACGATCGAAGCGATCTCGAGCGTCAAATCGGCGCGCGTGCATCTCGCGATTCCGAAGCCGAGCGTGTTCGTGCGCGACAAGGAAGCGCCGTCGGCGGCGGTGCTCGTGAACCTGTACCCGGGCCGCGTGCTCGACGAAGGGCAGGTCGTCGCGATTACGCACATGGTGGCCTCGGCGGTGCCGGAAATGCCGGTGCGCGGCGTGACGATCCTCGACCAGGACGGCAACCTGCTCACGCAGCCCACCAATGGCAGCGGACTCGACGCGACCCAGCTGAAGTTCCGCCAGCAGATCGAGCGCAACACCCAGCAGCGCATCGACACGATCCTCGCGCCGCTGTTCGGCGCCGGCAACGCGCGCTCGCAGGTCAGCGCCGACATCGACTTCTCGCACAGCGAGCAGACCTCCGAGAACTACGGCCCGAACGGCAATCCGCAGCAGGCCGCGATCCGCAGCCGGCAGCAGAGCAGCGCCACCGAAATGTCGCAGGGCGGCGCCTCGGGCGTGCCGGGCGCGCTGTCGAACCAGCCGCCGCAACCGGCCTCCGCGCCGATCGTGGCCGGCAACGGCGCGAGCTCGGTCACCACGACGCCGGTCAGCGACCGCAAGGATTCGACCACCAACTACGAGCTCGACAAGACCGTGCGCCACGTCGACCAGCCGATGGGCGGCATCCGCCGGCTGTCGGTCGCGGTGGTCGTCAATTATCTGCGGGTCGTCGATCCGAAGGGTCACGTGACGATGCAGCCGGTCAGCGCCGACAAGCTCGCGCAGATCACCCAGCTCGTGAAGGACGCGATGGGCTTCGACGCGTCGCGCGGCGACTCGGTCAACGTGGTCAACAGCGCGTTTACCACCGAGCTCGACCCGAACGCCGACCTGCCGTGGTGGCGCACGCCCGACATGCTCGCGCTGTACAAGCAGATCGCGACGTACCTCGGCATCGGCGCGGTGGCCCTGTTCCTCTACTTCGTGATGGTGAAGCCGGCGCTGCGCCGCGCCTTCCCGCCGCCGCCCGAGCCGGTTGCCGCGCTGATGGCGCCCGACGAACCGGTGCTGCTCGACGGCATCCCGGCCGAGGAGCGCGATGGCGCGGTGGTCGAAATCGAAGCGGATAGCGAGCAGCTCGCGCTCGAAAACGCGAAGCACAAATACGAGCGGAACCTGGAGTTCGCGCGCAGCATCGCGCGTCAGGATCCGAAGATCGTAGCAACCGTCGTCAAGAACTGGGTGTCCGATGAGCGCTGAAGGCGTAGTGAAGAGCGCGCTGCTGCTGATGTCGATCGGCGAGGAAGAGGCGGCGCAGGTGTTCAAGTTTCTGGGCCCCCGTGAGGTTCAGAAAATCGGCGTCGCGATGGCGGCGCTGAAGAACGTCACCCGCGAACAGGTCGACGAGGTGCTGCAGGAGTTCGTGCGCGAGGCCGAGCAGCACACGGGCATGTCGCTCGATTCGAGCGATTACATCCGCTCGGTGCTGACCAAGGCGCTCGGCGACGACAAGGCCGGCGCGATCATCGACCGGATCCTGCAGGGCAGCGACACGAGCGGCATCGAAGGCCTGAAGTGGATGGACTCGGCGGCGGTCGCGGAACTGATCAAGAACGAGCATCCGCAGATCATTGCGACGATCCTCGTGCATCTGGACCGCGATCAGGCTTCGGAGATCGTCGGCTGTTTCACGGACCGGCTGCGCAACGACGTGCTGCTGCGGATCGCGACGCTCGACGGCATCCAGCCGGCCGCGCTGCGCGAGCTCGACGACGTGCTGACCGGCCTCTTGTCCGGCAGCGACAACCTGAAGCGCAGCCCGATGGGCGGTATCCGCACGGCCGCCGAGATTCTGAACTTCATGTCGAGCAACCACGAGGAAGGCGTCATCGAAAACGTGCGCCAGTACGACGCCGAGCTCGCGCAGAAGATCATCGACCAGATGTTCGTGTTCGAGAACCTGCTCGAGCTCGAAGACCGCGCGATCCAGCTGCTGCTGAAGGAAGTCGAATCCGAAGCGCTGATCATCTCGCTGAAGGGCGCGGCGCCCGCGCTGCGTCAGAAGTTCCTGTCGAACATGTCGCAGCGCGCGGCCGAGTTGCTCGCCGAAGACCTCGACGCGCGCGGCCCGGTACGCGTGTCCGAAGTCGAGACGCAGCAGCGCCGCATCCTGCAGATCGTGCGCAACCTGGCCGAGAGCGGGCAGATCGTTCTAGGCGGCAAGGCGGAAGATGCCTATGTCTGATCCGAACGCCCCGGCAAAGGAAAGCCTCTCGGCCTACCAGCGCTGGGAGATGGCGTCGTTCGACCCGGCTCCGCCGGCGCCGCCGCCGGCCGAACCCGAGTTCGACGAGCGCGCGTTCGAAGCCGAACTCGAGCACCGCCGCGAAGCCGCGCATGCACAGGGCGTCGCGTCCGGTCATGTGGCCGGCCAGGCGCTCGGCTATCAGGCGGGCTATGACCAGGGGCACGCGCAGGGTTTCGCGCAAGGCCAGACCGAGGCGCGCGAGGAAGCGATGCGGCTCGCCGCGCTCGCCGAAACCTTCAAGAGCGCGCTCGATGGCGCGCAGCACGCGATCTCCGAAACGCTGATCGCACTCGCGCTCGACATCGCGCAGCAGGTCGTGCGCCAGCACGTGCAGCACGACCCGACCGCACTGATCGCGGCCGCGCGCGAGGTCCTCGCGGCCGAGCCCGCGCTTGCCGGCGCACCGGCGCTGATCGTGAGTCCCGCCGATCTGCCGGTCGTCGAGGCGTATCTGCTCGATGAATTGCAAACGCGCGGCTGGACCGTGCGCACCGATGCATCGGTGGAGCGTGGCGGTTGCCGCGCGCAGGCCGGCACCGGCGAGGTCGACGCGGGCATCGACACGCGCTGGCAGCGCGTCGCAGCCGCGCTCGGCAAGGTGAGCACGTGGTGAAGCCGACGCTCGACGAGATCCGCGCGAGCGATCTGACGCCGCTCGAACGCGAGCTCGCGTTGGCGTCGTTCGGCGCCGAGGCGCTGGCCGATGTCGAGTCGGCCGGTATTCCGGAGCCCCCGGATGCGGCATGGCACGCTCCTGCGAGCGCACATCCGGCGACAGGCGCGGCGGCGAGCCGCGAGTCCGCCGCGACGGACCACGTCGCGCGCAGTGCTTGCGCCGCTCACGCTGCGCACGCGCCGTCCTACGATCCCGCGCTCGACATCAATCCCCACATGCAGGCATGGCGCGGCCAGCTCGACGCGCTGCGCGCGCGCAACGCCATCGCGAAGCCGCTGCGCGCGTGCGGGCGTCTCACACGCGCGGCCGGTCTCGTGCTCGAAGCGGTCGGCCTGCGTCTGTCGGTCGGCGCCGAAGTGATGATCGAGTTGCCGCCCGGCAGTTCGCTGCCGATGGCCGAAGCCGAAGTGGTCGGCTTCTCCGGCGACAAGCTGTTCCTGATGCCGACCACCGAAGTGATCGGCCTGTTGCCCGGCGCGCGGGTCTTTCCGCTCGAAAGCGCGCCGATCGCCGACCCGCTCGCGGGCGCGAAGCGTCTACCGGTCGGCTGGGAATTGCTCGGCCGCGTGCTCGACGCATCCGGCCGTCCGCTCGACGGGCTCGGACCGCTCGGCACGCAAAGGGACGCGCCGCTGTCCGCGCCGGTCATCAATCCGCTCAATCGCGAGCCGATTCACAAGGTGCTCGACGTCGGCGTGCGCGCGATCAACTCGCTGTTGACCGTCGGTCGTGGTCAACGGATGGGGCTGTTCGCGGGTTCGGGCGTCGGTAAATCGGTGCTGCTCGGCACGATGGCGCGCTACACCAGCGCCGAGGTGATCGTGATCGGCCTGATCGGCGAACGTGGCCGCGAAGTGAAGGAGTTCATCGAACAGATTCTCGGCGAGGAAGGGTTGGCGCGCTCGGTCGTGATCGCCGCGCCGGCCGACGTGTCGCCGCTGTTGCGGATGCAGGCCGCCGCGTACTCGACCTCGCTCGCCGAATACTTCCGCGACCAGGGCAAGCACGTGCTGCTGCTAATGGATTCGCTGACCCGTTACGCGATGGCGCAGCGCGAGATCGCGCTCGCGATCGGCGAGCCGCCCGCGACCAAGGGGTATCCGCCGTCGGTGTTCGCGAAGCTGCCGGCGCTCGTCGAGCGCACCGGCAACGGACCGGCGGGCGGCGGCTCGATCACCGCGTTCTACACGGTGCTCACCGAAGGCGACGACCAGCAGGACCCGATCGCCGACTCGGCGCGCGCGATTCTCGACGGCCACATCGTGCTGTCGCGCTCGCTCGCCGAAGCCGGCCACTACCCTGCGATCGATATCGAAGCGTCGATTAGCCGGGCAATGACCGCGCTGATCGACGATAACCATCTGAATAAAACGCGTATGTTCAAGCAGATGCTGTCGCGCTATCAGCGCAACCGCGATCTGATCAACGTCGGCGCGTATTCGAGCGGGCGCGACGCGGTGCTCGATCGCTCGATCGCGCTGTATCCGCGGATGGAAGCGTTCCTGCAGCAAGGCTTTCGCGAGTGCGCGAACTTCCAGCCGAGCATCGACATGCTGAACGCGCTGTTTGCCTAGGGCCGAGGAGGCTGACGATGTCGAAACATTTTCCGATCAAGACGCTGATCGGTCTCGCGCAGGACGACGTGGACACCGCCGCGCAGCGGCTCGGCCGCGCGCAGCGCGAGCGCAACGACGTACAGGCGCAACTCGATGCGCTCGTGCAGTACCGCGACGAATACTACGCACGCTTCATGGAGAGCGCGCAGTCGGGCATGCCGGCCGGCAACATGCGCAACTTCCAGGCGTTCATCGACACGCTCGATGCCGCGATCGAGCAGCAGCGCAGCCTGCTGGCGGCGGCGAGCGCGCGCCTCGAGGCGGCGAAGCCCGACTGGCAGCGCCACAAGCAGAAGCTCGGCTCGTACGAAGTGCTGCAGGCGCGCGGCGAGGCGGCCGAGGCGAAGGTTACGGCGCGGCGCGAACAGCGCGACGCCGACGAATTTGCGGCGCGGAGTCTGCGCATGCGAGCCGACGGCGCATGAGGCCTTGCCTCGCGGCTAACGCCCTACGGCACACCCGTTCGACCGATTCACAGGATTCTTTATGTCGCTTCTTTCACAGATCGGCTCCCAACTGAGCACGCTGCTCGACACGAGCGGCAATGGGTCGAGCAGCGCGTCCGCGAACGCCGCGGGCTCGAGCCCGTTCGCGCAGACCTTGCAGCAAAGCATCGACCAGCAGAACAGCGCGAATCAACAGCAGACCAGTTCAGCGACGGCGTCGCAAGCCTCGGCGCCGAGCGCGCCCAGTGCGCCGCCGCCCGCTTCCGCTTCCACGTCCGCTCCCGCTTCCTCGCAGCAGAGCGCGAGCGGCAGCCAGAACGGCAACGGCACAGCGAGCAGCAGCGCGTCATCGCCGTCGTCCACGCCGTCGACGACACCGACGCAGCAGGCATCGAACAGCCAGACGACCGCGACGCAAGCCAGGCAGAAAGACACCAAGGCGCAAACCGACGCTGGCGCGCTCGCCGCCGCTGCGGCTGCCGCCCAGGCTCAGGCGCAAGCGCAGGCACAGGTCGTCGCCAACAACGCCGACTCGAACGCCACCACCACGACCGATGCCGCGAGCTCCGCCGCCGATGCGGCGAGCGCGCTGGCCGGCACGGCCACGAGCGCGCTCGCGGCCACCGCGGCAAGCAGGAAAGGCGCGGTCGATCCGAAGTCGCTGCAGGATGCGTTGCAGCGTGCGCTGTCCGCGCTGTCGAGCGGCCAGGGCGCGGTGCCCGCGGCCGCGCTCGCTGCCGGCGCGGCCGCAAAAGCCGCGAGCGTGTCGAGCGCGGCGGGCGGCTTGGGCAGCACGAAAAACGGCCTGAACGGCACGTCGGACGACAAGACGCTCGCGGGCGGCCTGTTCGGCAACGGCAAGGGCGCCTCGACGACCCACACGACGTCGACGGCGACGGCCGCCGCGACCGCGCTGGCCGATCCGCCGGCAGCGAAGTCGGCCGCCGACGCGTTGAGCGCCGCGGCCGCGACGAGCGGCCAGGCGGACAACCTCGCATCGGCGCGCAGCGCGTCCGAGGCGGCGAACGCCGCGCTGGCCGCGACGCAGGCGGCAGCGAACGCCGCGAGCACGACGGCGGCAGCGCAGAGTACGGGCAATGCGAGCGCGGCCGCCGCCGCGAATGCGTTGACGCCGCAGGTCGGCACGAGCGACTGGGAAGACGCGCTGAGCCAGAAGGTGGTGTTTTTGTCGAATGCGCATTCGCAGAGTGCTGAGCTGACGCTCAATCCGAAGGATCTGGGGCCGTTGCAGGTCGTGTTGCAGGTGGCGGATAACCATGCGCATGCGCTGTTCGTTTCGCAGCACCAGTCGGTGCGGGAGGCGGTCGAGGCGGCGTTGCCGAAGCTTCGCGAGGCGATGGAGTCGAATGGGATTGGGCTCGGCAGCGCGAGTGTGAGTGATGGGTTTGCGCGGCAGAGCGGGCAACAACAGCAGAGCGCTGGCGCGGGTGGGGGGAATGGGAAGAGGGGCAGTGGTGGTGGGGGCGCCCTTGCAGGGGACAGTTCCAGCGATGCCATCGGGAATGTTGCCGTGCGGCAGCAGGTTGGATTGGTCGATACGTTTGCCTGAAGCGAGGCGGGGCGCTTTTTTGTCGTTGTTCTGGCTTTGTTGGCCTTTCCTTGCTGACTTATCGGTCTATTAGCGTTGCCCCTGTGCGGGGCGGCACCTACTTTCTTTGCTGCTGCAAAGAAAGTAGGCAAAGAAGACAGCTAAAACCGCAAACTCTTAAGCGGGTCCCCTGGCTTGGAGGGGGTAGTGGTGCATCTGGAATCCGGGCCCCCGCACATTCCCCCGTTCGTGACAAAGCCATCATCCCTCCCACTCCGCACTGCGTGCGTCGCGGACGGGTCTGCCAGGGAAACCAATGGTTTGGCCCGCGCAGCGGGGGCCGTCGGCTGCGCCTCGGCGACGCGCCGAAACAACCAGTGGTTTTTGAGCGGGGTTTCGGCGCGCGTAGCGCCGCCGGAAGAATGACTGCCTTGTCACTAGCGCGGAATGTGCGGGAGCACGGATTCCAGATGCACCACTACCTCACGCGGACCGAGGAACCCGCTTAAGAGTTGGCGGTTTTAGCTGTCTTCTTTGCCTACTTTCTTTGCAGCAGCAAAGAAAGTAGGTGCCGCCCCGCACAGGGGCAACGCTAATAGACCGATAAGTCAGCAAGGAAAGGCCAACAAAGCCAGAACAACGACAAAAAAAACCCCAAAAACCAGAAACAGCCAGAAATAGCCAGAAATAGCCCTTCTTTTCGACCCATAGCGCCGCAGGCAAATCAACAACAATCACCCTAACCCTTACTAGGCCAGCAACAAGCTGGCAAACCAAATGGCAACCACGACCGCCCCGCAACAAGCCGCGCCCGCCTCGCCGGGCCCCATGAAGCGCATCATCCTGATCGTCCTCATTGCGCTGATCGCCGCGGGCGCTGCCGGTGCCGGCGTGTGGTTCTTCATGTCGAAGCGCGCACCCGTCGCCGTATCGGCCGAAGCCGCGCCGGCGCAATCCGCCGTGCCGCTGTTCTTCCCGCTCGAATCGATGACCGTCAACCTGCAATCGGACGACGGCCAGCAACACTTCCTGCGCATCGGCCTCACGCTCAAGCTCGGCGATGCCGCCACCCAGCAGGCGCTCACCGATCACATGCCGGAAGTGCGCAGCCGCATCCTGCTCGCCCTGTCGAACAAGCACCCCGAAGAACTCGCGCCGCTCGAAGGCAAGCGCGCGCTCGCCGAAGAGCTGAAGACGCTGATCACCGAGCCGATTGACAAGGGCGCCGCACCGATCCGCGTGCAGGACGTGCTGTTCACCGAATTCGTCGTGCAGTGACGTGACGTTGTCAAGCGCTGCCATCATCAATCGCCAAGGGACGCACGAGGAATAAGCAATGGGCCACGAAGAGTTCATGTCCCAGGAGGAGGTCGATGCCCTTCTGAAGGGCGTCACCGGCGAATCCGACACGGAATCCGAGCAAAACGACCGCACGGGCGTGCGGCCGTACAACATCGCGACGCAGGAACGTATCGTCCGTGGCCGGATGCCGGGCCTCGAAATCATCAACGACCGCTTCGCGCGCCTGTTGCGCGTCGGCATTTTCAACTTCATGCGGCGCTCGGCGGAAATTTCCGTCGGCCCGGTGAAGGTGCAGAAGTACAGCGAGTTCACGCGCAACCTGCCGATCCCGACCAACCTGAACCTGGTCCACGTGAAGCCGCTGCGCGGCACGTCGCTGTTCGTGTTCGATCCGAACCTCGTGTTCTTCGTGGTCGACAACCTGTTCGGCGGCGACGGCCGTTTCCATACGCGCGTCGAAGGACGCGATTTCACGCAGACCGAGCAGCGCATCATCACGAAGCTGCTCAATCTGACGTTCGAGCACTACGCGGCGTCGTGGAAGAGCGTGCGTCCGCTGCAGTTCGAATACGTGCGCTCGGAAATGCACACGCAGTTCGCCAACGTCGCGACGCCGAACGAAATCGTCATCGTCACGCAGTTCTCGATCGAGTTCGGCTCGACGGGCGGCACGCTGCACATCTGCATGCCCTACTCGATGATCGAGCCGATCCGCGACATTCTCTCGTCGCCGATCCAGGGCGAGGCGGTGGACGTCGACCGACGCTGGGTACGCGTGCTGTCGCAGCAGGTGCAGGCCGCCGAAGTGCAACTGAGCGCCGATCTCGCGCAGGTGCCGGTCACGTTCGAACAGATCCTGAACATGCGCAAAGGCGATGTTCTGCCGATCAACATCCCCGAGCACATCACCGCGAAAGTAGACGGCGTGCCGGTGATGGAATGCGGCTACGGAATTTTCAATGGTCAGTACGCGTTGCGGGTCCAGAAGATGATCAGCGCAGCCGACACGATGAAGGAAGGTGGATATGAGTGACCTGAACGCAAAGCCCGAGACCGATCTCGCGGCAGCCGAGCAACTCGCCGCCGGCGAGCTGTCCGCCGTGGAAGACGACGCGGCGATGGCCGACTGGGCAAGCGCGCTCGCCGAGCAGAACGGCAACGACGAAATCAACCCGGCCGCGGGCGCCGTGTTCCAGCCGCTGTCGAAGGCCGCGCCGACCTCGACGCACAACGATATCGACATGATCCTGGACATTCCCGTCCAGATGACGGTCGAACTCGGCCGCACCAAGATCGCGATCCGTAATCTGCTGCAGCTCGCGCAGGGCTCGGTCGTCGAACTCGACGGCATGGCCGGCGAGCCGATGGACGTGCTCGTCAACGGCTGCCTGATCGCGCAGGGCGAGGTGGTGGTCGTCAACGACAAGTTCGGTATCCGGCTGACCGACATCATCACGCCGTCCGAACGCATCCGGAAACTCAATCGATGAAACGTTTGGCAGGTCGCGGCGTGCTGCTCGCGTCGCTTTTCGCGTCCACCGTCGCGTCCACCGTCGCGCACGCCGCCGACATGAACGCGGTCAACAACGCCGCGAAGATCGCCTCCGGTGTCGGCGCGGGTAGCGCGGTGCCGGCGCTCGGCGTCGGCGCGGTCCTGCAAACCTTCGTCGGGCTCGCGGTCGTGATCGGCCTCGTGTTCGGCTGCGCATGGCTCGCCCGACGCTTCGGCCTGCAACCGGGCCAGCGCGGCGGTCTTGTGAAGACGGTCGGCGGCGCTTCGCTCGGTGGCAAGGAACGCGTCGCGGTCGTCGAGATCGGCGATACGTGGCTCGTGCTCGGCGCCGCGCCCGGCAACGTGCGGCTGCTGCATACGATGCCGGCGGGTTCCGTCGCGGCCGATACGGTTGCCGCTTCGCCAGCACCGCTTTCCGGCACTTTTGGTCAACGCTTTCGCGACGCCCTGAAGGGCGAAGTGGGCAAACGTTTCAACGCGCACCGCGGCGGGGATCGGTAATGCAGGTCAGTTTCAGGCAGTCAGCCTGGTTCTTCGCGCTTACGCGCCGTGCGGGGCGGGCGCTCCCCGCAGCGCTTCAACTCGCGCTGCCGGCACTGCTGTTCGCGCTGCCGACGCTGTCTTTCGCGCAAACCGCCGGCCTGCCGGCGTTCACGACGAGCCCCGGCCCCAACGGCGGCACCACCTACTCGCTGAGCGTGCAGACGATGCTGCTGCTCACGATGCTGTCGTTCCTGCCCGCGATGGTGCTGATGATGACGAGCTTCACGCGCATCGTGATCGTGTTGTCGCTGCTGCGCCAGGCGCTCGGCACGACCACGACGCCGCCGAACCAGGTGGTCGTCGGTCTCGCGCTGTTTCTGACGCTGTTCGTGATGTCGCCGGTGCTCGATAAAGCCTATAACGAAGGTTACAAGCCGTTCTCCGAAGGCACGATGTCGATGGATCAGGCGGTGGCGCGCGGCGTCGCGCCGTTCAAGACCTTCATGCTGCGTCAGACCCGCGAAAGCGACCTTGCGCTGTTCGCGCGCATCTCGCACGCGGCGCCGATGCAGGGGCCCGAAGACGTGCCGCTGTCGCTGCTGGTGCCGTCGTTCGTGACGAGCGAGTTGAAGACCGGCTTCACGATCGGCTTCACGATCTTCATTCCGTTCCTGATCATCGACATGGTGGTCGCGAGCGTGCTGATGTCGATGGGCATGATGATGGTGTCGCCGGCGACGATTTCGCTGCCGTTCAAACTGATGCTGTTCGTGCTCGTCGACGGCTGGCAGTTGCTGCTCGGCTCGCTCGCGCAGAGCTTCGTCTGATATTTTTTGACTCCTTGTTCCTCAGGCACTCACGATGACACCCGAAGCAGTCATGACGCTGGCCCACCAGGCCATGTACGTCGGCCTCGTGCTGGCCGCCCCGCTGCTGCTCGTCGCGCTCGTCGTCGGTCTGGTCGTGAGCCTGTTCCAGGCGGCCACGCAGATCAACGAAAGCACGCTGTCGTTCATCCCGAAGCTGCTCGCGATCGCGCTCACGCTGGTGATCGCCGGACCATGGATGCTGACCACGATGCTCGACTATCTGCGCCACACGATCACCAGCATTCCGACGCTCGTCAACTGAGCGCCGCTGGCACGCCTGCCCTCCCCACTCCATGTTCACGGTCACCTACGCGCAACTGAACGTCTGGCTGACCGCGTTCCTGTGGCCGTTCGCGCGCATCGCCGCGCTGATCGCGACCGCGCCGGTGCTCGGCAACATGTCGCTGCCCTCGCGCGTGAAAATCGGTCTCGCCGCGTTCGCGACGATCATCGTCGCCCCGACGATCGGCGCGCTGCCGCAGGTCACCGTGTTTTCCGCGGCGGGCGTGTGGATTCTCGTCAACCAGTTCCTGATCGGCATCGCGCTCGGCGTGACGATGCAGGTCGTGTTCCAGGCGATCGACGCGACCGGCTACTTCATCGGCCTCGGCATGGGCCTTGGCTTCGCGACCTTCTTCGACCAGCAGGCGACCGGCTCGGGCGTCGTGATCTCACGCTACATGACGACGATCGCGACGCTGGTGTTTCTCGCCGTCGACGGTCATCTGCAGATGATCGCCGCGCTCGTGACGACGTTCCAGTCGGTGCCGGTGTCGGCTAACCTGCTCGCGCCGCACGGTTGGCAAACGCTCGCGAACTGGGGCGGCTCGATCTTCTCGGCGGGGCTGCTGCTCGCGTTGCCGGTCGTCGTCGCACTGCTGATCGCGAACCTCGCGCTCGGCATTCTCAATCGCGCGGCGCCGCAGATCGGCGTGTTCCAGATCGGCTTTCCGCTGACGATGCTGGTCGGCCTGCTGCTCGTGCAGCTGATGCTGCCGAACATGATCCCGTTCTTCGTGCGCTTGTTCGATAACGGCATCGATGAGATGGGACGGGTCGCGGCGGCGCTGGGATAACGCCGAAAATCGCGGACATAAAAAAACCGGCTCGCGCCGGTTTCTTTATTGCGCCGCCGGGAGCGGCATCAGCTGTTGATGTACTGGAACAGCGACATGTTCTGGATCTGCACGAACGCTTGCTGCGAAGCCTGCAAGGCCGCCTGCTCCATCGAGTACTTGCTGATCGTCGAGACCATGTCGGTCTGGGTCAGGTCCGCGAGATCGCTTTGCGTTTGCAGTGAGTTGGTCTCCGTAACCGTTTGCAGCGCCTTGACTTCCTGCTCGCGGCCGCCGACCGATGCCTGCACCGCGGTGACGTTGTTCAGCGTGTTGCCAAGCTGCGACAGGCCCGTATTCAACGCGTTCTGCAGGTTCGCCGAGGCCGCGGGGTTGCCGCTCACCGGCTGCTGGAGCGCGGCGATCATCGCGTTCAGGTTCGCGAACACGTTGGTGCCCGCCTGGTTGGCCGGCTGCACCGTGAATTTGTCGTTGGCCGCCGGCGTGCCTGTGATTTCGACGGTCTGGCCCGCGATCGTGATGTCCGAGCCCGCCGTGTACGGCTGCGCCGTGCCCGCGACGCCGGTCGTCGTGTCAGTGACCGTGTAGGTGAGCGAGCTGCCGCTGCCGCTGAACTGGATCTGGTACGAGTCCGCGTTCCCCGCGTTGGTCGGATCCTTGACCGACACCGCGCCGATCACGCCGCTGCCGGTATTGGCCGGGTCGCCCGAGGCGATCGGCTGCGCGTTGGTCGCGCCGACGCTCATGAACACCGACAGCCCATTGTCACCGGTCGAGACCGCGTTGCTGCCGGTGACCTGCACGGTGCGCGTGCCCGTGTCGCCCGTATAGGTGACGTTGCCGGCCGCATCGGTCGTGAAGGCCTGGGTCGAATTCTGGAAACCGGCGAACAGCGCATTGCCCGAGCTGTCGCTCGCATTCGCGGAGGTGACGAGCTGGTCGCGCAGGGCGGTCAGCTGCGCGGCGATCGCCGTGCGGTCGGCGTCGTTCAAACTGCCGTCGCCGGCGCGCAGGCCTAACGTGTTCGCGCTTTGCAACGTCGTGATGACGGTGGAGAGCGTCGAGTCCTCGGCCTGCAACGACGTGAGCGCCGCGTTCTGGTTCGTCGCGTACTGCGACAGCGCGGACGCCGTCGAGCTGAGCTGCACGGCCTGCGCGGCGCCGAGCGGATTGTCGGCGGGCGTGGTCAGGCTCTGGCCGCTCGAGATTTCCTGATAGATCTGCGACAACTGAGCCTGCTGATTGCTCATGTTCGCGACGTTCATGCTGAAGTACTGCTGGGTCGAAATTCGCATGGTTCCGCCTTACGAGAAGATGCCAAGCAAAGTCTGGAACAGCGTCTGCGCCGTCTGGATGACCTTGCTGTTGGCCTGATAGAGCTGCTGGTACTGAAGCAGGTTGGCCGCTTCCTCATTGATATTGACGCCCGACACCGACTGCTGCGCCGACGTGATCTGCGTGACGAGCGTGCTTTGCGCGGTCGCCGAGGTCTGGATCTGCGTGGTCTGGTTGCCGATGTTGTTGACGTAGCTCGCGTACGCGCCCGTCAGCGTCGAGGTGCCGCCGTCGAGCGCCTGCGCCGAAGTCAGGTTCGACAGCAGTTGCGCGTTGCGGCCGTCGTTGGTCGCGCCGGTGTTCGGTCCGATCGTGAACGAGTCGCCGTTGGCGGGCGTGCCGCTGATCGTGACCGTCACGTTGTTCATCACGCCCGCGCTCGCCGAATTGCTCGGGTTGGTGATCGTCAGCGTCGCGCCCGAGCTCGGCGAGTATGGCACCGCGGTCGTCGCCGAGCTGATCGTGTACTGCGTGGACGGCGAGCCGGCGACTGTCACCACCGTGCCGACCGGGAAGCCGGTCAGGCCGGTGCCCGCGGTGTAAGTGATCGTCGAGGTGCTGGTCGGCGCGCTGTAGCCGGCAGATACCGTGCCTTGCGTGATCGTCCCGGTGCCGGTGTTCGACGTCGACGCCGACGCGAGCACCGGCGCCGCGGCCGCGATTGCCGACGCCGACGTGGTGGTCAGCGCGAAGCCGTCGAGCGCGCCGCGGGTCGGTTCGACCGAGAACGAGTCGCCGGCCTTCATCGTGCCGCTCGCGACCGAGAACTGCAGGCCGCCGATCGGGTTGGTCAGGTTCGCCGCCGAACCGACTATGCTGCCGGTCTGGTTGTCGGTCAGCGTGTAGGTGCTGCCGTCGTACGAC
This sequence comes from Paraburkholderia sp. 31.1, assembly GCF_014397645.1. NCBI lineage: Bacteria > Pseudomonadati > Pseudomonadota > Betaproteobacteria > Burkholderiales > Burkholderiaceae > Paraburkholderia > Paraburkholderia sp. 31.1. The sequence continues at coordinate 95,636 of NZ_VZQN01000028.1, forward strand.
AGCGTGTAGTCGCCCGTGGTCGGCTGGGTCGCGTCGGCGAACGAGACACCGAGCGTAGCGTTGCCGGTGTTCTGCGAGTTCGCGTACACGGTCGGCGAGCCGACCGTGAACAGCGCGCCGCCCGCGGTGCCGTTCAGCGTCAGGCCGAGTTCGTTCTGCGCATTGACCTGCGCGGCGAAGCTGGTCGCGATCGCGCCGAGTTGCGCCTCGGCCGGATCGAGCGTTTGCGAGCGGAATTGCAGCAGTCCGCCCAGCGTGCCGCCGGACACGCTCGTGTCGGACAGCGTCTGCGGCGTCGGTGTCGGCTTTGCCCCGGCCTGGCCGAGATACTGGACCGACAGCTCGCTCGGATCACCCGACGAAGTCGCCGTGCCGAGATTGAAGCTGTTGCCGGCCAGCACGAGCGGCTGTCCGCTCGACATGAACAGGCTATAGCTGCCGTTGTCCTGCACGACCGACACGCCGATCAGCTGGGACAGGTTCGACACCGCCTGGTCGCGTTCGTCGAGCAGCTGGTTCGGCGGCTGGCCCTGGTTGCTCGCCTGCGTGATCTGCGTATTCAGCGACGCGATCTGCGCGGTGTAGGTGTTGATCTGCGCAACAGAGTTGCTCAGCTGCGTGTTGACGCTCGAGCGCAACTGGTCGTACTGCTGGCCCGCCGCGTTGATCTGGTTCGCGAGCGTCTGCGCGTCGCTGACCGCGGTCTGCCGCGCCGACACGCTCGACGCGTTGTTGGCGACGTTCTGCAGCCCCGTGAAGTAACCGCTGATCGCGCTCGCAATCCCGGCGGTCGGACTGCCGACGAGGTTGTTGAGCTGGGTGATCATCGTGTTGTACGCGGTGAGCGCGCTGCTCGACGACTGCGCGTTGTTCAGCTGGGTCGTCAGGTACTGGCTGTACGCGCGCGTCACGGTGTCGGTGGAGACGCCCATCGGCAGGTAGCCGGAGCCGGTATACGTGCCGCCCGTCTCCGAATACACCGGGGTTTCCATCGTATAGCCGGGTGTCGACGCGTTGCTGATGTTCTCACCAGTCGTCGTCAAACCCCATTGGGCCGCGTTGAGTCCGCTAAGGCCGATATTCAACAGATTGCTGGACATGCGTCATCCTGAAGGGCGGCATCGCAGACATGCCACCGCGTTAGTGGAACATCCTCTTTAACGGCCCGACGTGCGAAAAATTGAGGGCCATTCCACTTCGTTTGCGCTCGCCGCGATGTTTGCGCGACGTTGCCGCGCTGTTGCCTCCGACGCGAGTGCAGCGTTTGCTTCGTCGGCCAAAACGTTCGCGCGGTGCCGGGCGTCGCGCGCACGGCACCGCGCGTTGGCTCGCCGCTCAGCGCGCCAGCGAGCGGCGCTTCATTTCGAGCTGCGTGATCAGCCGCTGCAGCGTGTTTTCCGCGCTGCCCGGCAGCGACAGGAAACGGAAGCCGAGCTGATAGCGCTGTGTGCCGTTCGGCAGCGCGAGCGAGCGATGCGACACGAGCTGCAGATCGAGCGACAGACGGCCGAGCGCGCCGAGCGTGAGCTCGCAGTCCATCAGGCGCGCGCCCATCGGCAGCGCGGCGACGCGCAGGTCGGTCGTGCGCATCCCGACGCCGCCGAGCGACAGGTCGTGCACCTCGAAGCGGAACGTGTCGCCCTCGGGCAGGCGGCCCGTACACATGAACGGGTCGAGAATCGGCGCGGCGACGCGGAAGTACTCGCGGCGCTGCACGTAGAACAGCACCTCGGGGAAGTCGGCCTCGAACGCCGGCATTCCCTCGAAGCGCGTCTCGCGTGGCGTCGGGGTCGTGAACTCGACGCGCACGCCGTCGGGCGACGCGTGGAACTGGCAGCGCGGTGCGTTGAGCAGCCCCTTGTTCTGATCGGCAAGCGCGCCCCAATCGAAGGTGAAGGTGCGCTCGCGCACGTCGACGTCGAGCAGGCGCGTGACGATCTGCCCGCCCGCATATTCGACGGTGAGGAAATCGCCGCGATTGACGATGTTGCGCAGCTGCACGCCGATTTCCAGCGGATTGCGGCGGCCGAAATCGGAAGCGCTCTCGTTTTGCGGGACGTGCGGCTGACCGTTCGTGTCAGTCAGGCCGTTCGACTGGTTCATATCCATGGGCTTGCCGGTAAGCATGTTCTTGCGGGCACGTGCCAGGGCCTAGCCATGGACTCTGAGGGTCTTCATGCAAAGCCGCAACACACGCGTTCGACCGGACCTTACAGCGCTATTCCGGTATCGGGTCTAACTCGTTAGCGGCAGCATCGAGCCAAAATTTAGGGGCTCAATTTAAATATTCGCCGGAAAATTTCGCGCAAACGTTAAAAGCGTATCTGCCCTATTTTCCGCGACCTTGCTCGCCCCGGACCCTGCGGAGCTTTTTACCGATGCCGGTTTTGCTGCTGCCTTTATCGCCGCTTTTACCGACACCTTTAAAACCGCTTTAATGCCCGTCGCGTGCGTTATTTTTAATCAGCCCATTTTCTGCATGATCGACAGCAGCTTTTTCGCGTAATGCGGATCGGTTGCATAACCGGCGCGCTGCATGCCGTTCGCAAAACCGTTCACGTCGCGCGACGAATTGATCACCTGCGCGTAACGCGGATTGCTCTTCAACATGCCCGCGTAATCGGCCATCGCCTCCTGGTACGAGTCGTACGCGCGGAATTTCTCGACCGTGCGCTGCGGCTTGCCGTTCACGTACTCGGTCGTGACCGTCGACACGGTCTTGCCGGTCCAGTCGTTGCCCGCCTTGATGCCGAACACGTTGTGGCTCGTCGAGCCGTCGGCCTTCTTGATCTCGCTCTTGCCCCAGCCCGATTCGAGCGCGGCCTGACCGATGATGAAGCGCGCCGGAATGCCGGTCGCCGCGCTCGCGGCCTGCGCCGGCGTGGCGAGCTTGTCGACGAAGGCGTCGACCTTCGACGAGCTGCCGTCGCCGCGCACCGGCGGCGTCAGCGCGCTATTGGCCGAGTAGGCGCGGCCGAGCCCGAGCTGACCGTTGGCCTGGGCGTTGCCGTAGGCACGCGCGAGCGCGTTGAGCGCCGCGCTCTGGCCTTCATCGCCGTCGCTACCGCCGCCGCTACCGCCGCCGAGCGCGTTGGCCATGCCGGCGAGACCACCCGCCGCGCCCGCGCCGTTCGCGCCACCCACCTGCATGCCCTGGTTGCGCATCAGCTGCTTGAGCATCGCGTCGGCGACGCCGATGCCCTTCTTCGACAGCTGCTGCGCCATCTGCTGATCCATCATCGACGTGAACGTCGCCGTGTCGTGCGAATCGAACGGACCGTCCTGCGGCGTTGCATCGCGCATGCTCTTCAACATCATCTGCGTGAACACGGCGTCGAACTGCTGCGCGGCCATCTTCATGCCGGCTTGCGGCGAGGCCTTCGCCTGCGCGCTGAGTGCGCCGAAGCCCTGCACGTCGAGCGCGAACCGGCTGGTCAGATCGTTGGCGGAGTTGGCGCTATTGGTCGTATCGGAATTCATCTCGCGTGCTCCTTAGATGATTTCAAGGTCGGCGCGCAATGCGCCGGCTGCTTTCATGGCCTGCAGGATCGACATCAGATCCGCGGGCGTCGCGCCGAGCGCGTTGAGCGCCTTCACCACTTCGGCGAGGTTCGCACCGGCGTTCACGAGTTTCAGCGAGCCGTTGTCCTGCTTCATCTGGATCTGCGACTGCTGCGCGACCACCGTGCGGCCGTTCGAGAACGCGCCCGGCTGACTCACCACCGGCTGCGTATTGATCACGACCGACAGATTGCCGTGCGCGACCGCGCAGTTCTGCAGCGTGACCATCTGGTTCATCACGATCGAGCCGGTGCGGGCGTTCAGGATGACCTTCGCGGCGGCCTGCCCGGGCCGCACTTCGAGGTTCTGCAATTGCGCCATGAACGAGACCTGCTGCTGCGGATCGGCCGGCGCGCGCAGCTGGATCGTGCGGCCGTCGAGCGCGGTCGCGGTGCCGCTGCCGAACGCGTTGTCGATCGCCGCGACGACGCGCTGCGTGGTGTCGTAGTCCATGTCGTTCAGGTCGAGCTGCATGGTGCCCGCCTGCGACACCGCCGTCGGCACCGAGCGCTCGACGATCGCGCCGCTGGTGATGCGCCCTGCGGCGAGCTGGTTGACCTGCACCCTGCTGCCGTTCGCGCTCGCGCCCGCGCCGCCCACGGCGACGTTGCCCTGGCCGAGCGCATACACCTGGCCGTCGGCGCCCTTCAGCGGCGTGAGCAGCAGCGTGCCGCCGCGCAGGCTTTTCGCATTGCCGAGCGACGACACCGTGATGTCGATCGCTTCGCCCGGCCGCGCGAACGGCGGCAGCACCGCGGTCACCATCACCGCGGCGACGTTCTTCAACTGGATGTTCGACAGCGACGACTGCGAGTTGCTGGAGCCCGCCGCCTGGTTGTTGATCGAGATGCCGAGGTTCGCGAGCATGTTCGCGAGCGTCTGCGTCGTGAACGGTGTCTGCGTGGTCTGGTCGCCGGTGCCGTCGAGGCCGACCACGAGGCCGTAGCCGATCAGCGGGTTGTCGCGCACGCCCTGGATCTGCACGAGGTCCTTCAGGCGCTCCGCGTGCGCCGGCGTCGCGGCCGGCAGCGCCGCGCAGGCGAGCGCGACGAACATCAGTGCGCGGCCCGCGCGCGACAGCGTGTTGAAGACGGTACCCATGATCACCACGGCGCCACGTTGAGGAAGAACCGCTGCAGCCAGCCCATGCTCTCCGCTTCGTTGATGTAACCCTTCGCGGAGTATTCGATTTTCGCGTCGGCGACCTGGGTTGAGTACACGGCGTTCAGACTCGAAATCGTGTTGGGATTCACGACACCGGAAAAGCGCACGAATTCATTGCCCTGATTGATCAGCATCTGTTTCTCACCGCTCACGATCAGGTTGCCGTTCGCCTGCACGCCGGTCACGGTCACGGTGATCGTGCCGTTGAACGTATTCGACGCGTTCGCGCCGCCGGTGCCGGCAAAGCCGTTGGCGCCGGTCGCGTTCAGGTTGGTCTTGGCGAACAGGCCGCCGAGAAAGCCCGCGGTCGGCACGCTGAAGTTCGTGCTGCCGTTGCGGCTCGCATTCGCGCCCGAGTTCTTCGTCGCGTTGATGTTCTCGGCGATCACGATCGTGATGATGTCGCCTACGTTGCGTGGCCGCTGGTCTTCGAACAGCGGCCGACCCGCGTAGCCCGGGTTGTAGATCGAGCCCGGCGCCTGCGCCTGCGGCGGCAGCGGCGGCACCGCGTTCATCGGCTGCTGGGTGATAGGTTCCCTCGGCAGTTGGGCGCAGCCGCCGAGCGCGGCGAGCAGCGCGAGCTGCACGAGCGCCTCGGCCGTGCGCGAATGAACCGGAGTGCGAGTGGAGTGCGACATCATCGTTTACCGCCTTAAATTTCCAGTCCTCAAACCTGCATCTGGCTCAAGGTCTGCAGCATCTGGTCGGAGGTCGTCACGGCCTTGCTGTTGATTTCGTACGCGCGCTGCGTCTGGATCATGTTCACCAGTTCCTGCACGACGTTCACGTTCGACGCTTCCACGTAACCCTGGTTGAGCGTGCCCGCGCCGTTCAGACCCGGCTGCGACACGTTCGGCGCACCCGACGACGCCGTCTCCGAGAACAGGTTCTCGCCCTTGGCGTCGAGGCCGGCCGGGTTGATGAAGGTCGCGAGCTGCATCGTGCCGAGCTGCTGCGTATTGCTCGAGTTGGCCACGGTGATCGACACCGCGCCGTCGCTGCCGATCGTCAGCGAGGTGGCATTGGTCGGGATCGTGATCGCCGGAATCACCTGGTAGCCGCTCGACGTGACGAGCTGACCCTGCGCGTTGGTCTGGAACGAGCCGTCGCGCGTGTAGGCGGTCGTGCCGTCGGGCATCTGCACCTGGAAGAAGCCCCCGCCGTTGATCGCGACGTCCTTCGAGTTGCCGGTCTGCTGCAGGTTGCCCTGCGTGTACAGACGCTCGGTCGCGACCTGTTGCACGCCGGTGCCGAGCTGGATGCCGGACGGCAGTTCGGTTTGCTGCGTCGAGTTCGCGCCCGGCTGGCGGATGGTCTGGTACAGCAGATCCTCGAACACCGCGCGCGAGCCCTTGAAGCCGTTGGTGCTGACGTTCGCGAGGTTGTTCGAGATCACGTCCATCTGCGCCTGCTGCGCATTCATGCCGGTGGCGGCGATATACAGTGAGCGGTTCACTTATGGTTCTCCAATGTCGGGCGGAGTTGGCGCTTTAGCGCTTGCTCCGGGCCCATGCAAAGCGGTCTCGGAGCGCGCCTCGTAGGGCGCCCCGCGGCAATCCGTTAGCTGAAGCTGAGCAGCTGGTTGGCGGACTGATCGTTCTTGTCGGCGTTTTCCAACAACTGCGTCTGCATCTGGAACTGGCGCGCGTTGGTGATCATCGAGACCATCGCGCTGACCGGATTCACGTTGCTGCCTTCGAGCGACGCCGGCGCGAGCGTCACGGTCGGATCGGCGTCGGCGGGATTGCCGTCGGCGGTGCGAAACAGACCGTCATCGCCGCGCGTGAGCGACTGCGGATCGGGATTGACCAGCTTCAGCTGATCGACGGTGACCACAGCGGTGGGCGGATCGCCCGGCGTCAATGCCGACACCGTGCCGTCCTTGCCGATCGTGATCTGCGCGCCCGGCGGCACCGATACCGGCCCGCCGTTGCCGAGCACGACCTGATTGGTCGCGTTCACGAGCTGGCCGTTTTCGTCGATGTGCAGATTGCCCGCGCGCGTGTAGGCCTCGTTGCCGTCGGCGGTCTGCACCGACAGCCAGCCCGGCCCCTGAATCGCGACGTCGAGCGGATTGCCCGTCTGCTGGATCGGCCCCGGCGTGTAGTCGGCGCCCGGTGTCGACGACAGCACGAAGGTACGGGTCGTGTCGTCGTTGATCGCGCTGCCGTCGCCGAACGACATCGGCACGGCGCGGTAGGTTTCGAGCTGCGCGCGAAAGCCCGTGGTCGACGCGTTCGCGAGGTTGTTCGCGACGATCGCCTGCTGTTCGAGCGCCTGCGCGCTGCCCGACATCGCGGTGTAGATCAGCCGATCCATGAAGAGGTCCCGTTCGCTTACAGGTTGATCAGGGTCTGGTCGACGGCCTGCTGGGTCTTGATCGTCTGCGCGTTCGCCTGATAGTTGCGTTGCGCGGTGATCAGGTTGACCAGCTCGCTCGTCAGATCGACGTTCGAGTTCTCGACCGCGCCGCCTTGCAGCACGCCGTGATTGGTCGAGCCCGGCGTCGAGATCTGCGCGACGCCCGAGGCAGCCGTCTGGCCGTACTCGTTGTTGCCGAGGTCGACGAGGCCGTTCTGGTTCGAGAAGTTCGCGAGCACGATCTGGCCGAGCGCCGCGGTCTGCCCGTTCGAGTAGTTGCCCGTCAGGGTGCCGTCGGAGCCGACCGTGAAGCTCGTCAGCTGGCCCGCCGCGTAGCCGTCGGTCGACAGGCTGTTCACGCCGTCCTTGCCGCCGTACTGCGTGGTGCCGGCCATGTTCAGCGTGACGTTCTGCGGCGTGCCCGAACCGTCGGTGGTCGGGATCGACATCGTGAACGCGCCGAGCGTCGCGGTCGCGAGGCCGGTCGTCGCGTCGGTCGTGCTGACCAGCGTGCCCGATGAATTGAAGTTCGCCGTGCCGATCAGGGAAGCGGTGCCGGTCGACGGGCCCGCGTACACGTTCCACGTGCCCGAGCCCGTCTTCGCGAAGTACATATTGACGGTCTGCGAGCCGCCGAGCGTGTCGTAGACGGTCGTGCTCGTCGAGTAGTTGTAGGTCGACGAGCTGCTCTGGTTGAACGTGGTCGGGTTCTGCGTGATCGTGTAGCTGTCGTTGGCCACCGGCGTGCCGCTGAACGTGATGCTCTCGCCGTTGCCGAGCGTGATCGCGGTGCCGGCCGTGTAGGGCTGCGACGCCGTGGTCGTGCCGAGCGTGTTGTCCGTGACCGTGTAGGTGGTCGGGCTCGTGAAGTTGATCGTGTACTGGTCGGTGTTGGTGCCCGCTGCCGCGTTGGTGATCGTCGCGCCGGTCGTGTTCAGCGTGCCGGCGTTGGTGCCGCCCGGCGTCGCGGTCGGTGCGCCGAGCATGATGTTGTCCTGCGCGTTCAGGTTCAGGCCCGCGGTGATCGAGGTGGTCGCCTGCGGCGCGATGTTTGCGGTCGGCACCGTCAGCGGCACGGTCTGCGCGGTGTTGACGATGCCCGAGCTATTGGCCGCGTAGCCCATCAGATCGAGGCCCTGCGCGTTCGTGATGAAGCCGTTCTTGTCGAGCTGAAACACGCCGTTGCGCGAATAGGTCAGCGTGCCGTTGTTCGACATCTGGAAGAAGCCGTTGCCGTTGATCGCGACGTTCAGCGCCTGGTTCGTCGTCGTGAGCGTGCCTTGCGAGAATTGCTGCTGCACTTCGGAGAGTTGCGTACCGATACCGATCTGCTGGCTCGTCGCGGTCGCGACCGAATTGGCGTACATGTCGGCGAATTCCGCGGTGCCGCTCTTGAAGCCGACGGTGTTGGCGTTGGCGATGTTGTTGCCGATCACGTCGAGATCGCTCGACGACGCCGACAGACCGCTCAAACCTGTTTGGTAACTCATGACGTACTCCGTATCTGTAAAGTCGTAACTGAATGGATCCGGACTACAGGATCGCTGCGACGCCGGTCAGGTCGACCGTCGAGCCGTTCGACAGCACGAGGCCCGGCGTGCCGCTGCTCTGCTGGACGACGCTTTCCACCGTCGCGCCGGTGAGCGTGGTAGCCGTCGCCTGCTGGCCGTTGATCGTGCCTGTCGCGGTGATCGTGTAGGTGCCGTCGGCGAGCGTGTTGCCCGCCGAATCGGTCGGCGTCCAGCCAACCGGAATCGTGCCGGCCGACTGCTTGCCGAGATCGAGCGTGTTGACGATCGTGCCGGCCGAGTTCTTCACGACGATCTGCAGGTCGCTGACGGAGTTCGCGAGCGTGACGCCGAACTCGTTCGTCTGGCCGCTCGACACGGTGATCGAGTTGCCCGGTGCGAGCACGGTCGAACCGATCAGCAACGCGGCCTGCGACTGCTGGCCCGCCGACAGCTGCGTCGACAGCGAGGAGAGCGACGTATTGAGCTGGCTGATGCCCTGCACCGTGCTGATCTGGGCGAGCTGCGAGGTCATCTGCGAGCTGTCCATCGGATTGGTCGGGTCCTGGTTCTGCATTTGCGCGACGAGCAGCTGCAGAAAGGTGGTCTGCAGGTCCGCCGCCGACGTGCCCGACGTGCTGCTCGACGTGCTGCTCGTCGAGCTGGTCGCGCTCGAGCTGCTGCTCGTGCCGTTCATCGTGTCGAGCAGCGTCGGCGAAACGGTCGTGCCGCTGCCGCCGATCGTGGTGTTGGTGGTCAAGGCTCTCTCCTCAGGTTCCGATCGTGAGCGTTTTCAGCATCAGGGTTTTGGCGGTGTTCAGTGTTTCGACGTTGGCCTGGTACGAGCGCGAGGCCGAGATCATGTTGACCATCTCCTGCACCGGGTCGACGTTGGGCAGCGTCACGTAGCCGTTCGCGTCGGCGGCCGGATTGCCGGGCTCGTACGCGGTCTTCATCGGCGACGGATCGTCGACCACGCCCGTCACCTGCACGCCGCCGACCTGCTGGCCGGAGCGTGTGCGCGCGCCGCCGAGCGGGCTCACCGCGAACACGACCTGCTTGGCCTTGTACGGCTGACCGTCGGGGCCCGTCGTGCTGTCCGCGTTGGCCAGGTTCGACGCCGTCACGTTGAGCCGCTCCGACTGCGCCGACATCGCGGAACCCGCGACACCAAAAATGTTCATCAGGGATGGCATGTTTCCTGACCTCTCCTGCCGGTTCGCACCGGCTTTACGTTAAGTCCCGTAGCGTTTCTGTTCGTGCGTGCATGCTGCCTGTGTTCAGCTGCTATGCGCCCTGCCTGGGTGCCGTGCTCTTGCCCGGCTTACGACGAGCCCGACGTGATCGCCGACAGCATCGTCTTGATCTGGTTCGACACCACCGTCATACCCGACTCGAAGTGCACCGTGTTGTCGGCGAACTGCACGCGCTCGGTGTCGACGTCGACCGTGTTGCCGTCGAGCGCCGGCTGCAGCGGAATCCGGTATTGCAGGTTGCCGTAATCGTCGGGGCTGCCGCCCGTCGCCGTCAGCGTGGCCTTGCCGCTCATGTGGCCGGCCTCGGTCGTGTTCATCGACATGCCGCTCGTCACGCCCGCGGGTTGCGTCATCGCGAGCGTGGAGCTGTTCGATGCGCCTTGGCCGGCGGTGCTGCCGCCCGTCTTCTTCAGCGCGCCGGCGAGCGACGACGCGAAGTCGATATCGCGCGCCTTGTAGCCGGGCGTGTCGGCGTTCGCGATATTCGACGACAGCAGTTCCTGCCGGTATGCGCGCACATCCATCGCCTGCCGGCCGAATGCGAATTCGGCATCGAGCTTGTCCAGCATCGGAATCTCCCGAGAACGTTTCCAAGGCCGTCCCGTGTGCGCATCGTGAGTGACACGCGGCGGGCGCGAAGGCCTTTTTGCATGTGATGCATCTTATGGGCCGCGCGCAAGCGGCAATCGGACGAATAACCGGGAAAGGGGGCTTCTATTCAACGTTTGCGCGAAAGCGGGGCTCACTAGAATGCAAGGCGTACCGATGCATTCGATGGAGACCCGCGATGGACCAGCCCACCAACACCTTGCCGCAGCCGGCGAGCGGCACGACGATGCGTCGCGTGTGGGGTGGCCGGGTCGATGAACGGGGCGATGGTTCGGAGGGCGCGCTCGCCCAGCCGGTGCCGCGCTCTTTCTCGCGTTGCCTTGCGCATTGCCTGACGCGGGCGGCCGTCAACGTCGCGGTATGGGTTGCGGGCGGCATCGTGTTGCTGCCGGCTACGACCCAGGCGCAGGATGCGGGCGGCCCGATCGTGATTGCCGGGCCCGCCGAGAAAAATCCCGCCGCGCTGAACGATCTCGCGCAACGGATTCAGACGCCGGCGCAGCGCAGCGCGTCGGCGGCGTCGCTCGCGGCGGCGACCGCACAGTCGCTCGGCCGCGCGAGCGGGTCGCGCGACACCGATACGTTCGGGCGCGCCGCGAGCGCAAGCGGCGCGATCGTCATTCCGGGCGCGGGCGAGCCCGCTGCCGCCGCGCCGGCCATCATCCGCACCAACTTCAAACCGGACGCCAACGGCGTCGTGACGATTCCGCCGGCGGCCAGCACTGGGGCGTCGGGCGTCGCGCGCGTCAATGTCGAAGCGGGCCCGGCCGCCGGCGTCGCGAATCAGCGCGTGGTCGCGGCCAATGCGCCGCAAGGCGACGGTTTCGACAGTCTCGCCGCGCGCGGCGAGCCACCCGAGTTCGGCGCGAATGGCAAGCCGATCGCGGCCGCTGCGGCGCAGCCGGCGCATCCCGGGATCGCGAGAACACCCGCGACGCCGCCTGGCTCGCGCCAAGCGGCGGCCGTCATTGCACAGAGAACGCCGCAGACCGCTACCGCCGCGACGGCTGCGCAAGCCGCGCCGCTGCCAGGCCAGCAGGACCCGGAAGCGATTCACGCGAGCGCGCTCGCGTTCCTGCAACAGCAGGCCGTCGGCCTGCCCGGCAAGGCCGACATCACTGTCGCGTCCGCGTTTCCGCGCGGCCTCGCCGCGTGCACGTCGCTCGAACCGTTCATGCCGACCGGCGCGCGCCTGTGGGGCCGGCTGACGGTCGGCGTGCGCTGCGCGGGCGAGCGGCCGTGGACCATCTATCTGCAGGCGCGCATCTCGCTGCATGCGACCTACTACCTCGCCGCCCGCGCGATGGCGCCGGGCGAAGTGCTCACGGCCGCCGACCTCGTCGCGCGCGAAGGCGACCTGACCGGCCTGCCGCAGGCGATCGTCACCGACCCGTCGCAGGCGGTCGGCTCGGTCTCGCTCGTGCGGATCGCGGGCGGCATGCCGCTGCGCCGCGACATGCTCAAGAGCGCGTCGGCGGTGGTGTTCGGCCAGACCGTGCGGGTCATCGCGGCCGGCGACGGTTTCTCGATCTCGTCCGAGGGCAGCGCGATGAACAACGCGTCGCCGGGCCAGCAGGTGCGCGTGAAGACCGCCAACGGCCAGATCATCTCCGGCATCGTCAAGGACGGCGGCACGGTGGAGATCCAGATGTGAGCGGGCTGGCGGCAACGAGCACCGTCGAAACGGTCGGCGCCCCGGTGGCCAGGGCAGACGGACGGGGATTGAATGGGGTAGATGGCCACCTGGCGGCGAGCCGGGTGTGGAGCGATTGCGCTAAAGTTTTGATCAGCGGTTGCCGTTATCAGGATCAAATCGTTAGGGAAGCCAATCGTGAAAGTCGATCCCACCACCTCTTCAAATCTGCCGTCGTTGAAAGACGCTTTGTCCCGTTCGCAGCAGGGCGACGAAGCCACGCCGGCAGCCAGCACCACCCAGGGCGCGACGAGCACCGCCGCGCCGGCCGCGAGCAGCGCGTCGGGCGAAACGAGCGTGAGCCTGTCGGGTCTGTCGCAGCATCTGCGCAGCCTCGCGGCCTCCGGCTCGGCCGACATCGACACCGCGCACGTCGAGTCGATCAAACAGGCGATCAAGGACGGCAAGCTGCAGATCGACTCCGGCAAGATCGCCGACGGCGTGCTGCAGACGGCGCGCGACCTGTTGCAGAACAAAACCTCGTCGACCGGCAACTGATCGGCATTTCGCCGCGCGGTGATCTGCCGGGCGGCGTCCGACCAACCCGGTTCGCGCGCCGTTCGCGAGCCAGTGTGCGTAGCGAGTTGTTGATATGAAAGACGTCCTCGTTGCTACCCTGATCGAAGAATATTCGACCGTCGAGGCATTCGCCTCGATCCTCACTCTCGAAACCAAAGCGCTGACGGCGGTCTCGCCGCTGGAGCAGTTGCCGGCGATCGTCGAGAAAAAAACCGAGCTGATCGGCGTGCTCGCGAGGCTCGAAGCCGCGCGCGACTCGCATCTGGCCGAACTCGGCTTTCCGACCGGCTGGTCCGGCATGGAGCTCGCGGCCAGCACCGACGCGCGCGTCGCGACGCAGTGGAAGCTGCTGCAGAAAGCCGCGGATCGCGCGCGGCGCGTCAACACCAACAACGGCGAGCTGATCCGCGTGCGGATGGACTACAACGAGCGCGCGCTAAAGGCGCTGCAAGTCAACGTGCCGCGCAAGACGAATCTGTACGGGCCGGATGGACGAGTTCCAGCTTATTCGGGACTCTGATCGGCCCGCCTGCCCGGCCTTCAATCGAGCAATCTACGAAATGAATGAAAAAGCCCGTCATCGACGGGCTTTTTCGTTGTGTGCCGAGCATGCTCAACAGCTCGGGGGTGAAAGTCCCCTATCCAGCCTGATGGTGGTGAAGGATTAGCGAAGCGCAAGGGCGTCGTCGTGAGGCGGGGTCTGAAAGAAGCGCGTAGCAAAG